>JAGOVA010000030.1 GCA_018061005.1 Sterolibacterium sp. | reverse complement strand
CATCTCGAACAGGACCGTGAAACACCTCCGCGCCAATGATATTGCCCAATGCGGGTGAGAAAGTAGGTCAGCGCCAGACTCCCATTAAACCAAAAGCCCTCGCAAGAGGGCTTTTGGCGTTTACCAGCGCGCTTTACTTGCTATCGATTCTTTCGCTTTGCAAGTATGTAATTTCTCATCGTGTGCCGCTGCCGTGCAGCCCTCATTCCGGTAGAATTGCGCGATTGATGCGAGGGCATGTCCATGAAAACTACATTTCTCGATTTTGAACAACCCATTGCCGAGCTTGATGCGAAAATCGAGGCTCTGCGCTTTGCCCAGGATGATTCTGCGGTCGATATTTCGGATGAAATCGGGCGCCTGGAGGTTAAGAACCAAAACCTTCTCAAGGATATCTACGCGAAGCTCACTCCCTGGCAAATTGCCCAGGTGGCACGTCATCAGCAGCGTCCGTACACGCTGGATTATGTCGAGATGATGTTTACCGACTTCGAGGAGTTGCACGGTGATCGTGCCTATGCGGATGATCAGGCCATTGTGGGCGGCTTGGCGCGTTTCAATGGCCAGTCGGTGATGGTGATTGGACATCAAAAAGGGCGCGATACCAAAGAAAAGATATGGCGTAATTTTGGGATGCCACGCCCCGAGGGTTATCGCAAGGCTTTGCGGTTGATGCGTCTGGCGGAGAAGTTTGATATTCCTGTGATCACTTTTGTGGATACGCCGGGGGCGTATCCAGGTATTGGTGCTGAGGAACGCGGTCAATCCGAAGCGATCGGCCGTAACTTGCTGGTCATGGCGGAACTGAAGGTTCCCCTGATTACCACCATTATTGGTGAAGGGGGCTCGGGTGGGGCACTGGCGATTGCCGTTGGGGACGCACTCATGATGTTGCAATACTCAACCTATTCGGTCATTTCTCCAGAGGGGTGTGCTTCTATCCTTTGGAAGAGTTCTGAGCGTGCGAATGATGCGGCTGAAACCATGGGGATTACGGCTGCGCGCCTGAAATCGCTGGGTCTGATTGATCGGGTGATCAATGAGCCCGTGGGGGGCGCCCATAGAGCACCGCAGGTTATGGCAACCGCCCTCAAGAAGGCGATTCAGGATGCCTTGCGTCAGGTGGCTGATCTGTCATCGGCAGAGTTGGTCGAACGTCGTTACGAGCGACTGATGAGTTATGGCAAGTTCAAGGAACAGCGGGCGGCCTGATCCGTTTCTTGCAGGGATCGACGCATCGCTGCGGCGTTGTTTGCCTACGGATGCGTCTCTACATCATCTAGTGGTGGGCTTGTCGGGGGGGCGAGATTCAGTCGCGTTGCTGCATGGCCTGGCTGAATTGCGGGTGACTTGGGGCTATCGCTTGTCAGCCTGCCATGTCCATCATGGCATCAGCCCGCACGCGACAGAATGGCAGGCGTTTTGTCGTGATCTATGTGATCGTCTGGCGATTTCCTTGCAAACCGCTGAGGTTGATGTTCCGCGTGATGCACCTGAAGGTCTGGAGGCTGCGGCGCGTGCATGCCGTTACCAGGTTTTCTCAAAACTTGATGCGAACTGGTTGATTCTGGCGCATCATCGCAATGATCAGGCGGAAACCCTGCTGTTCAATTTGATGCGTAGCGGTGGCGTGCATGGCGCGCGAGCCATGCCGGAAGTGCGAACCTTGCGACCGGGGCTGCGGTTGTTACGTCCGCTATTACGCGTTTCGCGCGATGAACTGGAGGCGTATCTCTCCCGTCATGGTTTGCAATGGGTGGATGACGAAAGTAACGCCGATCTTCAACTGTCGAGAAACTACCTTCGGCAGCGCGTCATACCCGCCCTCAAACTGCGTTTTCCTGCCGCCGATGAGCGTCTTGCGCTGGCGGCCGAACGTTTTGCCGAAGCCGCGGAATTGCTCGATGATCTGGCGCGTCTGGATTTAGGTGAGACCCCCGCACAGTTTCCCATCCCGCTTGCCCGGCTGTTGGTGTTGAAAGAACCGCGTGCGCGTAACCTTTTGCGCTTTCTGCTGGGTCAGCAGGGCGTGATGATTCCTGGTGAGGTGCGGTTGCGGGAAGCCCTGCGTCAGTTACTTGAAGCCAGGCCGGATCGTCATCCCTCGGTGGTTTTGGGGGATTGGCGGCTGTTTCGTCAAGGCAAGGAGGTTTGTCTGGAAAAAACCTTGGGAGTGCTGACCGAAATTAAGTTAAAATAAGAAGTTATTTTGCTTGCTTGATTTTTTGCTTGATTGTTTGCTTAACCTTGTCTGGAGTAAATTATGGCTGTTGAACGTACCCTTTCCATTATCAAACCCGATGCTGTTGCCAAAAATGTCATCGGTCAGATTTATGCACGCTTTGAAGCGGCTGGCCTGAAGGTTATTGCCGCGAAGATGGTTCATCTGTCGCGTCAGGAAGCGGAAGGTTTTTATGCCGTGCATCGTGAGCGTCCTTTCTTCAAGGATCTCGTGGCTTTCATGATTTCCGGCCCGGTGATGGTACAGGCACTGGAAGGCGAAGGTGCCATTCTCAAGAATCGCGATCTGATGGGCGCGACTGATCCGAAAAAGGCTGCTCCGGGTACGATTCGTGCCGATTTTGCGGACAGCATTGATGCCAACGCGGTGCATGGTTCAGATGCGGCTGAAACGGCTGCGGTGGAAATTGCTTATTTTTTCCCGACGCTGAACGTTTATTCGCGTTAATTTACGTTAATTCACGTTTTCCGAGCGGTATCGACGGCAAGGCGGGTGAATGAACCCGGATAAGTCCAATTTGCTGGATCTGGATGCCGTCGGTATGGCGGCATTTTTCACGCGCCTGGGTGAGCCACCCAAGCGCGTGAACATGCGTGCGTCTCAAGTTTTGCGTTGGTTGCATCAGGAAGGTGTGACCGACTTCTCCCTGATGACGGATATTGCCAAGTCGTTGCGGGAGCAGATGCAGGCAGCAGGCTGCGTGTTACCGCCGCCGTTGATGCGCGATCATGTTTCAGATGACGGTACGCGTAAATTCCTCTTTGATGTGGGGGGCGGTAATGCCATCGAAACGGTCTTTATTCCTGAAGATCGACGCGGAACCTTGTGTATTTCGAGTCAGGCCGGTTGCGCGCTGGATTGTGCCTTCTGTTCGACGGGCAAGCAGGGTTTCAACCGGAATCTGACAGTGGCTGAAATCATAGGCCAGCTCTGGCAGGCGCATCGTTTACTGGAAACCCAGCCGCAGTATGTGAATGATGACGATCGTGTGATCAGCAATGTGGTGATGATGGGCATGGGCGAACCACTCGCCAATCTGGACAATCTGATCACCGCTTTACACCTGATGCTGAATGATCATGCCTATGGCTTGTCGCGTCGCCGGGTGACCGTGTCGACTTCAGGCATTGTGCCTGCCATGGATCGTCTGCGTGATGAGTGCCCGGTGGCTTTGGCAGTTTCACTGCATGCACCGACCGATGCTTTGCGTGACCGCTTGGTGCCGATCAATCGCAAGTATCCGCTGGCTGAGTTGATGGCGGCTTGTCGGCGTTATCTTGAAAAGGCGCCGCGCGATTTCGTTACTTTTGAGTACGTCATGCTGGAGGGGGTGAATGATCATGAAGGAGATGCCAGGGAACTGTTGCGTCTGACGCGCGATGTGCCCTGCAAATTCAATCTGATCCCGTTCAACCCGTTCCCGCATTCGGGTTTTAAACGTTCGTCAGCACCGCGCGTGCGCCGCTTTGCGGATGTACTGATGCAGGCTGGTGTGGTCACGACAACGCGCAAGACGCGGGGGGATGATATTGATGCAGCCTGTGGTCAGTTGGCCGGGCAGGTGCAGGATCGCACCACGCGTACCACGCGTACCGTGCGGCTGGTGCAGGAGCAGGAGCATACAATTCTTGATACGGACAGCAAAGGAGAGGGCGCATGTCATCATTGAAATGCCGGGGGCGATACGGGATGCCCACGCTCTTGCTGTTGTTCGCGACCAGTGTGTTGCCAGGCTGTGCGGGCAGTCTTACGCAGCCGGAGCGTAGCGCCGAACAGGCGGTGTCGCAGCAGGTGGCGGTCTCGGATAGCCAGCAGCGCGCCAAGGTGCATACCGAGCTGGGAGCGCTTTATCTGCAAAAAGGTAATCTTGCGGTCGCACTGGAAGAGTCCCGTGTCGCACTGAATGCGGATGCCTCGTATGCGCCTGCACTCAGTCTGATGGGGCTGGCATATATGCAGTTGCGTGAGAATGCTTCGGCTGAAAAAAGCTTTGAAGATGCCCTGCGGATTGCGCCGAATGATCCGGAAATCAACAATAATTTTGGCTGGTTTCTCTGTCAGACCGGGCGTGAGCAGCGTTCCTTGAGCTATTTCAATATGGCGATCAAGAATCCGCTGTATTCAACGCCGGCCATGCCCAATACCAATGCGGGTCTGTGTCTCTTGCGGATCAAGGATGACAAGGGAGCGGAAGCGTATTTCATGCGCGCCTTGCGTCTGGAACCGGGGAATGCGCGTGCCATTTATTTTCTGGCCGATATCGCGTATCGACAAGCTCATTTTGCTGCTGCGCGAGATTACCTGATGGATTTGCACAAACGGGTCGAGCCGAGTGCCGAGTCGTTGTGGCTTGCTGTACGACTCGAGCGCAAGTTGGGTGATCGCGAGGCAGAGTTGAATTCAGCCTTGCAGCTGAACCGCAAGTTTCCGGGCAGTCCGGAACAGATCAAGCTGGCGCAAGGGCAATTCGAATGACCGATACGTTTGAATTCAGGGCAACCGAAGCTGCGGGAGCTGCCGATGCGGCAACGGCGATCAGCTTGGGTGGCTGTCTGGCCGAAGCCCGCAAGGCGCGTGGTCTGACGATCGCGGATGTGGCGCAGGTCATCAAATACAGTCCGCGTCAGATCGAGGCACTCGAACACAATCAGTTTGACAAGCTGCCAGGTGTCGTCGTTGTTCGGGGTTTCATCCGTAATTATGCGAAGTTGCTGCAACTGGACGCGACCGGGTTGCTGGCGATGTTCGATCGGCAAGTGCCTACGCCCGTACCGGCGATGGAACTGCTGGCGGATACGGGGGCGGGAACCGCATTGCCGCAACCTGGCATGCGTGGCGATCAATTTCACAGAAGCCTGATGCTGGGCGCTGCCCTGCTTGCGTTGTCAGGCGCGGTGGGTTTTTACTATTTCTGGCCTGTGGCGCCAGTGCCGCACGAAACCCAGGCGGCGGCCGAAATAACCGTAACGCCGATGCCGCATGAGGCCATGGCAGCCGTTGCTGGAGGGGCAGATGACGCAGGCAATACACCGCCCGCCCCGGAGGTTGCGCCGGATACGCTATCGGGTGCTCCTGCCCATCCCGAAGCGGCGGTGTTACAGCCCGATGGCAGTGATCCTGCAGCGACGCGGGGGATGCCGCAGGATGCAGATCATCGACAACTGATTTTCAGTTTCGACGACAAATCCTGGGTGGAGGTCAAGGATGCCACGCAGCGCACAGTTTTCGCACAGATCAATCTGCCCGGAACCCATCAGGTGGTCACAGGCAAGCCGCCGTTTGCGCTGGTGGTGGGCAATGCCTCCCATGTTCAGTTGCAGTATGAAGATCGTCGTGTCGACATGCAGCCGCATACTAAGGTGGATGTCGCACGTTTTAATCTGGAATGACGATTTTGGAATCCAAATCATCTGAAGTGGCTTTGCCACGTCGCTTGACGCGCCAAGTCATGATCGGCAAGGTGGCCGTGGGCGGAGCTGCGCCTGTCGTCGTGCAGTCAATGACCAACACTGATACCGTCGATCATATTGCCACCGCCCTGCAGATTGCCCAGCTGGCGCGAGCTGGTTCGGAGATTGTCCGTATTACGGTGAATACGCGTGAAGCGGCGTTGGCCGTGCCTAAAGTGCGCGAGCAGTTACTCAAAATGAATCTGGATGTGCCGTTGGTGGGGGACTTCCATTTCAACGGCCACAAGCTGCTGGATGAAGTGCCCGAATGTGTAGTTGCCCTCGACAAACTCCGGATCAATCCGGGCAACGTCGGCAAGGGCAAGCACCGTGATGAGCAATTTGCGCGGCTCATCGAGATCGCCTGCCAGCATGACAAGCCCATCCGTATCGGCGTGAATTGGGGTAGCCTCGATCAAGCACTGCTGGCGCGCATCATGGATGAGAATGCCGCGCGCGCCGTGCCCAAGAATGCTGTAGCCATCATGCGCGAGGCGATGGTGACTTCGGCGCTGGAGAGTGCAGCCAGAGCCGAGGAACTGGGGCTGTCGGGCCATAGAATCGTGTTGTCCTGCAAGGTTTCTGGCGTGCAGGATCTGATCGCCATTTATCGTGAACTGGCCACGCGCTGTGATTACGCCCTGCATCTGGGGCTGACCGAAGCGGGCATGGGCTCCAAGGGCATCGTGGCTTCGACGGCGGCGATGGGGGTGTTGTTGCAGGAAGGTATCGGCGACACCATCCGGGTTTCCTTGACTCCCGAACCGAACGGCGATCGCACGCGCGAAGTCATCGTGGCACAAGAAATTTTGCAAACGATGGGGTTGCGTGCGTTTACCCCGCTGGTGGCGGCCTGTCCGGGTTGCGGGCGGACCACCAGCACCGTGTTTCAGGAGCTGGCGCAGGATATCCAGGACTATGTGCGTAGCCGTATGCCGACGTGGCGCGAGCAACGCATCGGGGTGGAAAACATGACGCTCGCGGTGATGGGCTGTGTGGTGAATGGGCCGGGCGAGAGCAAGCACGCCAGCATCGGCATCAGCCTGCCCGGCACGGGTGAAACCCCCGTCGCACCGGTTTATGTGGATGGCGAACGGACGGTGACCCTGAAAGGGGATCACATAGCCAGCGAGTTCCGCGCCATCATTGACGACTATGTGGCGCGCAAGTACCCGTCGCGCCTGGCTGTTTCCGGTAATTAACATGACACAAACCTTGCAGGCTCTACGCGGGATGAATGACATCCTGCCCGATGATGCCGAACTGTGGGAGCAGTTCGAAGAAACCGTGCGCGCCTGGTTGGGCAGTTACGGTTATCGCCCCATCCGCATGCCGCTGGTGGAGCCGACGCCGCTGTTTGCGCGCGCCATCGGTGCGGTCACCGATATTGTGGAAAAGGAAATGTATTCCTTTACCGACAGCCTCAATGGCGAGCAGCTCACGTTGCGCCCGGAAGGCACGGCCAGTTGCGTGCGTGCCGTGCTCCAGCACAATCTGCTGTACGACGGTCCCAAGCGACTGTGGTATCACGGGCCGATGTTTCGTCATGAGCGGCCGCAAAAAGGTCGTTACCGCCAGTTTCATCAGATCGGGGTCGAGGCACTGGGGCTTGCTGGCCCGGATATCGATGCCGAACAGATCATGATGTGTCAGCGTCTGTGGGACGATCTCGGGCTGGAAGATATCCGTCTCGAAATCAATTCGCTGGGGCAGCTGGAGGAGCGGCAGCAGCATCGCAGCGCGCTGATTGCCCACTTTGAACAGTACGCCGATGCGCTCGATGCCGACGCGCAACGCCGCTTGCACAGCAATCCCTTGCGGATCCTCGACAGCAAGAATCCGGCAATGCAGGCGATCGTCGAAAGTGCGCCAAAACTGATCGATTATCTGGGTGAAGAATCGTTGCGGCATTTCGACGGCGTGCAGGCGCTGCTCAAGGATGCCGGGATTCTTTACCGCATCAACCCGCGTCTGGTGCGCGGGCTGGATTATTACAACCTCACCGTTTTCGAATGGGTGACGGACAGACTGGGCGCGCAAGGGACGGTGTGTGCGGGCGGGCGTTATGATGGGCTGGTGGCGCAACTGGGTGGCAAGTCCGCGCCGGCCTGTGGCTTTGCCATGGGGATCGAACGCCTGCTGGCACTCTGGCTGGAGCAGGGCGGGCAACCTGATCGTCAGGTTCCGGATGTGTATCTGGTGCACCAGGGTGAAGCCGCGCAGCGTATGGCCTTCCGTGCAGCCGAAGGCTTGCGTGATCATGGCTTTGCGGTGCAGCTGCATTGTGGCGGCGGCAGTTTCAAGTCGCAGATGAAACGGGCGGATGGCTCTGGCGCCACGCTGGCTGTCATTATCGGTGACGATGAGGCCGCTGCAGGCGAACTGACCCTGAAGCCTTTGCGTAGCGGGAATGCAGGCGAACAGCATCGGGTGGCACTCGATCAACTGGCCGATGCAGTCAATCAATTGATTTTTGAATGGGAAGACGAAGATGGCAGTCTATGATCTTGAAGAGCAGGAACAGATTGATGAACTGAAAACCTGGTGGAAGCAGTACGGCAATCTGGTGACCGGGTTGCTGATTACGGTGCTGGTCGGCATGTCGGCCTGGCAGGGCTGGAACTGGTGGCAGCGGGATCAGGCCATGCAGGCCAGTGCGTTGTATTCGGCTGTCGAACGTGCGGCTAGTTCGTCGGATGCTAAAAAGACCCGCGAACTGGCCGGTGTCGTCATCGACAAGTTCCCACGGACAACCTACGCGGGGATGGCCGCTTTGCTTTCGGCGCGTGTTCAGGTCGAAGCGGCGGATCTCAAAGCGGCCAAAGTCCAGCTCGTCTGGGCGCAGGAGCATGCCAGCGATGTGGAGTTGCGTGATCTGGCGCGCTTGCGTCTGGCTTCGTTGCTGCTGGAAGAGAAGGGCTATGACGAGGCACTGAACGTGTTGACCGCAACCCCGGTGGCCGCATTCGCGCCCCGTTTTGCTGAGATGAAGGGGGATGTGCTTGCCCTGCAGGGCAAGCCGACAGAGGCGAAGGCTGCGTACCAGGAAGCCTTGAACAAACTGGATGAGTTGCAGAAAGTGGCGGCGAACGATCAGGCGAAAGCAAACTATCGCGAACTGGTGCTGACCAAAATGGAGTCGCTCAATGTGAGTGCAGTAAATGCAGTGGCTGCAGCGTCAGCTGTGAGTGCGCTTCCGGCAGGAGGCGCGCAGCCATGAAATCCCGCTTCGTTGCTTCCTCTTGGGCTGCGTGCTTTGCCGCCACGGTGTTGACGGCATGTTCATCGTTGAATCCGTTTGCCAGTGAGCCGAAGAACAAGCCTGCCGAGCTTGTCGCATTCACACCGATTACTGAGCTGGCCAGCGACTGGCAGACCAGCGTCGCGCGGAGCAAGGAATTTGTGTTTACGCCGAACGTGGTGGGTAGCAGTGTTTATGCAGCGGCAGAAGATGGCACGCTGGCGCGCTTTGATAATGGGGTGACCGTCTGGCGTATTCAGGCAGGCAGCACGCTCTCTGGCGGCGTGGGCAGTAATGGCAAGTTGGTGGCAGTGGGCACGGACAAAGGCGAAGTGCTGGTTTTTGAGGCCGCCAGTGGCAAGCTCGCCTGGAAGGCGCAACTTAGCTCTGAAATTCTGGCCGCACCGGCGGTCGGCGAAAACATGCTGGTGGTGCGCAGTGGCGATGCGCGTATTTATGCGTTTGATCTCAAGGAAGGCAAGCGTCTGTGGGTCTATCAGCGCACCACGCCCACGCTTTCGTTGCGTAGCCATGTTGGCGTGGTGCTGAGTGCGCGTGCTGTTCTGGCGGGCTTCCCGGGGGGTAAGCTGGTGGCGCTGAATCCGGCCAATGGCGCGCCCACATGGGAGGCGACCGTGGCTTTGCCGAAGGGTTCAACCGAACTCGAACGTGTCGCTGACATCACCAGTCTGCCTGTGGTTTATGGCAATTCGGTCTGTGCGGTCGCGTATCAAGGGCGAGTGGCCTGCTTTGAGCTGAACAATGGCAACCCGGTCTGGTCGCGTGAGGTCTCAAGCAGTGCGGGGCTCGATATCGACAAAAAGGGCGTTTATGTGAGTGATGCCAAAGGTGCTGTGCTGGCCTATGATCGTAGCAACGGTGCCAGCCTGTGGAAGCAAGACAAGCTGGCCTATCGTGAGCTGTCCAGGCCGCTGGCCATCAACGGCTATGTCGCTGTGGCCGATGGCCAGGGCGTGATTCATCTGTTACGAAATGATAGCGGCGCTTTTGCCGCACGCTACAGCGCGGAGAGCAGTGCCATCACCGCCGATCCGCAGTTGTTCAGGAACGGCCTGGTCGTTCAATCACGCAATGGCAACGTTCAGGCATTGTCCTTGCGTTAATGAAATGATCCAGATAACTCGTTCGCTGACATGAAACCTACACTCGTGATTGTTGGCCGCCCCAATGTGGGCAAGTCAACCTTGTTCAACCGTCTGACCAAAACGCGGGATGCGCTGGTGGCGGATCAACCGGGGCTGACGCGCGACCGTCATTACGGCCATGGCCGTGTTGGTGATCGTGCGTATCTGGTGGTTGATACAGGCGGTTTCGAGCCCTCGGCCAAGAACGGCATCATGCACGAAATGGCGCGTCAGGCCGAAGCCGCGATTGCCGAAGCAGACATGTTGTTGTTTGTCGTCGATGGCCGCAATGGCCTGACGGCGCAGGACAAGGTGATTTCCGAACGCCTGCGCCGCACGGGTCGTCCGCTGCTGCTGGTTGTGAATAAGGGCGAGGGGATGAACCGCCCCGTCGTGGCCGCCGAGTTTCATGAACTTGGCTGCGGCGAGCCGCTGGTGATTTCGGCCGCGCATGGCGATGGTGTGCGTGAGTTGATCGAAGAAGCACTGCTATCATTTCCTCCTGATGCCGAAATGGAAGCCTCCACATCCGGCCCGCGAGTGGCCGTGGCTGGGCGGCCTAATGTGGGCAAGAGCACGTTCATCAATACCCTGCTGGGTGAAGAACGCGTGATCGCCTTCGACATGCCGGGAACCACGCGTGACGCGATCGAAGTGCCCTTTACCCGCAATGGCCAGGATTATGTCCTGATCGATACGGCCGGTCTGCGTCGTCGCGGCAAGGTGTTCGAGGCCATCGAGAAATTCTCGGTCATCAAGACATTGCAGGCCATCGAGCAAAGCAATGTGGTGATCCTGATGGTCGATGCCAGCCAGGATATTTCCGATCAGGATGCCCATATCGCCGGCTTTACCATCGAGGCCGGGCGCGCCCTGGTGGTGGCAGTTAATAAATGGGATGCCGTGGATAGCTATCGTCGCGAGCAGATCAAGCAGGACATCGAACACAAACTGAATTTTCTCGGCTTTGCCCGCGTGCATTACATTTCCGCCCTGCAAGGCGAGGGCATCTCGGGGGTATTGACCTCCGTTGACAAGGCCTGGTCAGCCGCCATGGCCAAACTGGCGACACCCAAGCTGACCCGCGTGCTGGAAGCCGCCGTGGCCAAGCAGGCACCGCCCCGTCATGGCATTTTCCGTCCCAAGATGCGTTACGCTCACCAGGGTGGGCAAAATCCGCCGATCATCGTCATTCATGGCAATGCGCTGGATGATATCCCGGAGTCCTATCGTCGTTATCTGGAGCGCACCTTCATGACGGCCTTCAAACTCCAGGGCACGCCGCTCCGCATTCAATTCAAGAGTTCGGAAAATCCCTTCGACGAGAAAAATCCTGCGCCCAGAAAGCGCGCCGCCGCTCAACCACGGGCGCAGACACGGCGCGATGCGCCTGCTTCGGGTAAAACTACGGCAGCACCGCGTACCCCGTCGCGTACCCCACTGCGTACTCGTGTGCGGCCAAAGTCGTAATTGAATCGCTTTGGCGATAGCTTCATGTAGCAAATTACTTTAAATTAGCAGCGCGACGACCATTTAAAAGGCAAATCACCATGAGCAACAAAGGGCAAACTCTACAAGACCCGTTTCTGAACACCCTGCGCAAGGAGCATGTTTCGGTATCGATTTATCTCGTCAATGGCATCAAGCTGCAAGGTCAGATTGAGTCTTTCGACCAATATGTGGTGCTGCTCAAGAATACGGTCACGCAAATGGTCTATAAACACGCCATTTCGACCATCGTGCCGGCGCGTCCGGTGACGATCAGTCAGGATGCCGATCACGACTGATTTTTGCTGAGGCCGTCGCTGCATTTCGCGTGGCCTCGCCTTGCAGGACAGAACAACGCATGTCTGCCAAAGCCGCTCACGGCGCATCCACCATTCCTCGCACGCGGGCCGTTCTGGTTCAGCTGGATTTTGGCGATGGCGGCTATGCTGAAAATCTGGCCGAATTCGAACTGCTGACCAGCAGCGCAGGTGTTCAGTCGGAGGCCGTGATCCGTGGCAAACGCCATGCCCCCGATGCCGCAACCTATGTCGGCAAAGGCAAGGCCGAAGAAGTCGCAGCCGCCGTGCGTCTGCATGAAGCGGATATCGTCATCTTCAACCATGAACTCTCTGCGGGGCAGCAACGCAATCTGGAGAGGGTGGTGGGGTGTCGGGTGGTCGATCGCAGTGCGCTGATCCTTGATATTTTCGCCCAGCGCGCCCAGAGCCATGAAGGCAAACTGCAGGTCGAGCTGGCGCAACTGCAACATCTGGCGACGCGCCTGGTGCGCGGCTGGACTCACCTGGAGCGACAAAAAGGCGGTATTGGCCTGCGCGGCCCTGGTGAAACCCAGCTGGAAACCGACCGTCGCTTGCTGGGCAAGCGGGTCTCGCTGCTCAAGGAACGCCTCAAACTGCTCGAACGTCAGCGTGCCGTGCGCCGCCGCGCGCGGGGGCGGCAGGAAGTGATGACCGTCTCGCTGGTGGGCTACACCAATGCGGGTAAATCCACGCTGTTCAACAACCTGACCAAGGCGG
Source organism: Sterolibacterium sp. (assembly GCA_018061005.1). Taxonomy (GTDB): domain Bacteria; phylum Pseudomonadota; class Gammaproteobacteria; order Burkholderiales; family Rhodocyclaceae; genus Sterolibacterium. Next base: position 19,103 of record JAGOVA010000030.1, on the reverse strand, counting down.
GAGCATATGCCGCCGACCAGTTGTTTGCCACGCTGGACACCACCACGCGCCGTCTGTATTTGCCCGAGGCGGGTCAGATCGTGCTCTCCGATACGGTGGGCTTCATCCGCGATCTGCCACATGCGCTGGTGGCGGCTTTCCATGCCACGCTGGAAGAAACTGCGGGCTCCGATCTGCTGCTGCATGTGGTCGACTCATCCAGCCCGGATCGTGATCAGCAGATTGCGGCGGTTAATCAGGTGCTGGCTGAAATCGGCGCGGCTGAAGTGCCGCAGATTATCGTCTGGAACAAGATCGATGCCACGGCCGCCGAGTCGGGAGTCGAGCGGGACGAATATGCTAGAATTTCGCGGGTTCGGCTGAGTGCGCGGACGGGTGTGGGTGTCGATCTGCTGCGTGCGGCACTGACCGAAATCGCGCGTGACCATCTGGAGAAAACCCGCTGTCGCGACGAAGATCCGGTCGCGATCGAGGGGGGCTGGTCACCCCTGACAAACACTTCCGCCTGAGCTTGTGTCTAGCCGGCAAAATTCCACTTTTTCTGACCACGGGTGCAACCAGTGATCACTGCGATATTGATGTCCATGAACGACCACGGCTGGGGCAATCGTCCCAACCCCAATCCGGGGGGCGATAATCGGGGTAATAACCGGGGTGATGGACCGCCCGACCTCGAAGAACTCTGGCGGGATGTCAATCGGCATTTGGCCTCGGTGTTTGGTAAAAAAGGCAATGGCCGCGGGTCGGGCAATGGCGATGGCCTGCGTCCGCCGATCAGCCCGCGTCAGCTGGGCGGCGGTGTGGTCATGCTGGTGGTGCTGGTGCTGGTCATGTGGCTGGGTAGCGGCATTTACATCATCGACGAAGGTCAGCGCGGCGTGGTGCTGCGCTTTGGCAGCTTCAACCGGATGACCGGGCCTGGGCCGAACATGCGCCTGCCGTGGCCGCTCGAAAGCCATGAGATTGTCGATCTGTCGCGGGTACGCACCATCGAGGTCGGCTATCGGGGCTCCAGCAAGGTCCTCAAGGAAGCCCTGATGCTGACGGATGATGAGAATATCGTCATGGTTCATTTTGCCGTTCAGTACCGCCTCAAGGATGCACAAAACTTTATTTTCAAGAACCGTCATCCGGAAGAAACCGTGATGGGCGCGGCTGAAACAGCCATACGTGAAGTGGTCGGCAAGAGCAAGATGGACTTTGTGCTCTACGAAGGTCGTGAGCAGATTGCCGCCAACACCACCAAGCTGATGCAGGAAATTCTGGATCGTTATGAAACCGGCGTGTTGGTTACCGCCGTTACGCTGCAAAGCACGCAGCCGCCCGAGCAGGTGCAGGCTGCTTTTGATGATGCCGTCAAGGCCGGTCAGGATCGCGAGCGGCAAAAGAACGAAGGGCAGGCGTATGCCAATGATGTCATTCCGCGCGCACGCGGCACGGCATCGCGTCTGCTGCAAGAGGCCGAAGGCTACAAGCAGAGCGTGACCGCCAATGCCGAGGGTGAGGCCAGTCGCTTCAAGCAGATCCTGGTGGAATACAACAAGGCACCTGAAGTGACGCGCAGCCGCATGTATCTGGATACCGTGCAACAGGTGATGTCCAGCACCAGCAAAGTCATGATCGATGCGCGCAACGGCGGCAATCTGCTGTATCTGCCGCTGGACAAACTGATGCAGACTGCCGGCGCCGCGCAGGCAACGCCCGCTGCCGCTACCCCGGCGGTCGGGCATGAAGCACCGGCTACCGCACACCCCACGCCCACTATCTCCAACGAAACACCGCCGCAGCTGGAACGAGCAGACAGCGGTTTGTCGCGTTCGCGCGACCTGTTACGTTCGCGTGAACGCGGTGAAAGAGGAGATCGATGATGCAGCGCAGTGTGTCCCTGTTTGCCACGGCATTGTTCGTTATGTTGACGACATTGGCCATGTGTTTGTTTACCGTTGACCAACGTCAGTACGCCATCGTCTTTCAACTGGGTGAGGTGACGGAGGTCATCAACGAGCCTGGTCTGCACTGGAAGTGGCCGTTGATCCAGAATGTACGCTTTTTTGAAAAACGTATCCTGACCATGGACACGACGGAGCCGGAACGATTCCTGACGGCCGAGAAGAAGCCGATGCAGGTTGATTTTTACGTCAAATGGCGCATCAATGATGTGAAGCAGTATTACATCAGCGTCGGCGGCGATGAGTTCGTTGCCAAGACGCGACTGGCGCAAACCGTGAATGCCGGCTTGCGTGAGGCTTTCGGGCGGCGGTTGGTGCATGATGTCGTGTCGGGTGAGCGCGACAAGATCATGGCGGAAGTCCAGCGCAAGGTTGATATTGAAGCGCGTGCGTTGGGGGTGCAGATCGTCGATGTGCGCCTGAAACGCGTTGATTTCACGCCTGAGGTGTCCGATTCCGTTTATCGCCGCATGGAAACCGAGCGCAAGCGTGTCGCCACTGAACTCCGCTCGCAGGGCGGTGCCGAGGCCGAGAAAATCAAGGCCGATGCCGATCGTCAGCGCGAGGTGATCGTTGCCGAGGCTTATCGGGATGCCCAGAAACTCAAGGGTGAGGGCGACGCGCGTGCGGCTGCGACCTATGCCCAGGCCTTTGGCCCCAGCCCGGAGTTCTATCGTTTTTATCGCAGCCTGGAAGCCTATCGCCAGAGCTTCAAGAGCAAGAGCGATCTGCTGGTCGTTGATCCGAGCTCCGATTTCTTCCGTTATCTGAAGAGTAGCGGCGCGGGTGGCACAAACGCAGCGACTGAACCCCGCGCGGGCAAACACGGAAAGTAATGGCCGTGACGGGTACGACTCTATTGCTGGCGTTCGCGCTGATGCTGCTCTTTGAAGGTTTGCTGCCGTTCATCGCGCCTAAAGTCTGGCGCGAAACATTCCAGCGGATAACCCTGCTGGCGGATGGTCAGTTGCGCTTTCTGGGTTTGTCTTCCATGCTGGCAGGCATCATTCTGCTGGTTCTTTTTAAATAGGTTTGCACGATGCGCCGCTGGCTCCTTCCCGAAGCAATCGAAGATGCGCTGCCTGCCGAGGCATGGCAGATCGAAACCCTGCGCCGCAGGTTGCTCGATGAATTTCGTTTGCATGGTTACGAATATGTCATCCCACCACTGCTTGAATATGTCGAGTCGCTGTTGACTGGCAGTGGGCGCGATCTCGATTTGCGGACGTTTAAACTGGTCGACCAGCTTTCAGGCCGTACCATGGGGGTGCGGGCGGATATCGCCCCGCAGGTTGCGCGCATCGACGCCCATTTGCTGAACCGTCATGGCGTCACGCGCCTCTGTTATTGCGGTAGTGTGCTGCATACCCTGCCGGCCAATCTCACGACGACGCGTCAGCCCCTGCAGATTGGTGCCGAGCTGTATGGCCATGCGGGCAGCGAAGCTGATGTTGAAATGCTGCGCCTGCTGGCGCGCACCCTGCAGTTGAGCGGGGTAAATGCGGCAGCCATACGCATCGATCTCGGCCATGTCGGTATTTTCCGGGTGCTGGCCGAAGCCGCCGGGTTTGCGGGGGAGCGTCTCGAAGAATTGTTCGCGCTGTTGCAGGCCAAGGACATGCCGGGTTTGCATGCGCTGCTGGCCGCTGTCAGTGAGCCTTGTCGCACCGCCTTGCTGGCCTTGCCCGCACTTTACGGCGGCCTCGAGGTGCTCGAGCGCGCCACGGCCTGTCTGCCGCCTTTGCCGGAGATTACCCAGGCACTGGCTGAGTTGCGGGTGCTGGCTGCCGCACTGGACGGGCTGCCGGTCAGTTTTGATCTGGCGGATCTGCGTGGCCTGCATTATCACAGCGGGGTCGTGTTTGCGGCGTATTGTGCCGGTTATCCGGGTGCGATTGCGCTGGGTGGGCGATATGACAAAGTGGGCATCGCTTTTGGCCGCGATCGTGCCGCCACCGGTTTCAGCCTCGACCTGCGCGAGCTGGCACGGCTGGCGCAGGATGCAAGCCCACGGCGGGCGATACTCGCACCGCAGGGCATGAGAGGTATGAGCGACACCGAGGCTGCCGCGCTGAAGCAGGCAGTGGCTGATCTGCGTGCAGCCGGTGAAATCGTCATTCATGCCCTGCCAGGACACACGCTGGCCGCTTCGCATGAGGCGGGCTGTGACCGGCAATTATGCTGGCGCGACGGTCGCTGGCAGGTTACCGAACTGAACTGAATTGAATTCCTTACGAAAGAATCAGGCAATGGCAAAGAATGTGGTGGTTATCGGCACCCAGTGGGGCGATGAAGGCAAGGGCAAGATCGTCGATTGGCTGACCGATCATTCGCAAGGCGTCGTGCGTTTTCAGGGTGGCCACAATGCCGGTCATACGCTGGTCATCAATGGCAAGAAAACGGTGTTGCACCTCGTGCCTTCCGGCATTCTGCGGTCGGGCGTGACCTGCTATATCGGCAATGGCGTGGTGCTTTCACCCGAAGCGCTGATCAAGGAGCTGGATGAACTCAATGCGGCGGGCATCGATGCCGAAGTCCGTTTGAAGATCTCCGAAGCCTGCCCGCTGATCCTGCCTTATCACCAGGCCATCGATGTGGCGCGTGAACAGGCGCGCGGCGAAAACAAGATCGGTACCACCGGGCGCGGCATCGGTCCTTGCTATGAAGACAAGGTGGCACGGCGTGCTATCCGTTTGCAGGACTTGACCCGTCCCAAGCGGTTTGCTGAAAAGCTGGCCGAACTGCTCGATTATCACAATTACATGCTGCAGCATTATTACCGCGTGGCTCCGGTCGATTTCCAGCAGGTGCTCGACAGCACGCTGGCCATGGCGCCGCGCCTGGAAAAAATGATCGCCGACGTGCCGCGCGCGCTCTACGATGCCCACAATGCCGGTGCCAACCTGCTGTTTGAAGGCGCGCAGGGCACGCTGCTCGATATCGATCACGGAACCTATCCTTTTGTCACATCCAGCAATTGCGTGGCGGGGGCGGCCACAGCGGGTGCCGGGGTCGGGCCGAACATGCTGCATTATGTGCTGGGCATTACCAAGGCCTATACCACGCGGGTGGGCAGCGGGCCATTCCCCACCGAGCTGTACGATGCGGTTGCCAAGCTCGATCCGGTGGGCAAGCATCTGGCCACCAAGGGGCATGAGTTTGGTGCGACCACCGGGCGTGCCCGGCGCTGCGGCTGGTTTGATGCGGCGGCATTGAAGCGTTCCATCCAGATCAACGGCGTTTCTGGCCTGTGTGTGACCAAGCTCGACGTGCTCGATGGTGTTGAAGAACTCAAGCTGTGTACAGGCTACAAGCTCGAAGGCGTGATCACCGACATCCTGCCGGTGGGGGCGGAAGAGCTGTCGCGCTGCGAGCCGATTTACGAAACCCTGCCGGGCTGGACGCAGAACACGGTGGGTGTCAAGACGCTGGAAGCCCTGCCAGCAGCAGCACGGGCGTACCTGAAGCGCATCGAGGAAGTTTGCGCGGTGCCGGTCGACATGATTTCCACCGGCCCGGACCGCGAAGAAACCATCGTGTTGCGTCACCCCTTCAAATAGTGAATGCTGAATACCACGGGTCGGCTCGCCGCTGATGCCGCGTGTTCAGACCCTCCGGTTTCTCCTGTCATGGCTTCCCAGCCCCCCCGACTTCTTGACGTGTCTTCCTTGGCCGCTACGGCGAATGACGCGCTGGATATCGGCTTGATCGATACGCTATGCGCGGGTTTGCCAGCGGGCAGCCAGTCGCGGGTCGAGCAGGCGCTGCACGCGGCGACCGAGCTGTATGCTGGAGCGACGCTGGGGACGGGCGAGCTGTATCTGGACCATGCAGTCGGCATGGCGCGGACTTGCGCCGTCCTGAATCTTGATCTCGATGCACGGCTGGCCGCACTCCTGTTTGGTGCGGCAGCGCTGGCCGAAGCTGAAATGGAACCGGCAGGTGACTGGCAGGAACGTGTGATCGGCAGCTTTGGCACGGCGGTGGCGAAAATCATCGAAGGGCTGCATCGGCTGAACATGCTGCGCCTGATTACCCGCGATCAACGTAAAAGGGGCACGCCCGAGGCGCGCGAACAGTCTGAAACCCTGCGGAAAATGCTGCTGGCGATGGTCGAGGATATTCGCGTGGTGTTGCTGCGCCTGGCCAGCCGCAACCAGACCTTGCGCTACATGACCGCGCATCCTGGCCTGGTACGCGAACAGCTGGCGCACGAAAGCCTGGAAATTTTCGCGCCGCTGGCCAATCGTCTGGGGGTCTGGCAGATCAAGTGGGAGCTGGAAGATCTTTCCTTCCGCTTTCTTGAGGCCGAGACCTACAAACGCATCGCCAGGATGCTCGATGAACGACGCAGCGAGCGTGAACAATTCATCGAAACGACCATGCTGCGCCTCAAGGCCGAGCTGGCGACCGCAGGCATACAGGCCGAAGTGCAGGGGCGACCCAAACACATCTACAGCATCTGGAACAAGATGCGCGCCAAACGTCTGGAGTTCGACGAAGTGTATGACGTGCGTGCGCTTCGCATCCTCGTGGCGGAAATCAAGGATTGCTATGCCGCCCTGAGCATCGTGCATGGCCGCTGGCAGCCGGTGCCGGGTGAGTTTGACGATTACATCGCCCAGCCCAAGGGCAATAATTATCAGTCTTTGCACACGGCGGTGATTGCCGAGGATGGTCGTCCCTTCGAGGTGCAGATCCGCACCTACGAGATGCATTACCACTCCGAGCTGGGTGTCGCCGCACACTGGCGTTACAAAGAGTCTGGTCATTCGAATGAATCGAGTGATACCGCCTATGATGACAAAATCGCCTGGCTGCGCCAGCTGTTGTCGTGGCGTGACGAAATTGCTGATAGCAGTGAATGGGTGGCGCATTTCAAGCGTGCCGAGCTGGACGACACGATTTATGTCATGACTCCGCAAGGGCGGGTATTTGATCTGGCGCAGGGTGCGACCCCGCTGGATTTTGCCTACCGGCTGCATACCGATCTGGGGCATCGCTGCCGGGGCGCGCGGGTCGATGGTCAGCTGGTTTCGCTCAATACGCCGCTGGCCAACGGGCAACGGGTGGACATCGTGGCCGCCAAACAGGGCGGGCCATCGCGCGACTGGCTGAATCCGGCACTTGGTTTTCTGGCCACGCATCGCGCCCGGCAAAAGGTGCGGCAATGGTTTGCCGCGCAGGAAGATGAATTGCTGCTGGGGCAGGGGCGTGCGCTGATCGCCCGTGAGCTGCAGCGTGAAGGGCAGACCCAGGCCAATATCGATGGCCTGGCGGTCAAGCTGGGCTACAAGAATGCCGACGAGCTGTATCGTGCGGCCGGGCGTAATGAAGTTGGCGCGCGCCTTCTGCAAAGTGCGTTGCGTGGCGATGCGGACGAAAAGCTCGATGCCCCGCCGGAAATCCAGACGCGCACCAGCCGTGTGCCGCGTGCCGGTTCGAATGAAGGCGTGCTGGTGGTGGGGGTCGATAAGTTATTGACGCAACTGGCGCGCTGCTGCCGTCCCGTCCCGCCGGACCCGATTGCCGGTTTCGTCACGCGTGGCAAGGGCGTGTCGATCCATCGCACCGACTGCCGCACCTTCAAGGCCATCGTCGCGCGTCAGCCGGAACGGGTGATCGACACCACCTGGGGGGCTGAAAGCGCAAGCAAGGGGCTTTATTCGGTCAATGTCGTCGTGGATGCACTCGACCGGCAAGGCTTGCTGCGGGATATTTCGGAAGTGCTCTCGCGGGAACATGTGAATGTCACGGCCGTTAAAACGCTCTCGCGCAGCGGCAAGGCGCGAATGGCTTTTACGGTAGAGCTGGGCAGTGTGACGCAATTACAGCGTTTGTTGAATCTGGTGCGCGAAGTGACGGGTGTCATCGATGCCCGTCGGGGATAATTTTTTGAGGATCTGTGAGTATGGAAAACAGCAAGGCTTGCGCCGAAGTCATCGTCAATCTGCCGCGTGCTGAAGTCTGGCAACGGCTGCGCGATCTTTCCATCGCGCACAAATATGTGCCGGGGTTGCGCGATTGCCGCCTGAAGACGGAACAGAAGGAAGGCGTGGGCGCGAGTCGCCGCGTCTACACCACCTCGGGCATGGAAATGGACGAGACCGTCAGCGAATGGAATGAAGGCCAGGGCTTCATCATTCGCCTGCATGACGGTGCCAAACCGCCCCCGCCGATTTTTACCGAAGCCCGCTTCCATTACATTCTGGAAGATGCGCCCGGCGGCAAGACGCTGTTTCGTCCGACCATGACCTACACCATCAAGTGGGGCGCACTGGGCGCGCTGCTCGACAAGCTGCTGCTCAACATGATCATCCGCAGCAACATGAAAAAGGTGGGGCTGGGTCTGAAGCAGTTTTATGAAACCGGCAAACCGTCGAATCCGGCCTATAAAGCGTGAAAAGTGAGGCTGCGCGCTGGCTGATCTGCCCGGCGGAAGGGGCTGTCGCGCGGCGAGTCCGGCTCTACTGCTTTCCGTATTCCGGTGGCAACGCGGCGGCATTTGTGCCCTGGCAGCGCGAGATCGATCCGGCCATCGAGTTGTGTGCGGTGCAGTTGCCCGGGCGTGGTTCGCGTTTTCGTGAGCCGCCGTGTACCTCGTTTGCCGCGCTGATTCAGGCACTGGGTGAAATGCTGCAGACGCGCCAGGCGCAGTCGCCGTTGCCGTTTGCCTTTTTCGGCCACAGCCTGGGCTCGCTGGTGGCTTTCGAGCTGGCGCGCCATTGTCGTCGCCAGCAGTTGCCCATGCCGGTACACTTGATCATCTCGGGCTGCAATGCGCCGCCTTTGCGTGAAAAGTCGAAGCGTCTGCATGAATTGCCCGACGCTGAGCTGATCGAAAAATTGCGTGATTACAACGGCACGCCGCGTGAAATTCTCGACAACCAGGAGTTGATGCGCCTGCTGCTGCCGGTCGTGCGCGCCGATTTTGCCCTGGGGGCGGATTACCACTATGCAGAAGAAATCCCGCTGGCGATTCCGCTGACCGCCTGTTCCGGGCGGCAGGATCTGCATGTTCAGCCCGAAGACTTGCGCGGCTGGCAAAAGCATACGCATGCGGCCTATCAGGAACGCTGGTTCGAGGGCGACCACTTCTACATCAATGACGAACGCCCTCAGTTGCTTGAGTCGCTGGCCGAGGTGTTGCGTCCGGTTAGATAAGCGGGCGCGGAATTGCGGCCAGCAGTCGCTGCGTGTAGGCCTGTTGCGGGTGTGCGTAGAGTGTATCGGCATCCGCGTATTCGACGGCACGCCCCTGGTGCATCACCAGCACCTCGTCGGACATGTGATGCACGACGGCTAGATCATGGGAAATGAACAGGTAGGAGAGGCCGGATTCGTCCTGTAAATCCTGCAGCAGGTTGAGCACCTGCGCCTGCACTGAAACATCGAGTGCGGAGACGGATTCATCGCAGATCAGGATTTCAGGTTTCAGGGTCAGACAGCGGGCGATGGCGATGCGCTGACGCTGGCCGCCGGAAAACTCATGCGGGTAACGGTCGACGGCACGCGCTGGCAGGCCGACGCGATCGAGCAAGCCGGCGACATGCTGGCGGCGTGCGGCCGCATGGTCGCCGATGCGGTGAATCACTAAAGGCTCTTCGAGGATCTGGCCGACGGTAAAGCGCGGGTTGAGCGAGGCGTAAGGATTCTGGAAAATAATCTGGATGCGCCGTTTGTAGGGCTGGAATTCGGCCTTCGACAAGGGCAGGATGTCGCGCCCTTCGAACAGCACTTCGCCGCCGCTGGCTTCATGCAGGCGCATGAGGGTCAGCCCCAGGGTGGTCTTGCCCGAGCCGGATTCGCCGACGATGCCCAGCGTGCGCCCGCGCCGCAGGCGGAACGAAACATCCTGCACCGCCTTGAAGGTGTCGTGTCGCCACAGCCCGCGCGGCTGCAGGAAGTGCTTGCTGAGATTGCGCGCTTCAAGAATGACATTGTCATCCGGACGGATGCCGCGCTGACGTGTCTCAGCAGCCGGTGTCATGGCAGGCGGCTTCAGGAAGTCGTCGATCACCGGCAGGCGGGCAGGACGTTGCGTGAGGCTGGGGCGGCAGGCCAGCAGGGCGCGGGTGTAGGCATCCTGTGGCGCGGTAAACACGTGGGCAGTTTCGCCCTGTTCGCGGATTTCACCGTGACGCATGACGATGACGCGATCGGCGATATCGCCGACCACCGCCAGATCGTGGGTGATGAACAGCATCGACATGCGGTGACGCTGCTGCAGGGTCGCGAGCAGTTCAAGGATCTGCTGCTGGATCGTGACATCCAGTGCCGTGGTGGGCTCATCGGCAATCAGCAGGCGCGGCTGGCAGGCGATGGCCAGCGCGATCATCACGCGCTGCTGCTGGCCGCCAGAGAGCTGGAAGGGGTAGGCATCGCATTTCGTGGCCGGCTCGGGCAGACCGACTTCATCGAGCAGTTCGATGGCGCGGGCGCGCGCCTGACGCGCGGTCAGCCCCAGATGCAGGCGCAGTGATTCGATGATCTGTGCACCCGCAGTGAACACCGGGTTGAGCGAGCTCATCGGCTCCTGAAAAATCATCGCGATTTCCCGGCCACGCAACTGACGCAGCGCGGCGGCGGGCAGATCGAGCAAATTGCGCCCGCCATAGTGCGCCTGACTGCCCGCTGCGATCACCGCATTTTCAGTTGGCAGCAGCCCCAGCAGCGAGAGCGCGGTGACGGATTTGCCGCTGCCTGATTCGCCCACCAGTGCCACGGTCGCATTTTCCGGGATGTCGAAACGGATGTCTTTCACGGCCGGCACGGGCGGCTGCTGGCGGCCTTGCCGGAAGCCGATGGTGAGCTCACGGACAGCCAGCAGCGGGGTGTCGGTCTTGGGAGTGTCCATGTTATTTGAGCTTCGGGTCGAGGGCATCGCGCAGCGCGTCGGTGAGCAGCGAGAAGGCGGTGACGAGCAGGGACATGGCGAGGGTGGCGGCCGCGAGCTGCCACCACTTGCCAAGAATCAGCTCGTTTTGCGCTTCGTTCAGCATACTGCCCCAGGAGACGGCATCGACGGGCACGCCAAAGCCGAGAAAGGACAGGATGACTTCGGCCTTGATGAAGCCGACGACCAGTAGGGAAAGCTGTACCAGGGCGACATGGCTGACGTTGGGGAAAATATGCACGAACATCTTGCGCGCATCCGATGCACCCAGGGCATCGGCCGCCAGCACATATTCGCGTGATTTGTGCTTCAGGTATTCGGCACGGATCAGGCGGAACACGCCCGTCCAGCCGGTCAGGCCGAGGATCAGCACGATGCTCGCCAGCCCCTTGTCCTTGGGCATGACAGCGGCAATGGCGAGGATCAGGAGCAGATAGGGAATGGAGGTGAAAATACTGTAGAACCAGTTGAGCAGGTCGTCCATCCAGCCGCCAAAATAGCCCGCCAGCGCGCCCAGCAGCGTCCCGATGAGGGTGGCGATGAGGGCGGCAATCAGGCCGACGAATATCGAGGTGCCGGAGCCTTTGATGGTTTTTTGCAGGATGTCGCGTCCCCATTTGTCGCCGCCGAAAGGCAGGGTCGCCTGGCGTGTCTGCGGCGTGGCCGGGGTTAGGATTTGTTGTGTGGTGCGGATGGCTTCGAGATCTTCCGCCAGCGGATCGGCAATGCCGTAATCGGGAGGAGCGGTCGCTGAGCCTGACTTTAACTGGGCTTTCAATGCGGCGAGCTCGGATGCCAGCGGGTCGAGTGGATTGTGTGGAACCTCATCTCCCGGCTGCGTTTCAGGCAAAGGGAGGTTGCGGTCGATGGCGTCGGCCTGGATGCCCAGCCAGGTCGGTGGGGCGTAATTCACGCCGACTTCACGCGACCAGTCGCGGGCGAGCAGATTGCTGATTGAAGCCAGCATCAGCAGCAAAAAGAACGTGACCACCGCCAGCGAACCCATGGCCAGACGATCCGTCTTCAACCGCCGCCAGGCCAGCCCCCACAGGCCGGGAGAAGGTGCGTAGATGTGGGCGTGGGCATCCCGATCAATGGGCGCGTTCATTTGAACTGTACCCGGGGATCCACCCAGCGATACATCAGATCGGCCAGCAGGTTGAAGATCATCGTGGCCAGCGCGACATACACGGTGATGGCCTTGATCACCGGAAAATCGGAACGATCGACGGCCATGATGATTTCACGGCCAATGCCGGGGATGGAAAAGAAGCGTTCGATCAGGAAGGCACCGATCAGCAGCCCCGGCAGGTTCGCCATGACGTAAGTGATGATGGGAATCGCCGCATTACGCAGCACATGCCACCACAGAATGCGATGCTCGGACAGCCCCTTGGCGCGGGCGGTGCGTACATAGTCCTGGCCGATTTCGTCGAGCATGAAGGTGCGGTAAAGCCGCAGATTAGGCGCGATGCTGACCGCCAGCGCGATGAGAATCGGCAGCGCGGCGTAAGTCACGAGATTGCGCCACACCCCGTCGCCCCAGCCCTGCACCGGAAACCAGCCCAGCTCGTAGGCAAAGAAATACTGGAAAACGATGATATAGACGAGGATGCTGATCGACATCGCCACGGTACAGGCGATCATCACCAGCCGGTCGGTCAGCGAGCCGCGCACATAGGCCACCGCCAGCGCCAGTGCGATGGAGAGCACCACCTCCAGCACCTGTAAGGGCAGCAGCACGGTGAGCGAAGGCCCCAGGCGGCTGCCGATGATGTGCCCCACCGACTCGCCCGTACTCCAGCTCACGCCAAAATCAGCAGTAACGATCTGTTGGATGAATATCCACAACTGCACCCAGACCGGCTCGTCGAGACCCAGCTGACGGCGGATATTGGCGATCTGCTCCGGATTGGAAATCTTGCCCGCCAGCACATAGGCCGGGTCACCCCCCACCCAGTTGAACAGGAAAAACACTAGCAGCACCACCCCCAGCAAGGTCGGTAGCATCTGCCAGAGGCGACGAAGGATGAAAGCGGTCATGAGTCGCGTGCGTCCATGCACGGTCAATGGGTAACGCGCCAATCTATTGCCTTATCGGCTTTGTTTCAAGCGGAACAGCGTCGTTTGCGCGGTTTTTACGGTCAGGGGGATGCGGCTAGCGGGTGCTGGCGGTAGAACTGGCAGAGTTGTTCGTACACCGCCGGGTATTCGTCGTGCAGCAGGCGGGGGGTGGTGAAGAAGGCTTCGCTCATGACGGCGAAAAATTCGGCGGGGGCATCGGCGGCGTAGGGATCGAGTGCGGTGGCTTCGCCGTGTTCGACGCGCTGGCAGAAGTCGGCGTAGGCGGGCTCGAAGGCGGCGCGCCAGGCGTGGCGCGTCATGCCGACGTGTAGCGGCGGCAGACCGTCGGCAAGGCCGTTACGCATGTCGAGTTTGTGGGCAAATTCGTGGATGACGATGTTGATGCCGGCCACGGCGAGCGGGTCGTCGAACCATGACAGCAGCACCGGGCCGCGTTCCCAGGCTTCGCCGAGCACGGCGTCGTCGAATTCATGCACTACGCCGGATTCGTCCATTTCGACGCGTGGAATGATGAATTCGCCGGGGTAGAGCACGATGCCGATCCAGTCGTCGTACCAGGCCAGCCCGAGATTCAGTACGGGCAGGCAGGCTTGCAGGGCGACGGTGTGCTGCATGTGCGCCATCAGTTCCAGGCCGGGGGCGGCGTTGATCTGCTTTTCGGCGAGAAATTCCAGCGCCATGTCGCGCAGACGCTGGCGTTCTGGGGCGTTCAGGTGCGCCAGAAAGGGCAGGCTGGATTCGCTGTGTGCCCATTCGTCAGGCGATACGGCGAGGCGAGCCGCCCGTCGCCGGCGCAGCCACTGGCGCAGGCTGAACATGATGCGAAAGGATGCGAATGGATGCGAATGGATGCGTCAGTATTTTTCCAGCGAAGATTTCATTTCGCTGAAGGTGCGCAGCATGCACTTGAAATAGACCTTGTTGGCCTCCAGCGAGAGCGGCTTGACGGCGTAGTTGCCGGTGGCGGCCGAGGCTTCCATCACGCATTGGTTGCTGCGGTAGTGATCCCAGTTCTGGCGGCTGGTCTTGAGCATTTCCTGCATTTTTTCGTTGCCGGTGAATTTTTGCGCCAGCCGTTTGTATTCGGTTTCAACCTTGTCTTCGACGTGTTTGATGAGCGGTGCGCCGCATTGATCGACTTCATGGCTCGACTGGGCGTTGTCGAGGCAGTTGGGTGCCTGGGCGTGGGCGGCCAGGCTGCTGGCGGCCAGCAGCAGGGTGATCAGCAGATTGCGGGTGCTACGGTTTTGCGGGAAGGAGGCGGGCATGTCGTGGCTCTCTGGGTGCGGGGGAGCGGTTTATCTGGGGGCAATACAGTCGATTTCAACCCGGCGTGTTCATGCCGCGTAAATCGCGCAGTGCCAGGTAAGCCAGCAGGGCGGTGATGGCCGCCCAGCCCAGCAGTTTGCGCCAGAGATCGGGATACCAGGCCAGCGCGGCCAGGCAGGCCAGGCTGACCAGCATGCCACTACCGCATAGTGTGAGCAGCAGTGAGCGGCGCATGACCGGCAGGCGCAGGCCTTCGCGGAAGAAACCGTTGACCGAATAAGGGATGGGGGAGGGCTGCATTTGTCGTGTGGTACGGCGCACGACGGTTTGTTTCAGCAGATTGAGCGTGATGAATGTGCCCAGTACCACGGGCCAGTAAAGGCGGGCGGCGGCCATCAGTGTGATGCTGGCCATGATGGCGAGCCCCCAGTATTTTTGCTGGCGGAACAGGGACTGGTAGCGATCTTCGGATTCGACGAGATAGCCTTTGCCCGCGAGGCCGTTCGGGTAGAACAGCCGCTGGCCGTCTGCACTGGTCTGGAAGGAGCCTTTGGCCAGCAGGTCGAGATTGAAGAAGCGCATGGCGGCGAGTTTAACGCGGGATCAGGGTTAAGGTTTGAGGTTTGAGGTTAAGGCTGAGGTTAAGGTGCTGGTGCGCTGGCACCGGCTTCCCGGTAATCAATCAGGTAACGTCCGCCGCCTTGCGGGCGCATGAGCAGGGTGAGCAGGGCGTTGAGGGATTCGTCGTTCAAGTGGCCTGCCTGGGTGGGGGCGCTGGCTTCGCCTTGGATTTTCAGGCGGCCCTGCGGGGCTATTTCGCCGTGGGCCTTGAGCTGCAGACGGCCTTCGCGGGTGTCAATGGTGAGGTTCAGGCGCGGGTCGTTACCGGTCAGTGTCAGGCGGTAGTTGCCCAGTGGCGGCCCCGGGACTTCGGCGACGGCGGCTTGATCCCAGAGGATTTCAATCTGCCCCTGGCAGTGCTGCGCGCTCCAGTTGCAGCTGAAAAGCGGGCTGCGCGCCTGGAGTTGGCCGTCCCAGTGATAACGACCCAGCGCGCCGGGCATCAGGGGAGCCAATGCGCTGGCGGGGAGTGCGGCTTCCAGCGATTCCAGTTGAATCCGGGCAGGGGTGATGATGAGTTGCAGGCGGCCTTGTTCGGGTTCGAGATCAATACGCAGGCGGCCACGCAGCAGTTCGCCGGGGTGGAGGTGCCAGTTCAGGTTCATCAGGCTGCGCCACGGGCTGTTGTCGGCGGTACGCATGAGTAGCAGGCCGCTGCCGTGCCACAACGTGCCGTGTGGGGCGGCCAGTCGCCATCGTCCGTGGCTTTGCTGCTCCAGCCACGCGCCCACCGCAGCGGCTGGCCATTGCACCAGCAGGGCGAGGAGCAGCAGGGGGATGAACAGAAGCGCGTAATGCCGTGGGGCGGTCATGGCCGTCGGGTAAGCAGGGGGGCAGGCGAAGCTCAGGCCGGATCGGGCAGGGCAAACAGCGCGTCGATGCTCACCTGGCCTGAGGTTGGTTCCGGGCTGAGTTTGAGCTGGATCAGGCGCAGTTGTGCGTTTTGTTGCCAGGTGGCCACGACATCCAGCCAGCGGTC
This sequence comes from Sterolibacterium sp., assembly GCA_018061005.1. Classification (GTDB taxonomy): domain Bacteria; phylum Pseudomonadota; class Gammaproteobacteria; order Burkholderiales; family Rhodocyclaceae; genus Sterolibacterium. Next base: position 3,304 of record JAGOVA010000030.1, on the reverse strand, counting down.
GAAGGGCAGGCTGGCGCGTAGCCGGAGCTGGCGCGCGCCTTCGGCTTGCAGTTGCCCCGAGGTCAGCGTCAGCCCGGTGTGGCTGGCGAGGGTGGTGGCGGTTTGTAGCAGGCTGCCCGCATGGGCAGGGGGCTGTAGCGGCTGGCTTTGCAGGGCGCGGATGGCGGCGGCTTGTTGTTGCAGGGTGTCGAGCTGTTGTTGCAGCAGGGGGATTTGCCGATGCAGGCGCAAACGCGCCTGATGGGCAGACCAGAGCCCCTGGGCGAGCAGGGCGGCGAGGATGAAAATACCCAGTGCGGCAAGGAACTGGCGTTCACGCGGGGCGCGCGATTGCCACAGGGCGATGAGCGGTTGCAGGTGTTTCATGGGGCTCCCCGCACGGCAAAGAGGGCTTCAACACTGCCCGTGGACGGGCTGCTGGTGGGCGAGGGGGCACGCACGGTGACGCCCAGGCCGCGACGCGTCAGGGTGTCGCGCAGGCGTTCGACGGCGCTGGCATCGGCGAGCCGCAGGGTCATGTCGAGGCGGCCATCTTCAAAGTCGAGGTGGCGCAGCGTGCCGGGGAGCGCGGCGGTTTCTGTGGCGGCGGCCAGCAGCGGCAGGAAGTCGCCCGCGCCCAGTTGGCCACGCTCGCGGCGCAGTTGGTCATGCAGGCGCTGCATCTGCAAGGCCGGATCGACGATGGTCTGCGCTTGCGGAAAGGTGGCGCGGAAACGCTCGGTCATCTGCTGGCGCATTTGGGTTTTCTGGTGTTCGAGATGTGCCCATTCGGCAAAGCTGAAGACGCTGTAGAGTGTCAGGCCGAACGCGGCCAGCCATGCGGTGGGTTTCAGGCTGCTCCAGCCTTCGCCGCGTGCGCGCGGGGGAGTGAAGTCGCCGGTGAGCAAGTTGCGCGCGGTCTGGCTGGGGGCTTCCCGCCAGAGGTATTCGCCGGCATGCTGCACGGGGATGCCCAGCCGGGTTTGCCAGGCACTGGCCTGTGTGGCGTTGAACGTTACGCCTGTGGCCGTGTAGACGTCGATGCGGGTAGGTGGCTGCTGCGCGGCAGTGCTTGCCAGTTGCAGTTCGAGCGGTGGTTCGAGCGGCAGTTCGGCGGCATCACCCCCGGGCAGGTCGAAACTGAAACCGGCTTCGGCGGCTGTCCGCACGAAGCCGCCCTGCGGCTTGAGGCAGACGCTCCAGCCGGGATTCACGGGAATGAGTTGAAGTTCGCTGAGCAGACGTTGTGGGCTGCGGTTGAATGGGCGCAGCGCGGCCAGCAGGCTGTGCAGGCGGGCGCGGCTGATGACCCAGACGGGCGTCTGGCCGTCGCGGGTTTCGTCGCCGATGGTGAAATGTTCGCTGTCGATATCGCCCAGCAGCCGTTCTTCGAGTGCGTAGCCGATGACTTCAGCCATGCGGGTGCGCGCGCCTTTGGGCAGGTTCGCGCTGAGCGGCAGGCATTGTTCGGCACTGAGGATAATTTCGCAGCGCGCGGCGGTCGGCCAGTGGCGGGGCTCGCTGTGGCCTCGTTGCAGGCGTGCGCCGCTGGTACTGACGAGTTCCCAGTCGCAAGCGGTTTGCTGCGTGGGCCAGTCGGCGGGCAGGTAGAGGCGCAGCAGGGTGTCAGACGGTGGTTTGCCGGTCATGGGATGGACGCAAGGGAGGATTCATTCGAATTTTTGCCAGACGATGTTCGGCCAGTTGGCCGAGCGCAGGAGTAATGCCTGGATGCGGGTATCGGCCTGGCCGATACGGGCATGAATCTGGACGCTGAAATAGCGGCTGCGCGTGTTGATCCGCTCGGTGCTGGGGAGTTCGGCCAGGTAGGATGGGGGCAGGCGCTTGCGGAAATCATGGACATCGAGGTAGGGAATGCGGTCACGGTCGGCAATGATCTGACGGATGTCTGCATCAGGAAAATCATGGAGCGTGGCCGTAAGCACCAGTGCGCTGGCCGTGTTGATGTTCAGGTAATTATAACCGGGAAGCACAGTGACATAAGGGCGCAGGCGTTCGATGATCTCGGGCGTGTAGCCGCGTACATGGCGCAGATTGTCGATGTCGGTCAGTTCGCGGTTGGCCGCACGATAGGCAGGGTTGCTGGCCAGATAATCGGCATCTTCGGCACCGTCAGGGCGGCTCTGGTCGTCAGCATCGAGCCAGTCTGTGAGGCTGGCTGCCAGTGCGGGCGGCAGTTGCAGCAGGCTGAGCAGGCGTTGGTAGATCAGCAGATCCTCTTCGCTGGCCTGGCCGTTACGGACGAGGTTGTTGAGGTTGATCCGGCTTTGTTCGTCGGTGATCTGGCCACCGATTTCACCGCCTTCGGCGGGCATGGCGGGCACTTGCGTTGCCCAGGGTTCGCCCAGGTGGTCGTAACGGCTGGTGCGGGCATCCTCGGCGAGCACGGCGCGTGACCAGTCGATCCCGGCCAGTGCCAGTTGGCGCGCCTGCATCAGATCGCGTCGGGTTTCGAGGCCACGCAGCCAGAGATTTTCATGCCAGATCAGTGAGGTAGCGAGTGCTGTAGCCAGGCTGGCGACCAGCAGCGCCATGATGAGGGCTGCGCCGCGCTGGGTTCGGTTGGGGCATGACGTGGTCATGAGGGCAGTGCAAAAACGCGGGTCAAACGGGTGCCGTCGTGCAGGGTGATTTCGATTTCCACGCCACGCGGCAGCAGGCTCTGGTGGTTCCAGTTTTCGCTGACCGGCCAGCGTTCCTGCCACAATCCGGCTGCGTCCATGTAACGCAGGTGCAAGGCGGCCACGTCATCGAGCAGCGGATAGATTTCGGGGATGGTGTGGGGTGCGCGGTCGAGTGCGGGCCAGATCAGCAGTTCCAGCCGGGAGCCGCGTAGCCGGTAACCGATACGGATTTCGTCACGACCCGGGGCCGATTTGCGGGTGAATTCGAGGTCGGCCTGATCCGTGCTGTCGCTGGCCGCCCGCTCGGGTAGCCGCCGGCCTTGCCAGGCGGGCAGGCTGGGTGCATTCGAGACATCAGCATTCGCCCCCAGTGCGCTCATGAGGTTCTGGCTGACGATGGCATTGGCGGCGGCCAGTGTGGCCCCTGCTGATGTGCCGGGGGCATTGGGCGTGGGCAGTGTGGGCAGTACAGACGATGAGCCGGGGGTGGGCTGGGTGGTGCCGATGTGGATGGGGCGCGCGCTGGGTTGCGTGACATCGTTACCGAAGCGGGCGAAAAACAGGGCGATGTCCTGATTGGGGAAATAGTGATCGTTGAAGCCGCAGAACGTAAAACCGGCCTGCTGACAAAATAATATCGCCGGAAAGTTTTTGGTCTGCGTCTGGATGGTCATTTGCAG
>JAGOVA010000029.1 GCA_018061005.1 Sterolibacterium sp. | reverse complement strand
CAAGTTGCCGTTGTTGAGGTTCACGTTGACGTGCCCAGAAGGCGAAGGCGCGCCAGTCCAAATGTTGTTGGACCAGCCGCCCGGATTGCGTTTTCACTGTGTTTCGCCACGATGGCGAAAACCTCCATTCGCAGGTGTGCATCAGCACCATCCAGCGCATGTACTCCATCCTGAGTGGCGACCTTTTTGCAAAAGGCGTTACCTTGGCCGTAGACCTCGCGCAGGATGTTGATGATGTCGTCGGCGTGGCTGTCAGTTTTGGCGAAGATGAGCGTTTTCGGGACTTCTTTGCGCGCCGGGAAAATCTGCGTTTCCACGGCGGTTTTCATGGCCTGAATCACTTGGCGGATCTGGCTGACGTTGACTACGGAGCGGTCCAACTCTTTGCCGGTGTAGGCGGTGTCTTCTTCGGTTTCACTCCAGCGCTTTTTACGGGTTTGTCGGTCGCGGTGATCGACCCATTCTTTGGCCTTTAGCTCGGCACCTTTCTGGGTGATTTCGGTTTCAATCTCGTACACGTCGTAACCGACGTTGACGCCGTCGGCCACCGATTGCTCGTAGGTGTATTCGGCGACGATGTTTTCATTGAAGAAGCCGAAGGTGCGTTTGTCAGGCGTGGCGGTAAGGCCGATCAGGCTGGCATCAAAGTAGTCGAGTACTTGCTTCCACAGGTTGTAGATGCTGCGGTGGCATTCATCGATGATGATGAAATCGAAAGTCTCGATGGGTACAGCAGCGTTGTAGCGCACCAACTTTTCTTGTTTGACGGTTTGTTGCACTTCGTTGAGCGAGACATCTTCAGCAGATTCATCAATCGGCTCACCTACCGCGCGGAAGAAGACACCGACAGCATCCTGTCCAGTTTTCGTAACGACTACAACCCGCGCATCGCGGTCACCGTCGACATGATCGCCACCGGCACCGACGTGAAGCCGCTGGAAGTGCTGCTCTTCATGCGCGATGTGCGCAGCAAGGGTTACTGTTGGAAAAGGTAAAGCGTCTTGAGTTGCGCGGCTGGTACATGGTGCAAACACTCAGCCACGGCTGGAGCCGCAATACCTTGGCACTACAGATTGACAGCCAAGCCCATGCACGGCAGGGCCAATCGATTAACAATTTTGCTGCACGCCTGCCGGCAACGCAGTCGGAATTGGCGCAGCAGACGCTCAAAGACCCGTATGTGTTTGATTTCCTGACGCTGGACGCGACGTTTCACGAGCGTGAGCTGGAAACCGGGTTGATTGCGCATCTGGAAAAGTTTTTGCTTGAACTGGGGCAAGGTTTTGCGTTTGTCGGTCGGCAATACCCGCTAGCCGTCGGCGACAAGGATTTTTACATTGACCTTCTTTTTTACCACCTCAAGTTGCGCGCTTTTGTGGTCATCGAGCTTAAGCGCGGTGACTTCAAACCCGAATTCGCCGGCAAACTGAACTTCTATTGCAATGTGGTGGATGACATGCTCCGCCATGCCAACGACGCGCCCACCATCGGGCTCATGCTCTGTCAATCAAAAGATAATGTGCTGGCTGAATATGCCTTACGCGGCATCGACAAACCCATCGGCATCGCCAGTTATGAACTTACCAGGGCGCTGCCTGACAATTTGCAAAGCGTTCTGCCGAGTATTGAGATCATCGAGACCGAACTGAGCGCGCTGACTGGCGACATCTCAAAGGATGCTAAATGAACACATCTTCCCTGGTCCAGAAAGTCTGGAACTTCTGCCACACCCTGCGCGATGACGGTGTAGGTTATGGCGATTACCTTGAGCAGCTCACCTATCTGCTGTTTTTGAAGCTGGCGCACGAATATGCGCAAGAACCTTATAACCGCGAAACCCATATCCCCAAAGGTTATGACTGGGCCAGCCTGACGCCCAAGGTGGGCGAACCGTTGGAGGCGCATTACCTGGCCACTCTGCACAAGCTGGGGCAAGAGCCGGGCATGTTGGGTGCCATCTTCTTCAAGGCGCAAAACAAGATTCAAGACCCGGCCAAGCTCTCGCGCTTGGTGCAATTGATCGACGCTGAGAGCTGGATCAGCCTTGATGCCGATACCAAGGGCGACCTGTACGAAGGCCTGCTGCAAAAAAACGCGGAAGACACCAAGAGTGGTGCTGGCCAGTACTTCACGCCACGCGCGCTGATCGAGGCGATGGTGGCCTGTGTGCAGCCGGAACCGATGAAGACCATCGCCGATCCGGCTTGTGGCACCGGGGGCTTTTTTCTGGGCGCCTATAGCTGGCTAACCAGACCGGGAGCCAAGCTCAACAAAGCGCAGAAAGAGTTCTTGCGCGACCAGACATTCCACGGCAATGAGATCGTACCGAACACGCGCCGCATGTGCTTGATGAACCTATTCCTGCACAGCATTGGCGAACTCGATGGCGAACCCTTAGTGGCGCGCTCGGATGCGCTGATCACCGAGCCCCGCACCAAGGTGGATTACGTGCTGGCCAACCCGCCCTTTGGCAAAAAAAAGCAGCATGACCTTTACCAATGAAGAGGGTGAGGAAGACAAGGAGGCGTTGACCTACGAGCGGCAGGACTTCTGGGAAACCACGTCCAACAAACAACTCAACTTCTTGCAGCACATCGTCAGCATGCTCAAGGCAGACGGCAAAGCCGCCGTGGTGTTGCCGGACAACGTGTTGTTCGAGGGTGGTGCGGGCGAAAAAATTCGTAAGAAACTGCTGGAAAACTGCGACGTGCATACCGTGCTGCGCTTGCCCACGGGTATTTTCTACGCGCAGGGGGTGAAGGCCAACGTGGTGTTTTTCGACGCCAAACCGAAAGATGGCCAGATCCACACCAAGGGCGTGTGGTTCTACGACCTGCGAACCAACAAGCATTTCACGCTAAAGACACGGACGCTGAAACTGGATGACTTGCAGGAATTCATTGCCTGCTACAACCCTGACAATCGCCATGAGCGGGTTGCGACTGAACGCTTTAAGTATTTCAGTTACGACGAGCTGATGGCGCGAGACAAAGCTAGTTTGGATATCTTCTGGCTCAAGGACGACAGCCTGGACAACCTCGATGACCTGCCGCCGCCCGATATATTGCAGCAGGAGATCATTGAGCATCTCGAAGCTGCCTTGGCGTCGTTTAGGGATGTAGCGGCTGGGCTAGCGCAGAGGGCTTAAGTCGTGAGCAAAAGCAAACGGCAAATTCCCAAGAAAAACGAAGTCTCCCTCGTCCGTTCCTCAGCGGCCGAATACCTGACCTTCGTGGCCGCAACCGGCAATGCGCAAAGCAGCGTGGACATGCGCTACGAGGATGAAAACCTGTGGCTCACGCAGAAAATGATGGCCACGCTCTACGATGTGTCGGTGCCCGCCGTCAGTCAGCATTTGAAGCGCATCTATGCCGACAACGAGCTGGAGCGCGAGGCAACTGTTAAGCAGTACTTAATGGTTCAAACCGAGGGCGAGCGTGAGGTTCAGCGCAAGGTGGATCACTACAGCCTGCAGGCCATCATTGCCGTGGGTTTCAAGATCGAAAACGAACGCGCGGTGCAGTTTCGCAAATGGGCCAACCAGATCGTCAAGGATTACACGATTCAGGGCTGGGTCATGGATGCCGAACGCCTTAAAGGGGGCGGCAGCATCCTGACGGTTGATTTCTTTGAGCGCCAGCTCGAAAAAGTCCGGGAAATCCGCGCATCCGAGCGCAAGTTTTACCAGAAGATCACCGACATCTACGCCACTTCGATGGACTACGACGTCACCGCGCAGGCGACCAAGCGTTTTTATGCCACAGTCCAAAACAAGCTGCACTGGGCCATTCATGGACAGACGGCTGCAGAAGTCATCTACCACCGCGCTGATGCCGACAAAGACCATATGGGGCTAACCTCCTGGAAGGACGGGCCGCAAGGAAAGATTCAGAAGTTCGATGTGGTGGTCGCCAAGAATTACCTGACCGAACACGAGATTGCCCAGTTGCAGCGGCTGGTGTCGGCCTACCTCGATGTGGCCGAGGATATGGCGCTGCGCAAAATCCCGATGACCATGCAGGACTGGGAAACGCGCCTGAACCGCTTCATTGAGGCAACCGACCGGGAAGTGCTGCAAGACGCGGGCAAGGTGACGGCAGAAATCGCCAAGGCCCACGCGATGAGCGAGTTCGAGAAATACCGCATCGTGCAAGACCGCTTGTTTGAGAGTGACTTTGATCGGGTGATCAAGCAGATCGAGTCCGGCAGCCAACCGGACATCGCCGAGGAATAGCGGAGATGCTGGTGCATCGAACCGAACTGCTCAAGCAGTGGCAAGAACGCCTGCAATCATTTTTAGGCGTTGGCAAGGGAGTGGTCGGCACCATTGGTGGCGGCAAGGCCAAGCCGACAGGCAAAATCGACATCGCGGTGATGCAATCGCTGTCGCGGCAGGGTGAAGTGAATTCGCTGGTCGAAAACTACGGTCACGTGATCGTTGACGAATGCCATCACGTTGGCGCAGCGTCCTTCGATGTAATTCTGAAGCAGGCCAAAGCCAAATACGTGCTCGGCCTGACAGCCACGCCGATTCGCCGCGATGGCCAGCAACCGATTATTTTCATGCAATGCGGGCCAACTCGCCACACCGCCGCCAAGCCAACGGGTGCGCCGCACGATCTGGCGGTCACGCCATGCACATTGCACTCACGAATTGACTTGCCGCAGGAGGCGGGGATTCAGGATGTGTTCCGGCACCTTGCCATTGACCAAGCCCGAACAGACGCGATTGCTGCCGAAGTCATTGGCGCCTATGACCAGGGCCGCAAGGTGTTGGTGCTCACCGAGCGCACCGAGCATCTCGATGCCATTCAAACCGCCTTGGGCGACAAGATGCCATCGTTGTTTGTCCTGCACGGGCGGGTCGCCAAGAAGCAGCGCACCACCCTGATCGCGGAACTTAACGCGCTGCCACCCGATGCAGCGCGTGTTCTGCTGGCGACCGGCAAGCTGGTCGGAGAAGGATTCGACCATCCGCCGCTCGACACTTTGGTGCTGGCAATGCCGGTTTCGTGGAAGGGGACGTTGCAGCAATACGCGGGTCGACTGCACCGCGAGCATGCCACCAAGACCGACGTGCGCATCATCGATTTCGTCGATACCGGCCACCCGGCGCTGCTGCGGATGTGGGAAAAACGCCAGCGCGGCTACCGAGCGATGGGCTACCGGATGGCGGAAGAAAAGGATGCAAATTGACGCGAAACCCGCGCCGTTCCTCACAATCCCGCGCCATTGCGTTTAATCTTGGGAGTCCACAAAACGATTGGTCAGCCACACGCCACCATTTATCAAAATCCCAACCCTGATCGGTTGGGATTTTTTTGCCCGTTCCCCGCGTGGTTGCAGGATTTGCGAGCATCGCCTCTCGGACACGCGCGCGCCCCGCGCGTGCCGCCAGCCGCTCCGAAGGCTCTCTGTTCTCTGTTTTTCTCTCGCGTCCGTGGAGTGCTCCCAGGGCGACTTCCTTGCGCGACAAGGGCTTAGAGACGCCCGGTTGTGGTTGGAGACTGCTACAGCGGCGGAGACTGGGGTGCCGACGACAGCAATCGCGTCTGCTCGCGCCAGAGGTAGGGTCAGGGGTGGCCGCCGGGGCGACCCAGGCCGCGCAGATCATCACCCAGTTGCGGCACGCCATCGCCGCCTGACCCCCACCGCTACCCGCATGGCTGACGATACCCAGAGAACGAAGCCCCTACCCGACAGACTCACTCATCACGGCCGTATCGTCGAAGCCGATCGCGATGGACATCAGGTCGCACAAACCGAGACACAGGGACGCTTGATTTTCATTCAACGGGCGTCACTGCGCTCCTGCTTCTGTCGGCTGCGCTTTGGGGAGCGCGTCCATCCATTCTTTTGGATTACAGCGTGACCATTGCACGTCGGGAAGGTAGAACACCGCCGGTTTGAGTCGCGACATTGTGTACAGCGAAGGCTGCTGGATCACGCGTATCTGCCCATCCACGATGAAGTATTCGGCACGATGCGTCGGATAGGCCATGAGTATTCCTTTATCCAGAAACCCCAGATCCTGCGGGTTGGCAATCTCGGCCAGTCGCGTCTCCCGCATCCCGGGTTTGAGCTGGTTCATGGCGGCGATTTCATTCTTGAACTGTTCGCTGGCATCGTATTCGTTGCGTGCCGAACTGAGCGTGCTGAAGATATTCAAGGGATTCGTCCCCATCCCCAATAGCGAACGGATGCGCCCGAGCACCGGGTTTTCCGTCGCTTCCTTGATGCTCTGCACGGTCGACTTGCCAGAAAACTCGAGCAATACGGATGTTTCCGGATGAACCCGCGTCTGCAAACCTTCCAGCCAGGCTTGCAACTCGCTGGCCCAGTAACGACGATCGGCCATCATGACATGGCCACGGCAGGCGTAAAAAGCCTGTACATCCTGACGCGTGAGCGTCCCTTGCAAACGGTCATCCATAAACAGCACGCCGCCCGCCTCGGTGTCCGTCATCGCGAGATAAGACCACAAACGCCCCTGCGTATCGTAAGCCTCGAAGTGCTCCATCAACGACTCGGGTGGCACGGCATCGAGCACCTGACGTACCCGGCTTTCTGCGTTGAGCGTGAGTGTGGACGCATTGGCTTCGCGCTCGACCTTGGCGGAGCCTGCTTTCTTCTGCGGCGCAGCGGCGCAGCCCGCCATGCCGACCAGCCCCACCACAGCCGCCACGAGCAAGACCGCCCGCAGCCCGGCAGACAGGCTTCTTACGGAGAAACAACATGTATTCATGGCATCACCCTATCGAGAGACACGCTGGAAATGTCTGCAGGTTAATCGTTTTAACGGAAATTTACCTGGCCGACTGTAGGGCTGTAACCCAGCCGCCGCTGGAATTTTACCGACGGCTGTTGCACCAGCTTGCACCGGCCTGCTATCGCGGGCTATGCTGGCGGTTTGGATTTTGCTAGCCTATTGAATACGAAATATGAGCAACGACAATCTGGATCTTTTCAGCACCACGGCTGATGACGACACATCACATTCATCTCTGCCACCGCCGCCACCGCCGATAGAGCAGCCCCGCCTGCCTGATGATGCCGCGCCGCTCGATCTGTTTGCCGAGCGCGCTTATCTGGCGTATGCCATGTCGGTAGTCAAGGGGCGCGCCCTGCCACAGGTCGAAGATGGGCAGAAGCCCGTCCAGCGACGCATTCTTTATGCCATGCACGAAATGCGCCTGTCGGCGACCGCCAAGCACGTCAAGTCAGCGCGGGTGGTCGGGGATGTGCTGGGCAAACTCCACCCGCATGGCGACTCCTCGGTGTATGACGCGATGGTACGCATCGCCCAGGATTTCAGCCTGCGTTATCCACTCGCCGATGGCCAGGGTAATTTTGGCTCACGCGATGGCGACGGCGCAGCGGCCATGCGTTACACCGAAATCCGTCTCACGCCGATTGCCGAACTGCTGCTCGCCGAAGTCCATCGCGGCACGGTCGACTTCCGCCCCAATTACGACGGCAGTTTTGAAGAGCCCGTGTTGCTGCCCGCCCGCCTGCCATTCACGCTGCTCAATGGGGCGTCCGGCATTGCCGTGGGCATGGCGACAGAAATCCCGCCACACAATCTCCATGAAGTCGCGCAGGCCGCCATTCATCTGATACGCCACCCCGAGGCAACGCTGACCGATCTGCTTCAGCACATCCATGGACCGGATTTTCCGGGGGGTGGCCAGATCATTTCCTCCTCCAACACCCTGCGCGATGCTTACGAAAGCGGGCGCGGCAGCCTGCGGGTGCGGGCGCGCTGGCGCGTCGAGGAAATGGCGCGTGGTCAGTGGCGCGTGATCGTCAATGAACTGCCGCATGGTGTTTCTGTCGCCCAGGTGATGGCGGAAATCGAGTCCGTCACCAACCCGCAACCGCGTGCGGGCAAAAAAGACATCAGCCAGGAACAGAAGAACCTCAAGGCCGCCGTGCTGGCGGTGCTCGACGTGGCGCGCGACGAATCCAGCGATGTTGAAGCGGTGCGCCTGATCCTCGAACCGCGCTCCTCACGCATCGCCGTGGCGGATTTCATGGCGGTACTGCTGACCAACACCTCGATGGAAACTTCGGCCTCGCTCAATCTGACCATGATCGGGCGCGATGGCAATCCGCAACAGAAAAATCTGCGCCAGATTCTCCAGGAATGGGTGGATTTCCGTTACGTCACCGTCGAACGGCGCACGCGCTTCCGGCTCGATGAAGTCGATCGGCGCATCCACATCCTGCAAGGCCGTATGATCGCCTTCCTGCGGATCGAAGAAGTGATCCGCGTCATCCGCGAATCCGATGATCCCAAACAAAACCTGATGAGTGCCTTCGGTCTGAGCGAAATCCAGGCCGAAGACATCCTTGAAATCCGCCTGCGCCAGCTGGCGCGCCTGGAAGGCATCAAGATCGAAAAGGAGCTGGGCGAGCTGTATCTGGAACGCAGCACCTTGCAAAACCTGCTCGACAACCGAGCCGCCATGACGCGCGCCATCATCAAGGAAATCGAAGGCGATGCCAAAACCCACGGTGATGCGCGCCGCACCCTGATTGAAGAAGACGCTTCCAGCAGTGCCGGACGCGGCGATCTGAAAACCAGCGTGCCTGACGAACCGGTCACCGTCATCCTCTCCAAAGCGGGCTGGCTACGGTCACGTCAAGGCCATGGCATTGCCACCGAGAGCATCAACTACAAGACCGGCGACGAAGGCTTTGCCGTCTTTGAAACACGCACGACCTGGCCACTCATCATTCTCGACACGAATGGCCGCGCCTACACCATCCCCGTCTCATCCATCCCCGGCGGCAAAGGCGATGGCGTACCACTCGCCACCCTGATCGACCTGCAGGACAACGGCAAACGTGCTCAGGCACTGTCTGCCTCCCCTGAAGCCGCATATCTCTTTGCCAACAGTGGCGGCTACGGCTTTGTCTCCCGCGTGAGCGACCTGGCCAGCCGCATCAAGGCGGGCAAGGCTTTCATGAGCCTGGATGCAGGCGAAACCCCCCTGTCCCCTGTGGTCGTACCGCAGGCCAACGCCACGCATCTGTGGGCAGCCAGCAGCAACGGACGCCTGCTGATGTTCGATGCCAGCGAAATCAAGGTGCTCGGCAAGGGACGTGGTGTCATGCTGCAAAGTCTGGAAGCACAACAAACACTAGTGGCCTGCGGTTACTGCAATGGCGAGACCCTGACCCTGGCGTGTCGCGAGCGCAACAAAACGACCCCACTCACCCTGAAAGGCGACGATCTGGCCAAACACCAGGGGCAACGGGCGCGCAAAGGCACGCCCCTCCCCGGCAAGAAACTACCGCTGTAACACGCCCATCCACCTGACGCACACTCGCCAACAAGGAACCCAGCCATGACCCTGACCGCGAATCCACCCTTGCCTGCCCTCTGCATCGCAGCCGCCACGATTGCAGCCACACTCTTCGCCATCACGCCGCTCGATGCTCACGCGCGGCGCGGCGCAGCTGCACACAGCACGACACACGACAGCAGCCATGCCGCGACACATACCGAGGAAAGCGGGGCTCAAAAACTGATTTCGGGGGTGACCGCAACAATCCGTCACAAATCAGCCGCCACGGAACCATCAGATCAATCAGATCAATCCGAACCTGGAAACACCCTGAATGCGGAAACCCAGCCTTCCGCATCGGCTGCCACCGACACCAAACAACGCCAGGAAAAACTCGATCTGCTGGCCGCAGAGCTCAAGCGTGAAGCCGAACGCAAACAACAAGCAGAAACCCAGCGCAAAGCCGAACAGGAAGTGGCACTAAAACTCAAGGAAGAACGACTTGCCGCGCGCAGGCAGGCACAGGAAGAGGCCGCTCGTGAACGCACCCGACTGCAGGAAGCCCTGGAGCGCCAGTGCGTCATCAAGCCAGTGATGACAGATCAGGAAATCACCCTCTGCAAATCCGTCTGGCACTGATCACGCTGCATCACCACCAACAGAAACAAAGAGAAACAACGCCGAGATCAGTGTCAGTCGCCGCCGATCACCCCGGCCTGGTTGACCGCGCGGTTTTCCTGCCCGACGGCAATCGCACCGGTGCGCTCCGTATTCGCTTCAATCCGCGTATTTCCTTTGATCTGCACACCGCCCCGGGCAGCCCCTGCCTGGTGACCGCCCGACGAGCCACCGCCATCCAGCGATATATACGTCGGCGCGCTGTCGGCATTCGGCACATAAGCCCCCTGCCCTTCAGCCACAGAAAAACTGCCCGCCTTGTTGTCCAGCGAGATTTCACCGCGCGCCACACTGACCCGCAAACCAGCGCGCTCATCCAGCGAGGCCATGTAATCCGTGCCACGGATACCGATCGTAGCCGTGGGTGTTACCACCGCCACATTGCTACGCTTGATTTTCGCGATCATGCCGCTCACCGCGCGGAACCCACCCTTGAGTAGACTGAAAAAACTGCGCGGCTCGGCCTCGCCGCCTTGAGTCGTCCCTGACTTGCTGCGGGCATAGGCGTAATCATCGATACGAAAACGGGTTTCCGGACGCAACTGCACCATGGATTCATCACTGAAGCGCACATCGACGTGCCCGCCCTTACCCGTCACCAGCGTATCGCCGGAACTCACCGGCGAGCCTTTCTGGAGCGTGCGCGATTTGCCTTCTGCCGTCACGGCACTAATCGCCCCGGAAGTAGCCATCACCGTCCCGGCGTTACCTGCCTGAACGATTCCAGGCAGCAAAAAACCGGCCAGACAAAAACCGCACAACACAACACGCGCCACATTCATAGAACCCATGATTTTCTTCCTGACAAAAACAACCCATGACCTGCAGTATAGGCGAGCTCACCTGCCGGAACGCCCAAGGTAATGACATTCAATTCATGTAGGATTTACCCTTCAATGACACGCGGGTTTTCCTTACAAAAAAAACCAAGAATTGATTGATTTTAATCAATGACATAGATTGCGCTAACCGACGAAACTTCAAGCATTAATTTTATTGCTGTCCGCTTCACCTACTCACTATAGAAAAGGGGTTAAAAACATGACGATATCGAAACCTTCAGGCCATAGAAATCATATGTTGCGCTTGGCTGTGCTGCCGTTGGCACTGATGGGCGCGTTTGGCGTAAGCCACGCCCAGCAAGCGGTCGAAACCGCCGCCGCCGCACCCGTGGCACCGACCCTGAGTGCCGACGAAAAGGCCGCTGCCAAGAAGATTTACTTCGAACGCTGTGCCGGTTGTCACGGCGTGCTGCGTAAGGGTGCGACGGGCAAGAACCTGGAACCGCACTGGAGCAAGAAGCTGCCGGATGGCTCGACCCAGGAGGGCGGCACGCTCAAGCTCGGCCAGAACCGTCTGGAAAAGATCCTCACCTATGGCACTGAAGGCGGCATGGTGAACTTCGACGACATCCTGACCAAAGATGAAATCTCGCTGATGGCGAAGTACATCCAGACCACGCCAGATGTGCCGCCCGAGTACAGCTTCAAGGAAACCCTGGACTCCTGGAAAGTCATCGTGCCGGTCGACCAACGTCCGACCAAGCAGATGAACAAGTACAACCTGAAGAACATGTTCTCGGTCACCCTGCGTGATACCGGCGAAGTGGCGCTGATTGATGGCGACACCAAGGAAATCCGCAGCATCGTCAAGACGGGCTATGCGGTGCACATCTCGCGCCTGTCGGCTTCCGGCCGTTATGTGTACGTGATCGGTCGCGATGGCCGCCTATCGCTGATCGACCTGTGGATGGAAAAACCGGCCGTGGTGGCTGAAGTCAAGATTGGCTTCGATGCCCGCTCGGTCGACACCTCCAAGTTCAAGGGCTTTGAAGACAAGTACGCCATTGCCGGTTCCTACTGGCCGCCGCAGTACGTCATCATGGACGGCGACACGCTGAAGCCGCGCAAGGTGGTCTCCACCCGGGGCATGACCGTGGATGGCGAATACCATCCGGAACCGCGCGTCGCTTCGATCGTGGCTTCCTTCATCAAGCCGGAGTGGGTTGTGAACATCAAGGAAACCGGCCAGATTCTGCTGGTGGATTATTCCGACATCGAAAACCTGAAGACGACCACTATCGGCTCAGCGAAGTTCCTGCATGACGGCGGCTGGGATGCGTCCAAGCGTTACTTCCTGGTGGCGGCCAATGCTTCCAACAAGATTGCTGCAGTCGACACCAAAACCGGCAAACTGGCCGCACTGGTCAATACCGCCAAGATCCCGCATCCGGGGCGTGGTGCAAACTTCGTCCATCCGAAGTTTGGTCCGGTTTGGGCGACGGGTCACCTCGGTGCCGATGTCGTGACCTTGATCTCGACCCCGTCCGACGAAAAGAAGTTTGCCCAGTACAAGCAGCATAACTGGAAGGTCGTGCAGGAAATGAAGCACGTTCCGGGCAACCTGTTCGTCAAGACCCATCCGAAGTCCAAGCATTTCTGGGCAGACTCTCCGCAAAACCCGGACAAGACGCTGGCTGAATCGGTGGCGGTCTGGAACATGGACGATCTTTCCAAGCCGGTGAAGGTCATCAACGTCGCCAAGGACTCCGGCCTGCCTGAAACCAAGGCCACCCGCCGCGCCGTGCATCCGGAATACAGTGCGGATGGCACCGAAGTCTGGATCTCGCTGTGGGGCGGCAAGGCGGATCAGTCGGCCATCGTGGTGTATGACGACAAGACACTGGCACTGAAGAAGGTGATCACCGATCCAAAGATGATCACACCGACTGGCAAGTTCAACGTCTACAACACGCAGCACGACATCTATTAATGATGTCACAGGGCGGGAGCGCGCAGCTCCCGCCCTTTTTTCAACCGCACAACCACAGTCCTTGCAGCAAGCGCACATCAACAAGCATCGCTACGGTAGCCCAAGGTCAAAGGCAGAAACAAAATGAGTGATCACAACAATCCAAAACCCGGCCTCTGGGCCATGCTCAAGCGCCCAAGCGCAAAATACTCCCTGCTCACCCTGATCATCGTCGGCTTTATTTCCGGCATTGTTTTCTGGGGCGCGTTCAACACCGGCATGGAAGCCACGAACAACCTTGATTTCTGTATCTCCTGCCATGAAATGCACGATAACGTGTATCAGGAATACAAGCAGACCATCCATTACTCGAACCGCACCGGCGTGCGCGCGACCTGCCCCGACTGCCACGTACCGAAAGACTGGACGCACAAGATCATGCGCAAGATCCAGGCTTCGCAGGAAGTCTATGGCAAGATCATGGGCACCATCGATACCAAAGAGAAGTTTGAGGCCAAACGCCTGACACTGGCCGAGCACGAATGGAAGCGCATGAAGGACAGCGATTCCCGCGAGTGCCGCAACTGCCACAGCTTTGATGGCATGAACCCGGAAGCACAAAAACAGCGCGCCAAGAAACAGCATGAGAATGCCCAGCGTGACAAAATGACCTGCATCGACTGCCACAAGGGAATTGCTCACCACAAACCCAAGGGCATGAAGGAAGATGATGAGTAAACGCTGCACTCCTCCCTTCACGATCCACACGCCCCATCTCATTCCAGTTTCACCACATTCAAGGAGTCATTCCATGCATAAGCTGATCACCTCTTCCGCCCTGGGTCTGATTTTGTCGCTCGCGGCCAGCGGCCACGCGCTCGCGGCTGCCCCCGACTGGAGCAAAGTGCCCAGCAAGAAGATCGTCCTGCTCTACCCGGGTGCATCCCCGATGGAATGGATCACCAAGGGAACGGAACACGGCGGTGCCAAGGCGTTCAAAAAAGGCGAGCGCTGCGTCGACTGCCATAGCGATGAAACCGCCGACATGGGCAAGAAGATCGTTTTGGGTCAGAAGAATGAACCCAAGCCCATCAAGGGCAAGGCAGGCAGCATCCCGGTCGATGTTCAGGCGGCCAACGATGGCAGCAACCTTTACCTGCGCTTCACCTGGAAACAGCCTGCGGCCAGCGGCGGCGAGAAGATGGACAAGGAAAATCCGGTCAAGCTCGCCTTCATGCTCGAAGACAACAAGATCGAGCGCGCCAGCCAGAGTGGCTGCTGGGAAACCTGTCATGGCGACTCCCGCACCATGCCGGATGCCAAGGATGACAAAAAGACCAAGTACGTCCCCGGTGGCGATGTCAAAACCGGCAAGTTCTACGACCTTATTCAGTGGAAGAGCAAGGGCAAGGCGGTGGATGGTTACGTTGCCGACAAGCGTGTGATGGAAGGCGGCAAGGGGCTGGTTGAAGCCAAGGGCGAGCAAAAGGGCGACACCTGGACTGTGACCGTGACCCGCAAGCTGGCCGGCGGGGGTGAAGGCGATATCGTCATGGCACCCGGCAAGGTCTACAACTTCGGCTTCGCCATCCATGACGACAGCGCGCTGGGACGTTTCCACCACGTTTCACTGGGCTATACGCTGGGCATCGATGCCAAGGCCGACATTACGGCGGCCAAGCAGTAAGCCCTGTCCCTGTTAATCCGGCACGCCGGAATAAACGAATGTACTTTTCATGACCCCATGAGCGCCGACGCCCCCTCGGCGCTCATCATTTCCAGCATCGTAAAAGCCCGCCCGGAGGCGCCATGGGATCTGTCGAAATGCGTCAAGAAATGCGCCAGAGAAATTCAAAAACTTCCCGTTTCAATCCGTTTCAACCCGGTAATGGATGCGAAAATCCGACGATGAAAACACAACGTATCGGTACAGTGCATCTGGTAGGAGCCGGCCCTGGCGACCCTGAATTGCTCACCTTGCGGGCCGCGCGGCTGCTGCGCGATTGCGCGGTCGTGGTGTATGACCATCTGGTCGGCGAAGGCGTGCGCCAGCTCATCGGCAAACACGTCCGCCAGGTTTATGTCGGCAAGGAAGCCGGTCGGCACACCCTGCCGCAGGAAGACATCAACACCCTGCTTGTCGATCTGGCCACCGAGGGGCTGGATGTAGTGCGCCTCAAAGGGGGCGACCCTTACATCTTCGGGCGCGGCGGCGAGGAAATCGAACAACTGGTGGCGCACGGCATTCCCTGCGAGGTGGTTCCTGGCATCACGGCGGCCTCGGGCATGTCGGCTTATGCGGGCATCCCCCTGACCCATCGTGATTTCGCGCAAGCCTGTATTTTTGTCACGGGCCATCTGCAGGATGACACTGTGGATCTCGACTGGCCGACCCTGGCACGTCCGCATCAAACTGTGGTGGTCTACATGGGGCTGGCCGCGCTCGATGAAATCTGCCGCCAGATGATCGCCCACGGTTTGTCTGACCACACTCCTGCTGCGGTGGTGCGTCATGCCACGCTGCCCGACCAGCAGGTACTGACCGGCACACTCGCCAGCCTGCCCCAAGCCGTCAAGGCGGCCGCACTCAGCAGCCCGGCACTGATTATTGTGGGTGAAGTCGTCACCCTGCATGATCGCCTGCAACCGGCGCATCAACGAACCATCAATAGTTGACTCCAGTTGACGGAAATCAAGAATGGCATCATCAAGATGCGTGTAAAATACTTTTTTAGTTTTTTAGTGTAGTTTTTATCTTAACCAAGGGAGACGAGATGAGCGGAGGCACATTCACGACGTCGATGGCCCGAAATATCTTTTACGGAGGAACGATGTTCTTCTTCCTGATATTTCTGGCCCTCACGTTCCAGACCGAGCGGGCACTGCCTGCCCGAGACAACCGGGCCAACCTGACCCCATCTGCAATCGCGGGCAAGAAGATCTGGGAAACCTATAACTGCATCGGCTGTCATTCGCTGCTCGGCGAAGGTGCGTATTTCGCACCTGAACTCGGCAATGTCTACAAGCGTCGCGGCCCGGATTTCATCAAGGCCTGGATCAAGGCACAACCGACCGGCACGCCGGGTCGTCGCCAGATGCCGCAGTTCAATTTCACCGACAAGCAACTGGATGATCTCGTCGAGTTCTTCAAGTACACGTCGGAAATCAACACTGCCAAGTGGCCGCCAAACATCGAAGGTTAAGAGAGGACAGCCATCATGCAATATCAATCCCAAGCGGTTGCCAAGCCGTATTTCATTGCGGCACTGGGGCTCTTTACCGGTCAGATCATCTTTGGTCTGATCATGGGCCTGCAATACGTCGTCGGTGACTTCCTGTTCCCGGCGATTCCCTTCAACGTGGCGCGGATGGTGCACACCAATCTGCTGATCGTCTGGTTACTGTTCGGCTTCATGGGCGCAACCTACTACATGGTGCCTGAAGAAACGGAAACCGAACTGCACAGCCCGAAACTGGCGCTGGCGCTGTTCTGGATCTTCCTGGTTGCCGGTGCGTTGACCATCGTCGGCTATCTGGCGCTGCCGTATGCCGAACTGGCGCGTCTGACCGGCAATGATCTGCTCGAAACCATGGGTCGAGAGTTTCTCGAACAACCCCTGATCACCAAGATCGGTATCGTCATCGTCGCCCTGGGCTTCCTCTTTAACGTCTCCATGACGGTGTTAAAAGGCCGCAAGACCTCGATCATGACCGTCCTGCTGATCGGCCTGTGGGGGCTGGCGATTTTCTTCCTGTTCTCCTTCTACAACCCGAGCAACCTCGTCCGTGACAAGTTCTACTGGTGGTGGGTCGTGCATCTTTGGGTTGAAGGCGTGTGGGAACTGATCCTCGGCGGTATTCTGGCCTTCGTGCTGATCAAGATTACCGGCGTCGACCGTGAAATCATCGAAAAGTGGCTCTACGTCATCGTCACCCTGACGCTGATCTCCGGCATCCTCGGTACGGGTCACCACTTCTTCTGGATCGGCACCCCCGAGTTCTGGCAGTGGGTTGGTTCGGTGTTCTCGGCACTGGAACCCATCCCCTTCTTCGCCATGACCCTGTTTGCCTTCAACATGGTGAATCGTCGTCGTCGCGAACACCCCAACAAGGCGGCCACCCTGTGGGCACTCGGTACGGGCGTGATGTCCTTCCTCGGTGCAGGCGTATGGGGCTTTCTGCACACCCTGGCACCGGTCAACTTCTACACCCACGGCACGCAGATCACCGCAGCGCATGGCCACATGGCGTTCTATGGTGCGTATGCCATGGTCGTGCTGACCATGATTTCCTACGCCATGCCGATCCTGCGCGGTCGTGCAGCCAACAGCAACTCGGCGCAGGTTATGGAAATGTGGGGCTTCTGGCTGATGACCATCGCCATGGTGTTCATCACCCTGTTCCTCACCGCAGCCGGCATTCTGCAAGTGTGGCTGCAACGCGTGTCGGAAACCCCCATGTCCTACATGGATACCCAGTCGCAAATCACGCTGTTCTACTGGATGCGTGAGTGGTCGGGCGTGATCTTCCTGATCGGTCTCATCGTCTATCTGTGCAGCTTCTTCAAGGGTGGCGACATAGCCAAAGCCTGACGAAGCACGACTCATGCAGCACCCGCCGGTTTGTTTGCTTCAAGACAAACCTGCACTCAAGACCCCGGCTCCGGCCGGGGTCTGTTTTAGTAGAATCGAAAGACCACGATGAGCACACCGCCTTTATCCATGTCCAGCGAATCTCCCGCACCAGCAGCCGCCGCCCATCCACCTCGCGCTCAAGGCAAGGGCTTGCCGGGCGATCTGGCCATCTGGATCTTCATCTGGTCAGAGCTGCTGGTTTTTGCCATCTTCTTCGCGGCGTACGCCATCGTGCGCGCCAAAAATGTTGAGCTGTTCGACAGCCTGCAACCCACCCTTGACCGCAATGCCGGAGCCATCAACACCGCCCTGCTGCTGACAGCCAGCTGGTGCGTGGCACGCGCCGTAGCGGCCATCAAGGTGGATCAGGCACAAAACGCCGCCCGCCTGCTGATCGCGGGCATCGTCTGCGGCGGCGGCTTTCTCGTCGTCAAGATGTTCGAATACGCCGACAAATTCAGCCACGGCATCGACCTGACCACCAACACCTTCTATTTCTTCTATCTGGCGCTGACCTTCTTCCATTTCATGCACGTCATCCTCGGCATGGTCATCCTCTTCGCAGTCTGGAACAAAACCCGCCAGGGGGGCTATAGTTCGGCCGACCATCACGGCATGGAAACGGGTGCCAGCTACTGGCACATGGTGGATCTGGTCTGGCTGATCCTTTTCCCTCTCGTTTATGTCATGCGGTGAATAACCATGATCAACATGAATACACGCACCCTGGATCTCACCTTTGCAGCCCTGCTGATCGCCACCTTTGTTACCTGGCTGCTCGGTGAAGAAGGCGCTCACGGCCCGCTGGCCGTCGGCCTGCTGCTGGGCATCGCCGGTATCAAGGGCTGGTGGGTCGCCGATGAATTCATGGGCTTGCGTCATGCGGCCCTGCACTGGCGGCTCATCATCCTACTCTGGCTGGTGATTGTCGTCATGACCATCGGGCTTGCCTATTATTTCGGGATGCCGCATCCTGCCTGACCTCCCCATCATGCCTTCTGGAAAACTGATGAACGCTCCCCATCCGGAAAACGCCATTCCTTACTACGAAGCCGCAGGCTACGAAATCGATCTGTTCGAACAAGCCTGGCGCAATCGTCTGCCCCTGCTCATCAAAGGCCCAACCGGTGTCGGCAAAACGCGTTTCGTCGCCCACATGGCCGCCAAACTGGGGCTGCCGCTGTTCACGGTGGCCTGTCACGATGACCTGACGGCGGCCGACCTGATCGGTCGCCACCTGATCGGGGACGGCGGCGCCACCTACTGGAGCGACGGCCCGCTGACCCGCGCCGTGCGTGAAGGCGGCATCTGTTATCTCGACGAAGTGGTCGAGGCACGCAAAGACACCACCGTCGTCATCCACCCGGTCGCCGATCACCGCCGCACACTGCCCATCGACCGTACCGGCGAAGTGCTGCAGGCACCTGACAGCTTCATGCTGATCGTTTCCTACAACCCTGGCTACCAGAACTTCATGAAAAGCATGAAGCCATCGACACGCCAGCGTTTCGTCGCCCTGAGTTTCGACTTCCCTGAAGCCAGCCGTGAAGAAGCCATCCTGCGCGGTGAAACCGGCTGCGATGAAATGACCGCCCGGCGGCTGGTTTCCATCGGTCGCAGCCTGCGCCACCTGAAGGACGTCGACCTCGAAGAAGTCCCCAGCACGCGCCTGCTCGTCTATGCCGCCGTACTCATCCACAATGGCATGGACCCCGTGATTGCCTGTCGCAGCGCGCTGATCGAAAGCCTGTCGGACGACCCTGAAATCACCACAGCCCTCATGGAAGTCGTCCTCGCCACCTTCGGACGTTGATGCCATGAGCGATGCCGCGCACGATCCGGATGATGACGATAATGAAAACGACCTCGACCAGGTGCTGGCCATCACTGCCGAAGGACTTTATCTTTCCAATCTGCTGCTCCTGCCCGGCATCTCCTTCCTGATTCTCGTCTGGCTGCGCTGGTATTACCGAAAAGAAACCGGCTCACTGGCCTATAACCACATCGACCAGACCTTTTTCGTCAGCCTGTGGGGCGGCGCACTGCTGCTGATCTTCAGTGCCCTCTTCATGGTGCTGGGCGGTCTGCATTCGCAATGGACCTGGGTGGTGGTCATCCTCTACTTCACCTGCATCCACTCCACACTGGTTCTGCTCGGCGTTTTTGGCCTGTCGCGCGCCATTGCCGGACGTGAATTCATCTATCCGCTCATCGGCCCCCGCCGCCCAGCCCGCTGAACCAATGAATCTCTGAATCACTGAACCCCGCGCATGGAAGAATACATCGGCGACCTCTGGCATCGCCTTGTCACCCGCGTTGCCCAACGTGAATATCCGCAGGCTGCCGTCACCCTCGACACCGTCGAACGCAGCGTCGGCCTGCTGTTCCGCGCCTTCGGTGGCGATGCCGGCCTGCGCGTCACCGCCGCTGCGGATCTGGGACACACGGGACGACGACGCTTCCTGCAACGCCTCGCCCACACCGGCGATCGCATCGCCCAGGCCGCACGCGATAGCGAAACCCTGCATCTCCCCCCGCGCATCGCCTTGTTCCCCGAAAAAGAGCTCAACCGCGATCTCTACTTATGGCTCGCGGCACTGGCCGCCCGTTCAGATGAGATGCAAGCCGCCACCGACGATGACTGGCTCACTGCCAACCAGCGCGCCACGCTGTCTGTACTGGCAGATTATCCGGGGCTACAGCCACGCTATGAACGTCTGGTAGCGGCCACCCTGGCGCAGCGTCTTGATCCCGCGCGTCTGCCCGCTGATGAAGCAGCACGCGAACTGGCCATCCGCCGCGCCCTGCAAGCGCCCGGTAGTGTGGCCACACTACCGCCACTGACACGCAAGAAAGCCCTCGACCTGCAACCCGTGGCGCTCTGGCTACGTCCTCTGCCCGATCTGCTGCTGAAATCCGCCTCGAACCGCAAACAGCACGAAAGTGCCGAAGGCGGTGGCAAAGAGCAAAAGGGCAGTAAAAAACGCCATCAGGCCGAACGTGCCGACATGCCGGAAAATGAATCCCCCTTCATCATGATGTTCCGCGCCGAAAGCCTGCTTTCCTGGGCGGAATACATCAAGGTCAACCGCGACACCGACGAAGACCCCGACCCCGATGCCGCGGACAAAGCGGAGAACATGGACAAGCTGACCCTGGCGCGTGACGACAAGGCCGTGGCCAGCAAAATCCGCTTCGATCTCGACCTGCCCTCTGCGGCCGAAGACGACACCCCACTGGGTGCGGGCATCCCGCTGCCCGAATGGGACTGGAAAAAACGCCAGATGAAGGCCGACTGGTGCCGCCTGCAAACCATGCAGTCCCGCAAGGCGTACCCGACGCCCCTGCCCGAAAATTTACAAGCGGCCGCACGTCGCCTGCGCTCGCAATTCGCCGCACTCGCCCCGGCACGCCGCTGGCAGAAAAACCAGAGCGATGGCGAAGAACTGGATATCGAATCCTGCGTGCGCGCCTTTGCCGACCGTCGCGCCGGACACGCCGGCGGCATGCCCGCCTATCTCTCCCGAACCCAGCAAGAACGCGACCTCGCCTGCCTGCTACTGGCCGACCTGTCACTCTCGACGGATGCCGGCATTGTCGACAACCTGCGCGTCATCGATGCCATCCGTGACGGCATGATGCTGTTTGCTGAAGCGCTCTGCGCCTGCGACGATGCCTTTGCCATGTATGGTTTCTCGTCGCTCAAGCGCGGCAACATCCGCTTTCACGAATTCAAACCCTTCGCGGCCAGTTACAACGCCGATTATCGTGGCCGCATCGCTGCCATCCGCCCCGGCTATTACACCCGCATGGGCGCAGCCATCCGGCGCGCCACCACCTTGCTCGCTGAACAAGCACAAACGCAACGCCTGCTACTGATCCTCTCCGACGGCAAACCCACCGACATCGATGCCTACGAAGGCCGTTACGCCATCGAAGACACGCGCATGAGCCTGATCGAAGCGCGACGCGCCGGCATCCGCCCGTTCTGCCTGACCATCGACCGCGAAGGAGCCGATTACCTGCCCCACCTGTTCGGCCCGGGCGGTTTTCTCGTCCTGCGCCACCCCGAAGAACTCGCCCGCCGCCTGCCCCTGCTCTACTCGCAGCTCACCCGACCGACCTGATACTTCAGGCTACAGCCAACCGGCGCGGCGAAAGCGGATATACAGAAACCCGCAACAGATGACGATCATACTCAGTGCCATCGGATAACCAAATTCCCACTGCAACTCCGGCATGGCCTTGAAATTCATGCCCCAGATTCCCGCAAACGCAGTGGCCACGGCAAAAATACCCGCCCACGCGGCCAGCCGCTTGTTCACCTCGCTCTCCTCGATGGCAATCATCCCCAGATTGACCTGTATCGCCGTACCGATGGTGTCGCGTAGCGTATCAATGGAAATGTTCAGGCGTGAGAGGTGGTCAAACACATCCCGGAAATACTCCTGACTGTGGAGGCACACCGCCGGAACACGCCCGCTGATGAGCCTGCTGACCGCCTCCATGAGCGGTGCCACGGCATGCTTGAGCACCCCCAGCTGACGCTTGAGCTGATACAAGCCCTCGATATTCGAACGTGCCGAACTTTTCGTGAAAATATTTTCCTCGATCGCCTCCAGCTGGCTTTCAATTGCATCCACCAGCGGAAAATAACGATCAACCACCGCATCCATCAGTGCATACAGTACAAACCCCGCACCCTGCCCAAGCAAATGCGGCTCACGCTCACAGCGCTGACGCACCCCCAGAAAAGTCTGATGACTGGAAGAACGCACTGACAGCACGAAATTCGCGCCCACAAACACATCCACCTCACCACGTTGCAGCTGGCACGAATCCTCACCCATTTCCAGCAAATGCATCACAGCAAACAGCGTGTCGCCATATTCCTCGATTTTTGGCCGCTGATGACCATGCTGGGCATCTTCAACCGCCAGCGGATGCAGATTGAATTCCTCCTGCATCTGCGTCAGCTCCTCCTGTGTCGCATCCCGCAACGCCACCCAGACAAAACAGTCTGTGCGCCCAACATAATCGCTGATATCCGCCGCCGGAATATCAGCCAGCCGCGCCCCTTCCTGATAGACCACACAATTAACCAGCATGCAATGAACATCTCCACGACAGATTTTGATCGCCACGCCCGATGGTGAGCGAGCGAACGAGCGAACTTATCGCATACCTTGCATTTGGGCAAGAATGGGCAAGAAGCAGCACGCAGACTGCCACTGTCAGTTTCTGCCATAATCGAGCATAGAACTGACAGGAGGCTGCCATGCCGAACATTCATCTGACCGCCCCCATGCAAGCATATGTGCAGGGACAAATTGCCGCTGGTGCCTATGCCAATCTCAGTGAAGTGGTGCGTGCGGGGATACGGCTGTTGATGGAGAAAGATGGGGCGCGACAGTTTTATGCTTTGAAGACCGAACTGGAAAAAGCGAGCACCGCTGCTGAAGCAGGGGACTTTGCGCTCTTCGATCCGCGTGAATTCGAGCCCTCTGCTTTCACCGATTAAGCCCGCCGTGGCTATCCTGCTTTCCCGCCTGGCGCGGGCCGATCTGGAAGCTATTCGTCGTTACACCGTCGAGACCTGGGGGCAGGCGCAATGGTTGATTTATTACCGCAAACTGGTGCAGTGTTTTGAAAACATTGCGGCACATCCTGCAGTTGGGCGAGATCGCAGCTTGTTTGTACCTGAAATGCGTTCCCTGAATTGCGAAATGCATGTGGTCTTTTATCAGGTTTTGCAAGCGTCGCAAGGTGCCCCGGTGATTTTGCGGATCGTCCATCAGAAACGCTACTTGCCCGCGCTGGTTTATTACGACGACCTGAATGCGGTGTGAGGTTTTAAGGGGTTTTTTAATTCCAAGTGGGTACTCGCCGCATTCTTTCGGCTTCAGCGGATCCTTACCGCGACCCCCCCCATTGATCTGACCTTCGTTTGATACGATTGCCCTGATGCTCGTTTAGGCTCGTTTATTCACCGCTTTGAGCCACAGCCAAAGTTATATAATGGCCGCCCTGTGCATGAGGCGAGTTTCGTCACTGCGCTTCCCTCTTTTGACAAGGCCTTTTCGTGGATACCTCGCACGCTGACAAGAAACAACTGGCCTCATTGTCACTCGCCGCACTGGGCGTTGCTTTTGGCGACATTGGCACCAGCCCGCTCTACACCATGAAGGAAGTGTTTGCGGGAACACACCACCCTGTTCCGGTGACGCCGGAAAACGTCCTGGGCATCCTGTCGCTGATCTTCTGGTCGCTCATGGTGGTAATCACGATCAAATACATTTACTTCATCCTACGTGCCGACAACAAGGGTGAAGGCGGCATCATGGCGCTGATGGCACTGGCTTTACGCAACAAGAAGGAGGGCACCCACAGTCGCCTGATGATCACCATGCTGGGGCTGTTCGGCGCGTCCCTGTTTTATGGCGATGGGGTTGTTACCCCAGCCATTTCGGTGCTCTCTGCTGTGGAAGGGCTGGAAGTCATCAGCCCAGCCTTTCATGCTTACATCATTCCCACCACACTCGCTGTACTGGTGGCACTGTTCGCCATCCAGAGCCGGGGGACTGCCAGCGTGGGGCGACTGTTTGGCCCGGTGATGACGCTCTGGTTCATTACCCTGGCAATGCTGGGCATCATCAACATCATTGCCGAACCCCGCGTCATCCAGGCAATCAACCCGTATTACGCCATCGCCTTCCTGCTCGACCATCCGCTGCTCAGCTTTCTCTCGCTCGGTGCGGTCGTGCTCGCCCTGACCGGCGCTGAGGCACTGTATGCCGACATGGGGCATTTTGGCCGCAAACCGATCCAGATGGCCTGGCTGTTTCTCGCCTTGCCTGCACTGGTCTGCAACTATTTTGGCCAAGGTGCGTTGATACTCAGCGATCCGGAGGCCATCAAAAACCCTTTTTATCTGCTGGCGCCTCACTGGGCCTTGTATCCGCTGATTGCGCTGGCCACACTATCCACCGTCATCGCCTCGCAGGCCGTCATCTCCGGCGCTTACTCCGTCACTCGCCAGGCGATGCAATTGGGCTATTGCCCACGGCTTGAAGTCCAGCACACCTCTGACCACACCATTGGCCAGATCTACCTGCCGTCGATCAACTGGATGCTGCTGATCCTGGTCATCCTGCTGGTAATCGGCTTTGGCTCATCCACCAAATTAGCCGCGGCCTACGGGATTGCCGTGACCGGCACCATGCTGATCACCAGCATCCTGGCCTACTACGTCGCGCGTGAAATCTGGGGCTGGCCTGCTTGGCGTGCCTTTCTGGGCGCACTGCCATTCGTCTGCATCGACCTGGCCTATTTTTCTGCCTGCTCCGTCAAAATCATCGACGGCGGCTGGTTCCCGCTGGTTTTCGGCATGATGCTCTTCCTACTGCTCACCACCTGGAAACGCGGTCGCGCCCTGCTGCAAAAACGTCTGTCCGACGATGCCATCGGGCTGGAACCTTTCATCCGCAGCGTCGGGATCGATGACAGCATTACCCGCGTCCCCGGTACCGCCATTTTCATGACCTCCAATCTCAAGGGCGTACCGCACGCCATGCTGCACAGCCTCAAGCACTACAAGGTATTGCACGAACGAGTCGTATTGCTGGCCGTGAGTGTGCTCGACATTCCGCATGTAGCGGATGCCCAGCATGTCTCTGTTGAAAATCTGCCGAACCAGTTCTGGCGCGTCAAGGTGTTCTACGGCTTCATGGACGAACCCAACCTACCGGAAGCACTCGACTGGTGCGCTGAACAAGGACTGGACTTCGACATGATGGACACCTCGTTCTTCCTTGGCCGTGAAACATTGATTGCCCGTTTCGGCTCGGAAATGAATTACTGGCGGCAGAAGGTCTTCATCACCATGTTCCGCAACGCCAGCAGCGTGGCGAGTTTCTTCAAGCTCCCTGCCAACCGGGTCGTTGAGATGGGAACGCAAGTAGAACTTTGAGCTGGCTCGAAAATGAGCCAGACAAGGCAATGCGCGGCAGGAGGGAATCGAACCCCCGACCTACGGCTTAGAAGGCCGTTGCTCTATCCAACTGAGCTACTGCCGCATCGGAACCGAGGGGAAAAATACAGACACAGTCAGCACAATTAGTACCATCAGCACAGCCGGATTGTCGAAATTTCAACGACAACAACCATGGTTCGGCTGGCAGAAAAACTGTAAAGCTGGTCGGGGCGAGAGGATTTGAACCTCCGACATCTTGCTCCCAAAGCAAGCGCGCTACCGGGCTGCGCTACGCCCCGAGGACTGCGTATCGTAGATCGCGGATTGTACGCACGAGACGCACACTGGTCAATTCCCACCACGGCTCCCCACGAATTTTCAAGGTAAAATCAACACTTCGACGAATGCCAAATATCAACCCCTCACCCGCATCAATGCTTGCGAGGTGCGGGCATTTGGTTTATAAAGACCCGAGCGGGCAGACCCCCTTCCTGCCCACGGAATCCCGGACGCGAACCAGCGATCCATGTATATAGCCCCACAGAAGAGTCAGGACAATATGAACAACAAGCAACAGGCCCACTTCCAGAAAATCCTGCAGACCCTCAAGGACGAACTGCTGGGCGATGTCGAACGCACCGTGCATACGATGCAGGAAGAAGCCACCGTATTTGCCGATCCGAATGACCGCGCCAGCCAGGAGTCAGACATTGCCCTGGAACTGCGTAACCGTGATCGTGAACGCAAGCTCATCAAGAAGATTGATGAGGCGCTGGAGCGCATTGAAAAGGGTGAATATGGCTGTTGCGACAGCTGCGGTGTTGAAATCAGCGTAAAGCGTCTGGAGGCGCGCCCCACCGCCACGATGTGCATCGACTGCAAGACGCTGGAAGAAATGCGCGAGAAGCAGGTCGCCAAATAACCCTTTAAAACGTCTAGACCAAAAACAAAGGGCGCCCTGAACAGGCGCCCTTTGTTTTGGTTGAGCGGCAAGCCAGAAAAGCTTGCCGCTCGTCGACACATGACTTACTGTGCCGCAGGTTCAGCAACCGCTGCCTTCATGGACAAGCGCACACGACCTTTGTCGTCGGTCTCGATGACCTTGACCTTGACGATCTGGCCTTCTTTCAGATAATCGGCCACGGCATTGACGCGCTCGTTGGCGATTTGCGAAATATGCAGCAAACCATCCTTACCCGGCAGCAGGCTGACAATCGCGCCGAAGTCCAGCAGACGCAGCACCGTGCCTTCGTAGATGCGACCCACTTCGACTTCTGCCGTGATGTCTTCGATACGCTTCTTGGCCGCCTGCGCGGCATCAGAGCTGACGGAAGAAATGGTGATCGTGCCGTCATCTTCAATATCAATGACTGCGCCGGTTTCTTCGGTCAGCGCACGAATCACGGCACCGCCCTTGCCGATCACATCACGGATTTTTTCCGGGTTGATCTTCATGGTGATCATACGCGGCGCGTAATCCGAAACGGCCTCGCGATGACCGGACATGGAGTCCTTCATCAGCCCGAGGATATGCAGACGTGCCTGCTGCGCCTGCGCCAGTGCCACCTGCATGATTTCCTTGGTGATCCCCTGGATCTTGATGTCCATCTGCAGCGCGGTGATCCCTGCATCCGTACCGGCCACCTTGAAGTCCATGTCGCCCAGGTGATCTTCATCACCCAGAATATCGGTCAGCACGGCAAAACGGTTGCCTTCCTTGATGAGCCCCATGGCAATGCCCGCAACATGCGCCTTGAGCGGCACACCGGCATCCATCAGTGACAAGGACGTACCGCACACCGAGGCCATCGAGCTGGAACCATTGGATTCCGTCACTTCGGAAACGACGCGCACGCTGTAGCCAAATTCTTCAGCCGTCGGCAGCACGGCGATCAACGCACGCTTGGCCAGACGGCCATGGCCGATTTCACGACGCTTGGGCGTACCCACACGACCCGTCTCACCCGTGGCAAACGGCGGCATGTTGTAGTGCAGCATGAAACGATCACGATACGAGGCTTGCAGGGCATCGATGATTTGCTCATCGCGAGCGGTACCCAGCGTGGCCACCACCAAAGCCTGCGTCTCGCCCCGCGTAAACAGTGCAGAACCGTGCGTGCGCGGCAACACGCCATTACGGATGGCGATCGGACGTACCGTGCGCGTATCCCGTCCATCAATGCGCGGCTCGCCGTTAAGGATCTGGTTGCGAACGATTTTGGCTTCAAGGTCGAACAAGTGGTTCTTGACCGTATTGGCATCGGCGGCCTGCTCGCCTTCGCTCAGTGCGGCAACCACCTTAGCCGTAATCTCACGGGTCTTCAGCGTGCGTGCCTGCTTTTGGGTAATGCGATACGCCTCACGCAGTTCGGCTTCAGCGAGCTCGGTGATCTTCGCGATCAACACCTCGTCCTTGGCCGGTGCCTGCCAATCCCATTCGGGTTTGCCAGCCACTTCCACGAGTTCGTTGATGGCGTTGATCGCAACCTGCATCTGCTCATGGCCATGCACCACGGCACCGAGCATGATTTCTTCAGAAAGCTGCTGTGCTTCGGATTCGACCATCAGCACCGCCGAGGCAGTTCCGGCAACCACCAGGTTCAACTGGCAGTCCTTGAGCTGGGAAAGGGTCGGGCACATCACATATTGACCGTTGATATAACCCACCCGCGCCGCGCCAATCGGGCCGGCAAAAGGCACACCGGAGATGGCCAGCGCGGCCGACGCACCGATCATCGCCGGGATGTCCGGATCCACTTCCGGATTGCTCGATATGACGGTGATGATGACCTGCACTTCGTTGGTAAAACCTTCCGGAAACAGCGGGCGAATCGGACGATCGATCAGACGCGAAGTCAGCGTTTCCTTTTCCGACGGACGACCTTCACGCTTGAAGAAGCCCCCCGGAATACGGCCAGCCGCATAGGTCTTCTCGACATAATCAACGGTCAGCGGAAAAAAGTCCTGCCCGGGTTTGGCTTGCGGTTGTGCCACCACCGTGGCGAGCACGACGGTGTCATCCATATTGACCAACACGGCACCACCGGCCTGGCGGGCGATTTCGCCGGTTTCCAGGGTGACGGTATGCGCGCCGTAACTAAATGATTTCTTGACGGGTTTAAGCTCTAGCACAGTAATTCCTTTCATCATGATCGGGTCTGATGTGACACACCTAATGTGTGGCCACATCCCTGACAACCCGTACTTCTATTGGCAAACAAGCCACTCATTGCACACATGAACGGAGAACAGAAACAGCAATGCCGACGCAACCAGAAACTGGCCCGTCGGCATCGACATGACTACCCCCGCAAAACCAACACGCGCGACAGCAGCAGAATAGGCAACCCAGGCAGAATACGCTCCAGACTCCTCATTCGGCCTCGCGTCAAAACGTTCGGGGGCTGCGTGCGCCGGTTCCGGCACAACGCAACACCACAATACGGCAACACTGCAACACTGCAAAATCGCACCACCGCACTGTGCGGAAGCCGAATTACTTACGCAGATTGAGGCGACCCAGCAGCTCACGATAGCCGCTGACGTTCTTGCGCTTCAGGTAATCGAGCAGCTTGCGACGCTGATTGACCATCATCAGCAGACCGCGGCGTGAATGGTGATCCTTGACGTTAGCCTTGAAATGACCGGTCAGGCCATTGATGCGTGCAGTGAGCAACGCGATTTGCACTTCGGGCGAACCGGTGTCGCCTTGAGCACGCTGGTAGTCACTCACGATCTTTGCTTTTTCAGCAGTGGAAATAGCCATCTGATTTCTCTTGGATTGGGTTGCTCGGAAACGTGCGATTATAGTCGGAATTCAGGTACAAGCTCAAGTCTGCAAAATGTCGGCAGCGGCGCATCAGGATTTCAGCATGGCTGCCCGGCAATCAGACGCCCCGGCTTCAACCAGCCTTCGGAATCCAGTTCGCACAATCCCAGAAAAACGGCCGACTGATAGGCGCGATAGCGTCCCGGCTCGCCCTGCCAGCGTACCGGCTGACCATGACTCAAGCGCATTGCCTCTGCCTCTGGCAAGGCGGCACACGGCAAGGTGGCCAGCAACGCGTCCACGGGTGCCAGCAAAGCATCGCGCCCCGCCACCGCGACCGCCTCGATCTGTGCCAATGTCAGCGCATGCGGCAAAATATACGCGCCGATGCGGGTACGGCGCAAACCGGCCAGATGCGCTCCGCACCCCAGCGCCTTGCCGATATCTTCAGCCAATGTCCGGATATAGGTGCCTTTGCTGCAATCCACCGCAATGGAAAAAACATCCCCCTCACGGCTCAGCAGACGAATACGCTGGATGCTCACACCACGCGCTTTACGCTCCACTTCGATCCCCTGGCGCGCATACTCGTAGAGTGCCTTGCCATCCCGCTTGAGTGCCGAATACATCGGCGGTACCTGCATGATTTCGCCGACAAACGACGCAAGCACCCGCGCAATATCGTCATCGGTCACGACCACGGGGCGCACTTCAAGCACCGCGCCCTCGGCATCGGCGGTCTCAGTCGTCACGCCCAGGCGTATCGTTGCATCGTAAGCCTTGTCGGCTTCGAGTAACTCCCCGGCAAACTTGGTGGCCTCGCCCAGACACAACGGCAACAAACCTGTCGCTAACGGATCAAGGGTGCCGGTATGCCCTGCCTTGGCCGCGTTGAACAAACGCCGCGCCTGCTGCAAGGCGGCATTTGAAGTCATCCCCAAAGGTTTGTCGAGCAACAGCACCCCATCGACACGACGTCGTGGTGGCCGACGGGGCGCACTCATGCGTCGCCCGGCGATACGTCGTCAGGAGCCGCAGTGTGGCTCACCGCTTCATCAATCAATTGTGAAAGCTGCACACCCCGCTCCACAGAAACGTCGTACACGAAATGCAGATCGGGTATGTGATGGATCTTGATACGCCGCCCAAGTTCACGCCGCAGGAAACTGCTCGCCCGCCGCAATCCGGCGACGATTTCCGTTTGTTGCGTGGCATCCGTCAGCGTCGTAAAAAACACCTTGGCATGCGTGTAATCTGGCGTGACCTCAACACCGGTCAGCGTCACCAGACGCACCCGGGGATCTTTCAGTTCGAGACGGATCAACTCGGCCAGTTCGCGGCGTATTTGCTCAGCGACGCGGTCACTACGAGAAAAGGTATTCATGATGGTAGGCCGCACTTCCCCGCACGACAAATGCGGGGAAGCCCTTGATTACAACGTTCGGGCAATGCTCTGGATTTCAAAGATCTCGAGTTGGTCGCCCTCGACGAGATCATCAAAATTCCGTAGCGACAGGCCACATTCGAAGCCGTTCTTGACTTCCTTGACATCATCCTTGAAGCGCTTGAGGGAATCCAGCTCTCCCGTATGCACCACCTGGCTTTTACGCAGCACACGCACTTGCGAATTGCGCCGTACCAAACCATCGGTGACCATACAACCGACGACCGTACCCACCTTGGAAATCTTGAACACTTGGCGCACTTCGACCATGCCGATGACTTGCTCGCGCTTTTCCGGTGCCAGCATGCCCGACAAGGCGGCACGCACGTCATCGACCGCATCGTAAATAATGCCGTAATAACGGACATCCACCCCCAGGGTTTCAGCCAGGCGGCGCGAAGAAGCGTCCGCTCGCGTGTTGAAGCCGATAATCACGCCCTTCGATGCAGCCGCAAGGTTCACATCCGACTCGCTGATGCCGCCGACGGCGGCGTGCATGATATTGACCTTGACTTCGTCGGTCGACAGCTTTTCAAGCGCATGCACCAGTGCTTCCTGAGAACCCTGCACATCCGCCTTGACGATCAGTGCCAGCTGCCGCACCTCGGCCTGCCCCATGTTCTCGAACATGTTCTCCAGTTTGGCTGCCTGCTGCTTGGCCAGTTTGACGTCACGGAACTTGCCTTGACGGAACAGGGCAATTTCCCGCGCCCGGCGTTCGTCCGCCAGCACCACAGCTTCGGTCCCTGCCCCCGGTACATCGGACAAGCCCTGGATTTCCACCGGAAACGACGGGCCGGCTTCCTCAACGGGATGACCGTTTTCATCCAGCATCGCCCGCACCCGGCCATACACCGCACCCACCAGCAGGGCATCACCACGCCGCAAGGTACCATTCTGCACAAGGATGGTCGCCACAGGCCCCTTACCCTTGTCCAGACGCGCTTCAACGACCAGCCCCTTCGCCGGTGCCGTCGGTGCGGCTTTCAGTTCCAGCACTTCAGCCTGCAGCAAGACCTGTTCGAGCAGCTCGTCGATCCCCTGACCCGTTTTGGCAGAAACCGGCACAAAAGGCGAGTCACCACCATACTCTTCAGGCACAACACCATCGGCCACCAACTCCTGCTTGACCCGATCCGGATTGGCTTCGGGCTTGTCAATCTTGGTCATCGCAACCACCAAGGGCACGCCTGCCGCCTTGGCATGATGGATGGCTTCCTTGGTCTGCGGCATGACACCATCATCAGCAGCCACCACCAGGATGACAATATCGGTCGCCTTGGCACCCCGCGCACGCATCGCTGTAAACGCTTCGTGACCCGGCGTATCCAGGAAAGTCACCATCCCGCGCGGCGTCTCGACGTGATAAGCACCGATATGCTGGGTAATCCCCCCGGCCTCACCGTGCGCCACTCGCGTTTTACGGATGTAATCCAGCAATGAGGTCTTGCCGTGATCGACGTGGCCCATGACGGTCACCACCGGCGCACGCGGCATCACCGCATATTCTGTGGCCGTACTCTGCTCCTCAACCAGGAAGGCATCCGGATCATCAAGCTTGGCTGCAAAGGGACGATGCCCCATTTCCTCGACGATGATCATCGCCGTTTCCTGATCCAGCGACTGATTGATGGTCACCATTGTGCCCATCTTCATCAGGGCCTTGATTACCTCCGTCGCCTTCACCGACACCTTGTGGGCCAGATCAGCCACCCAGATGGTTTCCGGCAGATGCACATGACGCACCACCTCCTCGACG
>JAGOVA010000088.1 GCA_018061005.1 Sterolibacterium sp. | reverse complement strand
TCCTTCACCCCCGTCGGCTGATCGAAACGCATTTCACCCACCATATCCAGCCGCCCGGGTTGCGCCGTCAGACGCGCCAGACTTTCACCGCCAACCTGCCGGAGTGCGCGCGGTGGCGGCTGTAACGGGCTTTCAAAGCCGAATCGATGAATCTGCAGCCGGTTGTCACGCAATTCCACATCCAGTGCCCCGCGTGCCAGCGTCAAGCCCTGTTCCGGCAACCGCAAAGACAAATCCAGCCCACGCAAACGACCACTCGCCCACGGCTGCGCCGGGCTCCCCGCCAGCTGCACATCGCCCTGCAAGCGCCCCCCGCTCGCCCAGCCTTCCCCCATCCACTCGGCCAGCCAGCCCAGATCGGCCATGTCGACGTGCAGGCCGCCCTGCCAGCGAGCGCGTTTGTCCAGCGACCACGCCCCCTGCATGGCCGCCTGCAATTCCCCGCTGACCTGGCCGATCCGTGCGCCATCCGCCTTGATCTCCAGCTGCATCCGTTGTGCGTCTGCACGCCCCTGCAAATGAATCTGGCCATCGACCAGCGGGCTGCTCAGGGCAAGCGGCTCCAGCTGCCAGTGTTGTGCCGCCAGACTGAACGCTGCTGGCTGCAGCAACCGCACATTGCGCGCACGCTCCGCCGCCTGCACAGCAGCTTCAAGCAGTTGTCCGTGCCAACGCTGACGCGTGGCATCCCAACCACTCTGGATCGCCAGCGTCAGCTGATTTGATCCCGCCAACGCAACCTCGGTATGTACGCGCAGACGATGCGCGGCCAACACGCCCTCGCCGGTTAATTGAAACTGCTGCAATAACGCGGGACGCTCCGGCAGGTCGAGCCGGGCGATCGACAAATCGAGATTCAACGGTACGGCTGGCGGCGGCCCCGTATTCAATGCCAGTTTCAAACCCGCCAGCCTGAAATGGTCACGCCAGCCCAGGGCTACCGCAGACAACTGCAAATTCAGTTGCGGGCTGCGCCAATCGCCGACCAGCACCCCCTGCCCGACCAGCCCGCCCGCCAGCCCCAGCCCGGCCAACTCATCCAGATGCGCTGCATCCACCGCCAGTTGCAAACGATCCTCTGGCTGGCCATACGCGCCCGACACCTGCAGACGATTACTGCCCGCCCGCAACTCAATCTCCATGCGCGGAATTTTTGGCCAGTCCAGACTCAGTGTGCCTTGCCCCTGCAAGGGCTGCTGCACAATCTGGCTGTCGTGCAGCCTGAAGCGCGCCTCCAGCCGGGGTTGCGGCGCAAGCTGGCCACTCGCCTGCCAATCGGCATTCAGCCGCGCAGCAGGCAGCTGGGCAAAGCGGCTGGGATCGAAATCCTGCAACTGTCCGGCCGCCGAAAAGCGGCGGGGCACATCGAGCTGCATCTCCCCCTGCAAATCCAGACGCGCCGCCTGAGCGGCCAGCTTCAGATGCGGAATTTTCAGATGGCCGCCCTGCAACGTCACATCGGCTTCCAGTTGATAGCGCGCATCGCGCAAGCTCACCCGCACTGCCTGACGATCCGCGCCCAGGCTCGCACCCAATGCGCCCACCAGCCGGGTCGGGCGCAAGCGACTGTCGATTTTGGCCAGATCCAGCTGATGCGCGCTCAGCTCGAGCTGCAAATGCCGCTCACGCCACGCCCCCTGCCCGAGGAGCCGTCCGCCGCCCGACAAACTCGCCACCAACTCGCTGAACGTGGCTCGCCCCGCCTGCCAGCGCAAGTGACCACGCAAATCCATGAGCGGCAGACGCTGCTGATCCAGCGCACCAGGCTGATGATTGTGTAGCGTAAATCGACCGGCCAGCCCATCGCCCTCCGGCACAAAATCGGCTGCCAGACTCAGCCGCGCCGGTGGCGCCGCCGGATGCCAGGCCGCCGGATCGAGCTGATCCACTTGCACATGCAGGCTTTCATAAGGCACCAAAGCCAGCGGGATGACCACCGCCTGCGCCAGCCCCACCACCCCTTGCGTTGCCACAGCATTTACATAAAACCTAGATAAATAGCCATTCAAATCAAGAGTGAGTGCTAACGGCCTGGCCTCCACCTGGCCGCACAGCTGCAGCTTGCCGGCCAGCGCAAACGGCGGATGATCCGCCAGCCGCACCTCCCCCGCCACCGCCACATCGCCGCCCTGCAAGCGGAGTGCGTTCAGCTGGTGCTGACCACCATCGTGGTCATACTGCCCGCTGATTTCCTGCGCCAGCGCATGTCCTTCCACGACGAGCCGCCCCACCTGCCACTGGCCGATACGCACCCCAAGGCCGAAAGGCCATTGCAGATCGGCGGGGAGTGGCGTGGGGGTCTGGCTGGGCGGGGTGTGCACGCGCACCGAAACCAGCGTCAGGCGCGCGATTTCCAGACGACCCTGCGCTAACGCCAGCGGCGACCAGTCCAGTTGCAAGCCGTCGATCTCAAGATCGAGCTCTGCCGATTGCCAGTGCAGGCGACCCATCGCAAAACGGTCCCATAAATGCCCCGTCACCCGCTCGATCTGCAGTTGCCCCCCGTTGGCGTTGCCAACCCATTGCGCCCATTCCGCCAGCTGCGACAAACCGGCCGTCGTCCCTGCCAGCCAGGCCAGCGTCGCGCACGTCACCAGCAGCAGTACCATCCCTGTCCGCAGAATGAACGTGGTGAAATGAAGGAATCGCCGCATCATCAAACGCTCAGAAAGGGATGGCCAGCGAAAAATGCAGCTGCATGCTGTGCGCCTGTTGCCCATAGGCCAGATCAAGGCCGATCGGCCCCGCCGGGCTGCGCCAGCGCGCGCCCAGCCCATAGCCCATCGCCAGCCGCAGGTCATGCGGGCTGTCGCAGGCATCGCCCGCATCGACGAATGCCGCCGCGCCCCAGACATCGGTCAGCCAATGCGTCAGCTCCGCACTGAAAATGCCCAGATAACGCCCGCCCACCGTCGCCGCCCCTTCTGCAACCCCCAGGCTCTGGTAGGCATAGCCCCGCACCGCCCCTGCCCCGCCGGTACGAAACAGGTAATCCTGCGGAATATGCTGGCGTGAAGGCGCGAGCGTACCGCCCAGTTCGCCGCGCAACATCAAGGTATCGCGCCGCCCCAACGGCAGATAATGCTGAATTCGGCCATGCAGACGGATGAAATTCTGATCAGATAACGCGAGCTTCGCGCCACCGCCGGCCTGCGCCTGAATCACGCTGCCTTGACGCGGCTCCAGCAGGCTATCCACTTGCCGCCAGGTCCACATCAGGTTAGGCACCAGCGCGCGACTGACCACCGACTCAACGCCTTCCGGCGTCAGCCGCTCGCTTTGCCAGTTGAGCGACAACCGCTGTTCTATGCTGCCACGCTGCTGCACGGTTTGCGCGCCGAAAGCATAACGGTCACTGCGCAAGCCCTGTATGTCGCTCACTTCAGCCATGAAACCCAGGCTATGCCGACGATCACGCGGATCGGGCGGCATGAATAAGTCGGCATAAGCCGTCTGTTTCTTTTGCTCCAGACGCAAACCGCTGTTCAACGCCCACGCCTGACCGACGAAATCCGGCGTGTGATAACCCAGCTCGACACGCGCGCCGGTGTTTGAACTGGCGCCCGCGCCCAACGCCACCCGGTGGGCAGCTCGCTCACGTACCCGCACCAGGACAGGCGCTTCTACAACGCCTTCCCCCCCATCGGCTTCCGCCAGCGGATGCTCTCGATCCAGCGTCACCTGCACAGACGAAAAATAAGGGGTCGCCTGCAGGTTCGCCTGTAAAGCATTCAGTGTTTCCTCGCGATACGGCTGGCCTGCGAGAAGACCTGCCGCGTGGCTGTAACGCTGCACCAGTTCTACCGTGTAACGCTGCAAGCCCTCGACTTTCAACGCGCCAAACCGGTAACGCGCGCCCACCTCATACTGCAGGCTCAGGTCGGCCACATGTGCCGCCGCATCAATCTGCGCGCTGCTGTCCTGCAAGCGCGCGGCGGCATACTCATCGGCCAGCAATCGCGCCAGCAACTGCTGCTTGGCCTCGTTCCACTGCGCTTGACGAAAGGGCTGGCCCACCGGCAAGGTCCACGTCGAGATCAAAGCCTCCCGCCGTCGCGCGTCGATCGCCCCTGACGCGCCATCGAGGCGGATCTCCACCTGCCGTATCGTCGTGCGCGTGCCGGGCTCGATCCGCACACGGCGGCCACGGTCATCCACCGCAAACTCGAACTGCGGCGAAAAATAACCTTCCGTCGCCAGAATTTCCGTCAGCAGGTGCTGCAAGCGACGGGAACTGGCCACTTCATCGCGCAGATACGGACGCACCTGCCGGGCGATCTCCTCCGGCGCATCCACTGCCCACGCTGCATCAGTTGCCGGCTCAGTTGCCGACACCGACACTGACTCCGCTGCCAGCGTCGGCATAGCGAAGAGCCACAAAAACAGCCATGAAATCGGGCGCGCAAACATCACGCCATTCTAACTTTCATGGCCACCATCGCCACGCGCCGATGATGAAACAAATACCCCCAATGCAACACGCCCCGGCGGGATCAAAATCCCGGCGGAGCGTGCATGACCACAATCATCGTGACCAACCGACGTTCAGAAAACGATGCCCAGCGGTGCGAACATCGCGTCGGTTAGTTTCAGTTAATCACCATGCGCCTCGATCGGCGGCGTATCCAGGCCGGTGGTATCGACCTGGCCTGAAGGCATGTTGAGCCAGGCAGCCAGTGCAGGCAGGAAAAAGATCGCACCCAGCACATTGACGAGGAACATGAAAGCCAGCAGCAAGCCCATGTCAGACTGATACTTGAGCGTGGAGAAGGCCCAGGTGCCGACACCGATCGACATGGTGATCGCGGTAAACACGGCGGCCGTCCCGCGTTGGCACATGGCTTCGTAGAAAGCGGTGCGCAGATCCTGCCCCAGATGCTCCATCTGGTGCTGAATCCGCTCGAACAGATAAATACCGTAGTCCACGCCCACACCCACCCCCAGCGCGATCACCGGCAAGGTGGCCACCTTGAGGCCGATCCCCAAAGCAGGCATCAGCGCGTTACACAACACGGACACCAGCATCAACGGCACGATGATGCACACCGCCGCACGCCACGAACGGAAGGTAATCAGACACAGCACGGTGATGGCACCAAAAATCGCCAGCAACATGGTGACTTCAGCTTCCTCGACCGCCTCGTTGGTGGCCGCCATGACCCCGGCGTTGCCCCCGGCCAGTCGCAGCAGCACATGGTCGTTCTTTTCGGCCGCCATGAATTTCTTGGCTTCGGCCACGACGTGATGCAGGGTCGCCCCCTTGTGATCCTTGAGGAACACCATCACCTGAATCGCCTGGCAGGCTTCGGTGTTGATGCCGTATTCGGGATCGTAAGCGCGCCCGCCCTGACGCAGCGCTTCATAGCTGCGACCGATCGCACCCCAACGCGGGCTGCCTTCGTTCTGTGCGGCGACCACAATCTTGCCGATGGTCGGTGCGCTGATCACCGACTGCACACCATCCACGCCGCGCATGTAGTACTCGAGCCGTTCCAGCGTGTTCATCAGCGGATAATCAAGACAGCCTTCCTTGATATTCTGCGCTTCGGCAATGATGGTCAGGACATCCGTCCCGATCTGGTAGCTGTCGGCAATCTGCTTGGTGTCCTTGTTCAGACGCGAAGACTGGCGCAGTTCGGGGAAGCCCACGCCGATGTCGCCAATCTGCAGTTTGCGCGCTTCCATCGTGCCGACCACGGTCAGGATCGTGGTGATTGCAAAAATCGCCAGTGCCGGCTTCGGCTGGGTGAACACCGACAACCGCCACCACAA
This sequence comes from Sterolibacterium sp., assembly GCA_018061005.1. Taxonomy (GTDB): domain Bacteria; phylum Pseudomonadota; class Gammaproteobacteria; order Burkholderiales; family Rhodocyclaceae; genus Sterolibacterium. The sequence goes on along the minus strand of JAGOVA010000088.1, from coordinate 2,508 downwards.
CGGATGCTTGCCGACGCCGTCCATTTCATTGGCTTTCATCGCCCGCGCTTCCAGCTTGAGGTGCGAGAGGATGATCGGCAGCATCATCTTGTTGGTGACAATCATCAGCAACACGCCCAGACAGGCGGTGATGCCCAGCTCATGCACAATCGGAATCTCGATCTGCATGATAACCATGAAGCCCAACGCATTGGTGAGCAATGCCACCGTCCCCGGAATGAACAGCTTGCGGATAGCGGCGTGCGCGGCCTCTTCCGAAGTCGCCCCCTTGAGCATTTCGAGCTTCCAGGCATTGGTCATCTGCACCGCGTGCGATACGCCAATGGAGAAAATCAGGAAGGGCACGAGCATGGAAATCGGGTCGATGCCCAGATTCAACAGCGGCAGCAATCCGAGCAGCCAGACCACCGGCAGCAGTGCCACGACCAAAGCCACCGCCGTCAGTTTGAGCGAACGGCAATACAGGAACAGCAAAACCGCCGTGATGACAAAGGCAATGGCAAAGAAGGTGAAGACCCCGATCAGCCCCGAAACCACTTCACCGACCAGCATGGTGAAGCCCATCACGCCGATCTCGACATTGGCACTCTGGTATTTCTGGCGGATCTCTTCCATCTGTTTGGAGACTTCATAGAGATTGAGCCGCTGGCCGGGATTATTCGGGTCTTTTTCCTGCAGTTCGGCCGCTACCATCGCCGAGCGAAGATCGGACGCGACCAGACGACCCACTTCCCCGGAGCGCGTCACATTGACACGCACCTGCGCCAGATCCGCCGGGTTGTCTGAAGAAAACTGGGCAGGAACGACCACATCGCCCTTGAAGCCATCTTCCGTCACCTCGACATACTTCACGTTCGGCGTAAACAACGAAGCCAGCTTGTTACGCTGCACCCCGGGCGTGAAAAACACCGCATCGGTAACTTTACGCAGGGTGTCGAGAAACTCCTTGTTGTAAATATCGCCCTGCCCCTTCCACTGGACGTTGATCAGCAGCTGATTCGCCCCCGGGAAGGTGAACATGTACTTTTCGAACGTCTGCATGTACGGATGCGTCATCGGGATCATCTTGAGGAATCCCGGATCGAGCTGAATCTTCGTGGCGGAATAGCCAAAACCCAGCGTCATCGCCACAAAGATGGTGAACAGGATGCGCCGGTAACCAATCAGAAAATCAGCGCAACGATCAACGAACCTGCGGAAAGCCGAAGGGGTGGTGCGACGATTCTTCTTGACCGTCGCGGCTGCTGTTGTGCTCATTGACCTACCCCCTGCTTGACGCCATCCAGTTTGAGTTCGTGTATGCCGCCCAGCGCAGCCGAAACCAGCCGACCGCCCGGCAGGGCGACCACAGCGGTCAGATTATTCCCTTTATTTTCCTGAACAATCTGGAAACTGGCGCCCTTGTCGTGCGACACCACCACCGCACCGCCCTGGCCAAAGAGCAGAATCGTGCCATCGTCGAGGACGGTGTGACCAAACAGCCCGACAGACAGCCCGGTCTGCACCTGCTGCCAGTTCGCGCCAAAATCCTTGGTCGAAAACACGTTGCCGCGCAAGCCATAGGTGATCCACTCATCGGCACTGACACGGATCACACCGAACATGGTGCCGCGATAGAACTCGGGGATTTTTTGCCAGGTCGTTCCGGAATCGACCGATTTCATGGCCAACCCACGCTCACCCACCAGCATCAGATGACCATCCGGAGCACCGGCCATCGCATAAATATGCATGTCCATGTCTTCTGCGCCCAGCTTTTGCCGGTTCCAGGTGCGTCCGTGATCTGTGGAAACAAAGAAGCGGCCAAAGCTGCCAAACGCAAAGGCCGAGCCTTCCGCCAGCCCCCAGGCACCCAGCAAAGGTTCGGAAACCGCTTTGTCAAACAGGGTTTCGCGCCAGCTCAGGCCGCCATCTTCGGTGACCAGTGCCCAGGCGTCATGGCCAACAGCGACCCCGTTCTTGTCATTGAAGAAGGTGACCTGCGTCAATGCCGAACCGCGTCCATCCTTGATCTGGGCATCTTGCCAAGTTTTACCCTGGTCTTCGCTGATCTTGATATGCCCCAGCTCACCCACGGCAACCAGCCGGTTGCCCGCCAGTGCCAGCCCGGTCGTTGAAAAGCGACTCACGGGTGTCGAGGTTGCCGCAAAAACCGGCAAGGGTCGCGACGTGAAGGAAATATACGCGCCGATCGCAACGATCAACGACATGGCCACACCCATCAGCAATCGCATGAATACTCCTCAAGCCCAGTATCAAGACTATGGTTCACAGTCATCCCCTCCTGTTTTTATCGTAAATTTTTTTGAATTTACGGCGCACCCCATGCTGCCGCATCGTCCATACAGAGTATGGACTCCCCTGCAGGACTATGCTGTCCCCGAAAAAACAACGCCCCGACCGGTCAGGGTACGGGGCGCTGGTGTCGCATCAATATGACGGCGGGAATCAGTAACCCGCAGCCTTCATATTGTCATTCGAGTAATACTCGGGATTGGCATAATCCGC
>JAGOVA010000087.1 GCA_018061005.1 Sterolibacterium sp. | reverse complement strand
CTGGGCACCTGTCGGCGCCGTGACCCTCAATCCCGAACGCGACTCCGTCATAAAGACGCATTTGGCTGGGCAAAATACTCAACCGTTGGCCGCATGACTGAGGCGACAACTATCTTGACGCGCGCCGCAAGCGCCTGGGTTTGAGCCAGGCGGAGTTTTCCGAGCGGATTAACGTGTCCTTGGACACCATCCGCAACTGGGAACAGGGCAAGCGCAGCCCAACCGGTGCTGCCAAAGCCCTGCTCAAGGTGCTGGATAAAGCCCCAGAAGCCGCGCTCGCTGCGCTGCATTGAGGAAAAACAGGCCAGGATTTTGTTCGATCTGCTTGAGCGCGTCTCTTGCTGCGATCACCCGCTCTTCGGCGATACGCGTGCTGGCACCCCGGCGGTAGTAGCGCGCAGTATCCTTGCGATCAGCCAGCGCCTGGCGTATTGAACTTTACGCGGTCATTCCGTCCCTCACGTCATTCCTGTGTAGGCGGGAATCCATGGGAGTGGACTGACAGCCTGTATGGATCCCCGCCTGCGCGGGGATGGCGTAAACTTCAACCGTTTGTTGTCGGCGTTATAAATAAGTTCGCGCGTGTTGCATTGGGAGGAGGGCAGCGATGGCGGTGACGGAGGTCAAGCCGGATTTGAAGGCTTTTATCAGCCTGCGTTATGCGCATGCGGGGGCGGCTGTGCCGAGCCGTGGGCGGCGCTGGCTTTGCGCTTCGGGCGTGGTTATGGGTTTGTTGGTGGGGATGACGTTGGACGTGGCGGGGTTTCTGTTGTTACTGTTTCCGCTGATTCTTTGGCTGTCCGTGCCGAAAGTGCTGCTGATCGGCAATCGCTATCTGCTTTGCGGGGCAGAGATCGTTTATTTCGCCAATCTGCGGGCAGTGGTGGTGAGCGAGCCGGAGGGCCGCTTGCAGTTGCTGGGCCAAGGGGGGCGTGCGCTGGTGATCGAGCGTGCACGTTTTCCGACCAATGCCCGCAAGCAGGAGAAAATCACCCGCAACAAGGCGGCCAAGTTCGACAAGCTGGTACGCAAGGTCGTCGAGCGGGTACGCAAGGCGGTGCCGAACGCCCGTATCGAGGGGGTGCAGGGGTGAATGCAGGGCTTGCAATGGTGGAGCCGGGGGCAGATCAGGGGGAGGCGCGTGTGCGCGGCCGTGCGATTCATCTGCTGTATGTGCCGACGTTGTGTTGCAATCTGGGTTGTGCGTACTGTTATCTTGGCGAGCAGACGTCGCAGGCCGCGCTGAAGGAGGATGCCGGGCGCGCCGTTGCGACCCTGCGACACGCGTTGCAGGCGCTGGATGAGGCGGGGGTGCTGGCGTTTAATGTGTCGTTGCACGGCGGTGAGGTGACGACCTTGCCACCGGCGGTGCTCGACGAATTGTTCCGGCTGATACGCGCACATTACCTGCGGCATTACGACGCGCTGCATGCACTCGGGCATGTCAAGGCAGCACCGCATATCAAGACCAATTTGTATCGTTTTGCGCCGTTGCTGGAACTTTTCAAGGCGCACAAGGTGTCGATCAGTGCCAGTATTGATTTGCCGTTGCGGCTGCATGAACGGTATCGCGTGACGCGCGGCGGTCGGGGCTGGCTGGCGCGCACCCATGAAAATCTGCGGTTGCTGGCGGCCTATCCGTATGCCAAGAAGATTTCTGCCACGTTGTGTGCCGAACATCTGGACGACATTCCGGCGATCATTGACGACATCTGGTTCATCCATCGCGAGATTGGCTTTGACATGAACCAGTTCAATATCATGTTCGCCTTTGCCAGCGAGCTGAACCGCCGCAGCAAGGGGGCGCAGGCGTTCACGCCGGTGACTGCCGAGCGTCAACGCGCCTTGTATGACGCGCTGAAGGCGGCTTTCGTCGGCACCGAGCTGGAAGACGGGCTGCGTCGTCACTGGTTCGACGAATTCAAGCCAAGTTACTGTACGCATGCCCGCAATTGCGGCGAGCGGTTTTATCTGTTGCAAAGCGATGGCTCGGTTTATTCCTGCGTGCGCGGGCAGGGTCTCGAAGAATTTCGTTACGGCAATATCCTGACCGATCCGCTTGAACACATTCTCGCCAACGGTGCGCGCAAGATCGCGGCGGCGCATGCGCGCCAGGGTTTCGACCCGGCTTGTCGACGCTGCGGGCATCTTTCGATCTGTCATACCGGCTGCCCGGTGGTCAAGCACCAGTCAGGTCGCGGGCGTTCTTACACCTGTGATTTGCAGCGCGCAATCTACGCCGACCAGCCGCTTTCCTACCCCGCAGACGAAGCCGCCGTGCAGCAGCTCAGGGCACGCGATTACGCGCTGCGGATGCACCCGGCGACGAGTCTGGCACTGGCGGAACCGGCTGCGCCGACCGATGGCGTGCTGCTTGGCAGCGAGCTTGCCGAAGCGCGCAATGCCTTGCCGGCCTTGATCGCCGCCGATCCGGTGCTGCGCGAGTTGTACAGCGATACGGCTTTCGTTCTGGAGCTTAATGGCGAATTGCATCCATTGGGCTCACAGTTGCTCAAGTCACGGGCGCGCTGGCACACGCTGCTTGCGGGTGATCGCGTCGTCATTCATGTGCGTCGCCAGTTGTTCGAGGTGCATTGTGAGGAACCGGTTCGCAACACGCTCTATCTGCAGATGTTGCGCGATACGCCGGTGGTTTATGGCGATGAACAGCGCACCAAGCAAGAGCACCTGTTCAGCCATCAGCTGTTTTTTAATTGTCTGATGCCGAGTGCGGCATGTGGTGATGCGTATCTGATGGCCGATCTGACGGGGTTGATCGCGTTGCACCGCCCGCTTTATCAGCGCGGGGTGCGTAACAACCTGTTCTTTACCACGTTACATTTGCGCGAGTACCATTATCAGAAGCAGAAGAACAACGCCTTCTATCACATTCAGGCATTGAACCTGCCCTTCCAGAATTTCGAGTTCCATTTTCTGCCACCTGCCGGAGATTCGCCATGAAGCCACAGGATCTGGCGCGCGCCGCGCATACGGTGGAGTGCTTTCTGAACGCCTTGCGCCTTGAGGATGACGCTGCCCGCGCGGCGCTTGAAGAAGCCCTGGTGCGCTGGCTGGCCGACGACCGCCGCCGGAAGGAGGATCACCTGATCTACCACGAGGGCAAGATTCATTGTTGCTGTGGCGATCAGGCGGTACGGCAGATGGATGTCCCGGCGGCACGTCAGGAGAAGACGCTTTGGTGTAACCGCAAAGAGATCTCGATCCTCGATCGACATGCCTGGCGACAAGGGGGCAAGCTGGTGATGCTGGGCACTGCCGGGCTTGTCCTGGGGCTGCCGGGGGCGTTGGCAGCAGGTGCTGCCCCGCAGCGCGGCGAGTTGGGCTTCAGTAATAACAACAACAACAATAACAACAATAACAATAACAATAACAATAATAACGGCTGAATGTTGCGGTCGTGCCGGATGAAAATGCCCGTGAAATATACGCATCGGGTCATGTTTTGTATGGCAGCCTGCGGGCTTGGCAACGCGCGGGAATGACAGAAATGACGACGGGGACCGAAGTCCCCGCCGGCTTTTCTTTGGTTACAAGGCTAAAGCGGCCTCGGCATAGGCCTTAAGCGGCCAGTGCGAAACGCTCATCGTTGGCGTTTGTGGTTTTGCGCGAATTACGTTCGTCGCCTTTCGGGTTGCCTGCTTACCTTTGCCCGCCCTGTCGAAGCCAGTACACCCCCACCCAAACACACATTTATTGCTGTTCCGGTGTGCTTGGGTGGAGGTGAGGGGAGTCGAACCCCTGTCCAGAACGCCTCCAGTTCGCCGGAATTACAACCGTGCCCCGATTATGGGGGTACTGGTTGCTGATTTCAAGGGCAACAGGCAGAAAATCAGAGGGCGATCGCCAGATTGGCGAGGAGGTTTTCCTGGGCGCAACTGCGGGCGCGTCGGCTGGGCTTGAGCTGATATTTGCCTTCGCTGTTCATTTCCCAGGCTTGGGCGTTGTCGGTGAGGTAGGGGTTCAGGCCTTCGTTCATGATGCGTCGCTTGAGCTTGGGGTCGAGTATGGGGAAGCTGATTTCAATGCGACGAAAGACGTTGCGTTCCATCCAGTCGGCACTCGACAGATAAAGTTTTTCAGTGCCGTCGGCATGGAAGTAGAAGATGCGGGTGTGTTCGAGGAAGCGGCCGATGATCGAGCGCAGACGGATATTTTCCGACAGGCCGGGTATGCCCGGGCGCAGTGTGCTGACACCGCGCACGATCAGTTCGATCGGCACCCCGGCTTGTGAGGCTTCATAGAGGGCTTCGATGATTTCCGGTTCGACCAGGGCGTTCATCTTGGCGATGATCTGCGCTTTGCGCCCCGCTTGAGCCGCGGCAGTTTCGGCGCGGATCGCGGTGAGGATGTTGGTGTGCAGGGTGAAGGGAGCCTGCCATAAATGCAGCAGCGCGTGGGCTTTGCCCAGGCCGGTGAGTTGCTTGAAGACTTCACTCACGTCGGCATTGATTTCGTCATGGCAGGTGAGCAGGCCGAAGTCGGTGTAGAAACGCGAGGTGCGCGGGTGGTAGTTGCCGGTGCCGAGGTGACAGTAACGCTTGTAGCCGCCTTCTTCACGGCGCAGTACTTGCAGCATTTTGGCGTGGGTCTTGTAACCGAATACGCCATACACGACATGCGCGCCGACTTCTTCAAGGCGGGTGGCGATGCTGAGGTTGGCCTCTTCATCAAAGCGCGCCATCAGTTCAACAACGACGGTCACTTCCTTGCCCTGGCGCGCGGCACGCAGCAGGTGTTCCATCAGTACGGAATCTGTGCCGGTGCGATAGACCGTCATGCGGATGGCGACTACGTGCGGGTCGTCGGCAGCCTGCTGGAGAAACTGGATGACCGGGTTAAATGACTGGAAGGGCAGATGCAGCAGCAAGTCTTGTTTGCGGATGCTGGCGAAAATGTCGTAACGCCGGGTGAGCACCTTGGGCAGGTTGGGCTGGAAGAGGGGGTATTTGAGATCGGGGCGGTCGATTTTGTCGGGGATGGCGTTCAGACGCACCAGGTTGACGATGCCTGGGACACGGTAGAGATCGGCGCGGCTCAGGTTGAATTGCTGCAGCAGGAAGTCGGCGACGATTTCGGTGCAGCCGTCCGCCACTTCGAGGCGTACGGCATCGCCGAAATGACGTTGGGGCAGTTCGCCTTGCAATGCGGTTCGCAGGTTCTTGACTTCTTCGTCATCCACGAAAAGATCGGAATTGCGTGTGATGCGGAACTGGTGGCAGCCGAGCACCTGCATTCCAGAAAAAAGTTCGCCGACATGCTGGTGTAATATCGAGGAGAGGAAGACGAAGCCATGGTCGATGCCGGTGAGTTCAGCGGGGAGCTGAATCACGCGGGGCAGTGCGCGGGGTGCCTGGACGATGGCTGCACCCGAGTTGCGGCCAAAGGCATCCGCGCCGGTGAGTTCTACGGCGAAATTCAGGCTCTTGTTGAGGACGCGGGGAAATGGGTGCGCCGGGTCAAGGCCGATCGGGGTGAGCAGCGGCATGACTTCACGCAGGAAGTAGTCATGGATCCATGCGCTCTGTTCGGCTGTCCACAGGCTGCGGCGGATGAACTGGATGCCTTCTTGTGCCAGAGCCGGCAGGATATCGTCATTGAGCAGGGCGTATTGCTCGGCAATGATGGTGTGGGCTTCGAGCCCCACCCGCCGGAATACCTCGGTGGGCAGCAGGCCATCACTGCCGGTCGTCGCGCTGCCGAACTTGATTTGCTCCTTGAGCCCGGCCACGCGGATTTCGAAGAACTCATCGAGATTGCTGGAGACTATGCACAGGAAGCGCAGACGTTCCAGCAGGGGAACCCGTGCATCGGCCGCTTGCGCGAGCACGCGGCGGTTGAAGGCCAGCAGGGAAAGTTCGCGGTTGAGGAAGTGTTCGGGGGCGGAGCGATGCGGGCTGGACATGGCAACAGGGGCAGACGTTTATGTGCTGGCGGGGGGCATGGTGGCGGCGTCGTAGATGCGGAAACTATTGCGGCCGGCCTGTTTGACCGCATACAACGCCAGGTCGGCACGCTTGATGATCTCTTCGCGTTTGAGGTCGGGTTCGTCGACGAGGGCGACGCCGATGCTGGCACCGACGCGCGCTTCGGCGCCTGAAGCGGTGCGAACGGGCTTGGAGATGTTGGCAATGAGGCTGGTCGCCAGCCGGTTGACGATTTTTTCGTCAGCGACGAAGGGGAGCAGCACAACGAATTCGTCGCCCCCCAGGCGAGCCGCAAAGTCTGCTTTGCGGATGGAGTGCTCGATATGGCGTGCAACATGGGTCAGGATGGCATCACCTGCATCATGCCCCAGCGTGTCGTTCACTTCCTTGAAGTGGTCGAGGTCAATGAACATCAGCGTGAATATGCGATCGTGGTTGATCTTGCGCTCGGCAATCAGGGTGTCGATCTGGCGCTCAAAGCCCAGGCGGTTACCCAGCCCTGTCAGCGTATCCGTTAGCGCCAGTTTGGTGGCTTGCGCTTCGCGCATCTTGTTTTCGGTGACATCGTTGATCACGCCCTGGATCAGGTTGTCTTCCACAGGGTTGAGAATCATGTTGACCCAGCGCACCCCGCCATTGTTGCCCAGCAGCATCAGCTCGGCAGACTTGGCGCGGTGCTCTTTCAGGCAGTCTTCGATGAGTGTGCGGACATGCCCCGCCTGCTCGCCAACGTAATCGACCAGATAGACTGGCAGACCAGCGATGATTTTCTGCAGGTCATCTTCATTGAGCCACAGCGCACGGTTGAATGCGGGGTTGAATGATTTCAGTTGAGCATCGCTGTCAATAACGAAAATACCGGTTTCGGCATTTTCAAAAATGGCGCGGAAACGTTTTTCCTCGATTTCGCGTTCCATACGCAAGGTGCGTTCGGTCATCAAGCCGCGTACCAAGCGATCGACCAGGGCATTGATACCGCTGACCAGTTGGCCAATTTCGTTTTTGCCATGCCCTGCGGGGGTAATGAGTTTTTCGCCATCAACCGCCGAGAGTTCATTGAGCTGGCGTGAAATACGATGGATGGGCTGGGCGATATAGCCCACGGCGATGAGTGCCACGACAAGGATAATGACGGCTGACTGAAGGATGGTCAGCGTGCGGATGAAACTCATGGCTTCATCGATCTGCGCATCAATGGATGCCTGGTTGCGCACGACGACGATCTTGCCGATGTTGCTCTCTGCCTTGAAGGGCGAGGTGAGCATACGGATGGTGGAACCTTCAGGATAGTGCTCGTTGATTGTGGCCTTTGTTTTCGCGGAGATTGTCGGTGTCGGTGCTGCCGCTGCCGTTGGTGGTGTGGACGTGCTGGTGCTGGATGAAAGCTGTTTTTCCAGTGTCTTGCGGTCGAGATCAGCCAGTACGCCCTGGTCGTTGGAAATCACCACGCGTTCGACATCCCGGCTCATCAGCAAGCCTTTGGCGACTTCTTCCGCCAGATGGGTATCGCCCAGAAAACAGGCAATCCGCGCGGTGTTTTCAACCGTTTTGACCAGATCGCCCAAACGCTTGGTGATCGACTCCTGCACCGTCGGCTCTACATAGCGTGTGATGACGTTCATCATGCCGTAACCGACGATGCCTGAGAGCAGCAGCACCAGCGCGGCACTACGCAGGATGATGCTGGAGTGAAAGCGGTGCAGCAATCCTGTGGTGTTTTTCATGGGGGTTGTTCCCTTGTTTCCTTGTTTCCTTGATTCCGTGAGTTGCTTCGTTTTTGTTCAGGCACGGGTCGGTGTTCGGTGTTTGCCAATGCAGGTATGTCTTTAATGATATTGGAGACAGATAGCCAATGGAAGGGGGCGGCATGACATTGTGGTGTTTTTCCAAAATCTAGCGGAAAGCACACTCAAGCCGTCATGTTGGGTCATGGAAATGTGATAATTAAAGACCTGACCCCATTGAGTTCTTGAGTTTTTTTATGACTTTGCTTCAGCGTAGTCTGCACGCCGTCTGGCATCCCTGTACGCAAATGAAGGCGCACGAAACCTTGCCGTTGATTGCGGTTTCGCATGCCAAGGGTGTCTGGTTGTATGGCTACGACGGGCAGCGTTATCTGGATGCGGTGAGTTCGTGGTGGGTCAATCTGTTTGGCCATGCGAATCCGCGCATCAATGCGGCTTTGCACGACCAGCTGGAGCGGCTGGAGCATGTGATGCTGGCGGGCTTTACCCATGCGCCGGTGGTCGAGCTTTCTGAACGGTTGTCGGCGCTGACCGGCGGGGCGTTGGGGCATTGTTTTTATGCTTCGGATGGGGCTTCGGCGGTCGAGATCGCGCTCAAGATGAGCC
>JAGOVA010000028.1 GCA_018061005.1 Sterolibacterium sp. | reverse complement strand
AGGCTGAAGCCCGGGCGGACATCTTCGATTACATCGAGCCGTTCTACAACCGCAAGCGGTTGCATTCCACGCTCGGCTACGCCTCGCCAGCTAACTTCTTGAAGCAATGGGTCAACGCTCAGCATGAACAACAGAAAGCGGCATAATGCCGATCAGTTGGAAAACGAAAAACAAAGGGAAGCTCAGGATGTGTATGGCAAAAAATTCATGCAAAACTACCATGCCATGTATCACGGCCAGGCCAACTGGCGCCCCTTGTTCGAACAACAGCGGATCGACTATGTGATCTTAGAGAACAACGCGCCGCTGCGCCAATTGCTGCTGACTGGCCAGGCTTTTCGTCTGGTCTATGAAGATGATCATGATTCGGTGCTGCTGCGTAATTTGCCGCAATACCAAGAACTGATCGCCCGTTACGGCCGGGCACCCAGCGAACAGCCACCCAAGGATATGCAGCCCTGATGTTGCAGCAGTTTTTCATCTTCAGCGCGGTGGGCATCGTGGGTACCGCAGCCCACTTCGCCACGCTGGCACTACTGGTGGAAACCTTCGGTCTCGATCCGCTGCCCGCTTCGCTTTGTGGTTTCGCGGTCGGGGCGCTGGTCAATTACCTGCTCAACCGCCGCCTGACCTTCAAGAGCCATGCCCGCCACAGCACGGTACTGCCGAAATTTCTCACGGTGGCTCTGCTCGGTGCCGCGCTCAACACCCTGCTGATGTATCTTGGCCTGCATCTGCTGCAACTGCATTATTTGCTCGCCCAGGCGCTGGCCGCCCTGCTGGTACTATTCTGGAATTTCACTGGCAGCCGACTGTGGGCTTTTCGGACCGTAGTGAAACGGATTGATGAATCGACACAAGCAAACGCGACCGACATGAACACCTCCACACATGCACCAGCATCCGCCGCCGCCGACAACCTGCTGCCCTTGACGCTCTCGGTCATTGTTCCCGCCTATAACGAGGCCGAAGTGCTGTCGGCCTTTCATAAGCGGCTTTCCGCCATGCTCGATGGCCTGGCTCCAAAGATGGCAGCAGAGATCATCTACGTCGATGATGGCAGCAAGGACGATACCCGCCGCGTGCTGCACGAGCTTGCCGGCCAGTCGACGCGCGTGGCGGTGATCGAACTCAGCCGCAACTTCGGCAAGGAAATGGCGATGACCGCCGGGCTCGATCATGCTGAGGGCGATGCCGTGGTGATCATCGATGCCGATTTGCAGGATCCGCCCGAACTGATCCCCGAGTTGATCCGCCACTGGCGCGAAGGCTGGGATATCGTGAATGCGCGACGCACACAGCGCAACGGAGAAAGCGCACTGAAAAAATTCACCGCCCACACCTTCTACCGGGTCATGCGACGCATGAGCCGGCAAGTGCAAATTCCGCAGGATGTCGGCGATTTCCGCCTCTTGAGCCGCCGCGCTGTACTGGCACTGCGCCAACTGCGCGAGCAGCATCGCTTCATGAAAGGGCTGTTCGCCTGGATCGGCTATCCGCAGATCGAGATCCCCTATGAACGCGACGCGCGCCACGCCGGCAGCAGCAAGTGGGGCTACTGGAAGCTGTGGAACTTCGCCATCGAAGGTATTACCTCATTCACCAACGGCCCGCTGATCGTGGCGACCTACCTCGGCATGCTCACCGCGCTGTGCGCCTTCATCTACGCCATCGCCATCATCTGGGACACACTGGTGCATGGCAACCCCGTGCATGGCTACCCTTCGCTGATGGTGGTGATCCTCTTTCTAGGCGGCGTGCAACTGATGTCGATCGGCATCATCGGCGAATATCTGGGCCGCATGTTCGACGAAGCCAAGGGCCGGCCACTGTACCTGGTGCAATCCTGGCGCCCGTCGGCGGCGACGCAAAATTCGGGCGCAGCAAAGAGCCGGGGAAAGTAAGCTGACCGAAAAGAATTTGCCATTCCCGCGAAGACACCCGCAAGAAGCACCCTTGAGGTGCACCCTCATAAAATGTCCTCGGGTTGCGAACTTGCCTGCTGCCACTCACCCACCCCCTCAAAACCGCAGTACCGCTTGACTCCACCCTGCAAGGGAGGATAATTTTCCGTTAACTTCCTGCTATTTGCATACACACTCAGCCCGAACTTCCGCCTGCAAATACACCGGTTACACCGGTTTTTCTACCTTACGACCTGACCCTTCCGAGGCTCCCATGAACATCACTCGTCATCGCGGCGTCGCCGCTGTGGAATTTGCCCTGGTGTTGCCGCTGCTGTTGCTGCTGTTGTTTGGCATCATCGAATTCAGCATCGCCCTGTATGACAAGGCGCTGATCACCAACGCCAGCCGCGAAGCGGCACGTTACGGCGTGGTGGCGGCGGGCGCGTCCGTCAAGAAAACGGAAACCGAAATCAAGGCTCGCGCCAAGAAATACTATTGCGGCGAGGTCATCACCTTCGGCACCAGCAATTGCGACCCGAACACGGGTGCTGGCGTCACGGTGACCTATCAAAGTGGCACCGCCACTACGCGCCCGGCCGGCAACTGGCTGCGGGTGAAAGTGGAGTACACCTACGAGGGTTTGCTGCTGGGTTCCCTGCTGAGTGCTGTGGGCAATGATATCAAGCTGGCGACAACAACCGAAATGTCCGAAGAGTGATTCGTTGATTGCACCACGCCACGCCGATGCGCCCCGGCGCATCAGGCCTGCCCCGCCTCATTACCGCACACTGATCAAGGATCCCGCCATGAAATCGCTCAACCCTGATTTCCATTCTCACCGCGAATCCGGCGCCGTCGCCGTGATGGTGGCTCTGCTACTGGTCGTCCTGTTCGGCTTCGCCGCCCTGGCCATCGACGTCGGCAACGCTTACCTGGTGCGCGGCCAGATGCAGAACGCCGCCGATGCGGCAGCCCACGCCGGAGCCAACGGCCGGGCGCGCAACTTGAGCGTCAGCGACGCGACGATCGAGGCAAAACTCTATGCCGAGAAAAACGGCTTCAAGGATGCCAGCAACAGTGCGGTGGTCACCATCAGCATCCCGCCCGGCGGCAGCGGAAGCTATACCAGCAACGACCAATACGTGCGCGCAGTCATCACCCGCCCAACCAGCCTGATCCTCGGCCAGATCCTCGGCGCCAACGCCTGGCAGATCCGCGCGGAGGCGGTGGCGGGGGTGGCGGCAGCCTCGAATCCGAGCTGTATTGTCACGATCAACGGCTTCACTGCCAATGGTACAGACCAGGCCACTTTGAATCGCTGCTCTGCTTTAATTGGCAGTCAGGCTGCGGGGAGCGGGCTTGTCACAACCAACCAGTCAGGGATTACTATTGCCACAGCTCCCGGCAGCATCACCGTCTATAACAATGGAATAAACAGTTGCGGCAACTGCAGCCCAGCACCCACCCGATCCGCAGATCCCCTGCCGGCACTGCCGGCACCGCTTACGGTACCTGCGGGGTTGACGACTCGCACCTACACCACCTGCCCGGCTGGCGGCTGTGACCCCGGCCGCTACACGAACCCAGTCAACCTCAGCAATAACGCCACTTTCAATCCAGGCTTCTATGAATTCACCAGAGGATTGACGACGGCCAACAATAGAACAGTGACTGGAACTGACGTGACGTTTTACATTTCATCCGGACAGCCTATCGACCTAAAAGGAACCGTCACCCTCAGCGCACCTTCCACCTGCAGTAGCGGCACGATTAGTAGGGTGTTGTATGTGGCGGGTTCCACCAGTTTGGACTGGAGCGGCAATAACTATAATTTGACGCTCACAGGAGTTATGGATCTCAGAAATGTCGATTTCACCATGAAAGGCACATCTGCGAATGTGGCCTACACAGGGAGCTTGATCACAAAATCCCTGAATCTGAACGGTAATGTGACGCCAACAGTCTCATCCAATCCCTGCTACAACGTCTACAGCAACAGCGCGACCACAGTGTCCATCTTTGAATGAGAAAAGCTTGAAAAAGAAGGAAGAAAAACGGAAAAGCGGCCACCCATTAGACCGGGACGGCCAGCGTCCAGCGAGCGATCAATCCCATGGCGGGGTTTAGGTTTGGTTTCTGGAATCCGGCTTGATTTCGCTCACCATAAGATGCAGACATGGCCTGCATGTCACACTGACTTTTCAAACTTGCATGAAGGCTGTTGACCGCATCATCGTCACAGACACGATGATAAAATCAGCTGCCACTTTTCAGGAAACATGGAAACGCTCATCATGGACATTTCACTCGCCGCCGAAGTCGAACGTAATGTGCTGACCGCCCTGGCCGAAGATATCGGCAGTGGCGATCTGACCGCGCTGCTGGTGAAGGCAGGCCAGCACAGCCGGGGGCTGGTTATTACCCGTGAAGAGGCGGTTCTGTGTGGCGTCCCCTGGTTCAATGCCTGTTTTCAGCGGCTCGATCCCGCCTCACGCATCACCTGGCAGGCGCGTGATGGCGAGCGCATACAGGCGGGGCAAACCATCTGTGAAATTGTGGCGGATACCCGCACCCTGCTGACAGCTGAGCGTGCAGCACTCAACTTTCTGCAACTGCTTTCTGGCACAGCCAGCAAAACCCGTCGTTTCGTCGATGCCGTACAGGGCACAGACTGCAAGATCGTCGATACCCGCAAAACCCTGCCGGGGCTGCGTCTGGCACAGAAATATGCGGTCAAGACCGGGGGCGGGCACAATCACCGGCTGGGGCTGTATGACGGCATCCTCATCAAGGAAAATCACATCATCGCCGCTGGCGGTGTCGCACAGGCACTGGGGCAGGCGCGCAAACTGGCGCATGGGGAGGTCTTCGTGCAGATCGAGGTTGAAACCATGACGCAACTAGTGGAAGCGCTCGACTGCGGTGCGAAGATGGTGCTGCTCGACAACATGAATCTCGAACAGATGCGTGAAGCCGTGGTCATCAATGCAGGCCGTGCCGCACTGGAAGTCTCCGGCGGCGTGGGGCTGGAACAGGTGCGTGCCATTGCCGAAACCGGCGTGCATCGCATTTCCATCGGCACCCTGACCAAGGACGTCAGTGCCATCGACCTGTCGTTACGCCACGTCGAACGCTGACCCCCTGGCTCCTTGGCTCCACAGCATCCTGTGCCCAATTTCAGTGCCCACCTTTGAGCTGATCGAGAATCGCGGGGTTTTCCAGCGTTGACACATCCTGGGTGATATCTTCGCCCTTGGCCAGTTGCCGCAATAACCGCCGCATGATCTTGCCGGAGCGGGTTTTGGGCAGGTTTTCACCAAAGCGGATGTCTTTGGGCTTGGCGATCGCCCCGATCTCTTTGCCCACCCATTCGCGCAATTCGCTCATCATTGCCTGAGCCGCCTCACCGGTTGGGCGCGCGCCTTTCAGCACAACGAAAGCGCAAATGGCTTCGCCCGTCAGGTCGTCCGGCCGCCCCACCACGGCGGCTTCGGCCACCAGCGGATTGGATACCAATGCCGATTCAATCTCCATGGTTCCCATCCGATGCCCGGAGACATTGAGCACATCGTCGATACGCCCCATAATGGTGAAATAGCCGGTTTTCGCATCGCGTACCGCGCCATCTCCCGCCAGATAGAGCCGCCCGCCGAGTTCTTCCGGAAAATAGGATTTGACGTAACGCGCCGGATCACCCCAGATGGTGCGGATCATGCCCGGCCAGGGTTGTTTGACCACCAGCGCACCGCCACTGCCCCACGCCAGCTCATTGCCCACTTCATCGACCACCGTGATCTGGATACCCGGAAACGGCAGTGTGCAGGAGCCCGGCACCAGCGGCGTGACTCCCGGCAAAGGGGTAATCATGTGCCCGCCGGTTTCGGTCTGCCAGAAGGTATCCACAATCGGACAACGTCCGCCCCCGACCTGGTTGTAATACCACATCCACGCTTCCGGATTGATCGGCTCGCCCACCGACCCCAGTATCCGCAACGACGCAAGATCATATTTTTTGGGCAGATCCGGCCCGGCCTTGATTAGCGAGCGTATCGCCGTCGGCGCTGTGTAGAAAATCGACACCTTGTGATCCTGGATGAGCTTCCAGAACCGCCCGGCATCCGGCCAGGTGGGAATCCCTTCAAAGACCACCTGCGTTGCTCCACTGGCCAGTGGTCCATAAACAATATAGGTATGTCCTGTCACCCAGCCGATATCCGCTGTGCACCAGAACACATCCTGCGGCTTGAGGTCGAACGTCCATTTTGTCGTCACCACCGCATGCAGCAGATAGCCAGCCGATGAATGCTGCACCCCCTTCGGCTTGCCCGTCGAGCCTGAGGTGTACAGCAGGAACAGCGGATGCTCGGCCTCCACCCATTCCGGCTCGCAAATGGCAGATTGACCCGCCACCGCCTCGTGCCACCAGAGATCACGCCCGGCCACCATGGGGCAGACACTCCCCGTGCGTTGGTAAACAATGACACAGCGGATCGTCTCGCAGCCGCCCAGTGCGATGCCTTCATCCACCGCCGGTTTGAGCGGCAGTGCCTTGCCCCCACGACATTGTTCATCGGCCGTAATCACGGCCACTGCACCGGCATCCTGGATGCGCTCCTGCAGGCTTTTGGCCGAAAAACCACCAAATACCACCGAATGAATGGCACCAATCCGCGCACAGGCCTGCATGGCCACGATGCCTTCGACCGACATCGGCATGTAGATGATCACCCGGTCGCCCTTGCCGATTCCCTGTGACTTCAAGGCATTGGCAAATGCGACGGTGCGGGCGAGTAATTCCCGATAAGTCACTTTGCTCACCTGACCATCGTCCGCCTCAAAAATGAGGGCAACCTGCTCGCCCAGACCCGCGTCGACGTTGCGATCCAGACAATTCCACGAAACATTGAGCCTGCCATCGACAAACCACTGGTAAAACGGCGCACGGGAGTCATCCAGCACCTGGGTAAACGGCTGCTTCCAGCCCAGATGCTCACGCGCCAGCCGCGCCCAGTAGCCCGGATAATCCTGCGCCGCCTCATGACACAGTGCTTCATACGCCGCCATGCCGGAAATCGTCGCATCCCTGACCGTCCCGGCCGAGGGTGGAAACACCCGGTGTTCCTGCAAAACGGATTCGATGGTCGTCATGATGAGGCTCCCTGATGTTTGTTGATGATCGTTGACGTTGGTTGATGACCGTTACTGAAATGAAACATCCTTCTCCAGTCTATACCACCATCGCCCGGGTTTTGAGTCTCTTTTGAAATGGCCAGCCAAGGCCGATGCTAGAATTCCGGGCTTGCATAACTCCCGTCGAATGAACCTGATGAACCCATCCAAAATCACGAGAAGCCCGCTCCACGCCATGGAAGGCTTCATTTTCTGGAGCCGCTGGTTGCAAGCACCGCTCTATCTCGGCTTGATCGTCGCACAAGGGGTTTATGTCTATCAGTTCATGCTTGAACTGGTTCATCTGGTCGCCAAGGCCGGCAGCCTGACCGACACCGACGTGATGCTGATCGTGCTGGGACTGATCGACGTGGTGATGATTGCCAATCTGTTGATCATGGTCACGATCGGCGGCTATGAAACCTTTGTTTCACGGCTCGACCTTGAAGACAATCCAGATCAACCCGAGTGGTTATCTCACGTCAATGCCGGCGTACTGAAAGTCAAACTGGCCACCGCCATCATCAGCATTTCATCTATCCACTTGCTAAAAACTTTCATCAATGCTGCCAATATCCCGCAACAGGCGATCATGTGGCAGGTGGTGATCCACGTCACCTTCCTGTTCTCGGCACTGGCGATTGCCTGGACCGACAAGATCATGACCGAATCACTGTTGATGAGCAAAAAACACTGACCCGCCCATAAATACGCAAAGGACTCGATCATGAACCCCATCCGCCAGGAAGATTTCATCCAGAGCATTGCTGATGCCTTTCAGTACATCAGCTTTTACCATCCCGTCGATTACATCCAGGCCATGACCGCCGCCTACGAGCGCGAGCAAGGCCCGGCCGCCAAGGATGCCATCGCCCAGATCCTCATCAACTCACGCATGTGCGCCGAAGGCCATCGCCCGATTTGCCAGGATACGGGGATTGCCGTGGTCTTCCTCAAAGTGGGCATGAATGTCCGCTGGGAAGCCACGCTGTCAGTGCAGGAAATGGTCGACGAAGGCGTGCGCCGTGCCTACAACAATGTGGATAACAAACTGCGCGCTTCTGTGCTTTCCGACCCGGCCGGGCTGCGTAAAAACACCAAAGACAACACGCCGGCTGTGGTGCATTACGAAATCGTCGGAGGGAAACATGCCGACCATCTCGAAGTCATCTGCGCGGCCAAGGGCGGCGGCTCGGAAAACAAATCCAAGTTTGCCGCACTCAATCCTTCTGATTCCATCGTCGACTGGGTGATGAAAACGGTCCCCACGATGGGTGCGGGCTGGTGTCCGCCCGGCATCCTTGGCATTGGCATCGGCGGCACGCCGGAAAAGTCCATGCTGCTGGCCAAGGAATCGCTAATGGCTCCCGTCGACATTCATCTGGTGAGGGAAAAAGCCGCGCGCGGCGAAAAGCTCACCCGCACCGAAGAACTGCGCCTCGAGATACTGGAAAAGGTCAATGCGCTGGGGATCGGCGCGCAAGGACTGGGCGGCCTGACCACGGTACTCGACGTGAAAATCCTCGACTACCCGACCCACGCCGCCGGTCTGCCGGTGGCCATGATCCCCAACTGCGCGGCCACCCGTCACATCCACTTTCACCTCGATGGCACGGGCCCAGCTCGCCTCGACCCGCCTAACCTCGACGACTGGCCACGCCTGACTTATGACACCAGCAAAGGCAAGCGGGTCAATCTCGATACACTGACCCCGGCTGAAGTCGCCACCTGGAAGCCGGGCGAGGTGCTGTTGCTCAATGGCAAACTGCTGACGGGGCGCGATGCCGCGCACAAACGGATACAGGACATGCTGGCCAAGGGCGAAAAACTGCCCGTCGATTTCACCAATCGCGTCATTTACTATGTCGGCCCGGTCGATCCGGTACGCGATGAGGTGGTGGGCCCCGCCGGCCCGACCACGGCCACCCGCATGGATAAATTCACCGAAATGATGCTCTCGCAAACCGGCCTGATCTCCATGGTCGGCAAGGCCGAACGCGGCGCGGAAGCGATTGCGTCCATCAAAAAGCACCAGTCCGCCTATCTCATGGCGGTGGGCGGCGCGGCGTATCTGGTTTCCAAGGCCATCAAAGCGGCCAAAGTCGTCGGCTTCGAAGATCTGGGCATGGAGGCGATTTACGAGTTCGAGGTCAAAGACATGCCGGTGACCGTGGCGGTCGACGCACAGGGCGTGTCAGTGCACACCACCGGCCCGGCCGAATGGCAGGCACGCATCGGCAAGATTCCGGTCGTCAAGGGCTGAAGCGGGCTGATCGACCTTAACATCGTGACACCGGCAGGCCGCAATGATTGGCGTTTTTGACTCTGGTTTGGGCGGGCTGTCGGTGCTGGCAGCAATCGCCCGTGCGCTGCCGTCAACGGATCTCACCTACTTTGCCGATACCGCCCACCTGCCCTACGGCAACAAACCGGACGAATTTATCCGCACGCGTGTGCAGGCGATCGGCGCACACCTGGTCGCCTGTGGTTGCACCACGCTGGTCGCTGCCTGCAATACCGCCACTGCGGCGGCGGTTCAGTCTTTGCGCCAGGCGCATCCGGAAATTGCCGTAGTGGGCATTGAGCCAGGCATCAAACCCGCAGCCCTCAGCTCGCAAACGCGACGCATCGCTGTGCTGGCCACTGAATCTACCGCCCGCAGCGCACGCTTGAAGCAACTCATCGAAACCCACGCCAGCACGGTGGCCGTACATGTCGAACCTTGCCCGGGCTGGGCGACGCGCGTGGAAACCCTGCATCGGGATGATCCCGCGTTTGCCCGCGAAATTGCAGACAAAATCCTGCCATTGCTCGACGACGGTGCAGATCGCATCGTGCTCGGCTGCACACATTACGCATTTCTTGCGGATCGTCTGAACCCGCTCATCGCAGGGCGAGCAGAACTCGTGGAGGTGGCCGAAGCCGTGGCGCGCGAAGTCGTGCGCCGGGTCAGTTCAGCGTTTCAGGAAGGCGAAAAAGAAAGCGGAAAAATCCATCTGCTGGCCAGCGCAAACCCGGAGCGTTTGCACGCCGCGCTGCCCGCACTGGGGCTGGAGAACCTGCTCTCGCGCATCAACGATCCGGCGCAGCTCGTCAACCTGATGCCGGATCATCGCGCGCCCAATCGCTGATAAAACTGGTCTGGCTTACGCCGGATCCGCCATGGCTGCCGCGAAGTCTGCCATCACCTTGTTAAATTGCCAGTACGCCTTCAGTGAGACAATTTTGCCTGCCTCATTCACCCGATAAAGGCCGACAAAATTCACATCAAACAGTTTGCCATTGGGCAGCGTCTTGCCCAGGGTAATCACATTGGCGCATTCATCCGCCGCCGGGTAAGACTCACGAACGCGAAAAATCCCCCCATTGGGTTCGATCACGTTATCCCAGAACGCGCCGATGGCCTCTTTACCCTTGTGCCCCAGCCCCGTTGGATCGAACGGCGAAACCCCGACCGGATCCTGCAATACGGCATCGTCAGCAAACAAGGCCAGCCAACCGGCACGATTTCTCGCCTTGACGTGACGCATCGAGTTGAAACCGGCCTGCTGCGCCGGAAAAGTAGAGTCCTGGGTGAAATCGACATCGCTCATATAAATTGTCTCCGATAAAAAATGGGTTGAATCAGCAGGTTGTATGGGTTATGTGGATGCTATGAATACTGACCGGCCTGGCTCAATGAACATCCGCGTCAGCTCGCCGTAGCCAGATGCTGCCCGGCAAGGCGACCAAAGTAACTGGCATCGGCCAGCGACATGCCCGAACTGTAGCCTTCGCCCCAGCGCGGCAAACCACAGGCCGCACGCCCGGCCGCATAAAGGCCAGGGATCACCGCGCCATCCGGATTAATGACCTGCCCCGTCGTCCGGGTGGCCAACCCGCCCAGCGTAAAGCCCGCCGCTGGCCAGGCTTGGTCACCAAAGGCCAACGCAGCAAAAGGTGCTTCAATTAACGGCTGCAGCCATTCCGCCTGCTTGTGAAACAGAGGGTCAGTGCCGGCAAGCGCATGACGATTGTAATTTTCAACGGTATGTAGCAGTTCTCCGGCAGGCAAGCCCAGCGCTTCTTCAATTTCCGTCCAGGTTTCACCCACGGCAGCAATCTCCACCCCGGGGTTCAATACAGGACGTTCAAAAATCCGGTTGTCGACCAGCAACCAGGCATTCCCGTTGGGCTGGCGCATGATGTATTGACCGATCCGGCCATGGTAAGCGTCTTCATTGATGAAGCGTTGCCCGCGCTCATTGATGAAGATGCCGCGGATCAGGCTTTCTGGCGGCACAAAGGCGCGCGTCGACAAGAATTGATCCATGTGGATCGCCGCAGCACCCACCGAGATGCCCATGCGAATCCCTGAACCATCATCCTGCCCCCCGCTGACATGAATGCCCACACGCAGTGCATCCGGCGCATAACGACGCACCATGTCTTCGTTGTCGATAAACCCTCCGCTGCAAAGGACGACCCCTTTTCTTGCCCGGTAATAACGGACTGTTCCATCCACCCGCACCACCATGCCCTGCACGGCATGATCCGTATCGACGATCAGCGCAAGCGCGCGGCTGTTGTAATGGACGCTGATGCGTGGCTCGGTCACAATCCGCTCAACCAGCTTTTGCATGGCCACCTTGCCAGCGCCCATCCCCTTCTTCTGCACGGCATGGCCGCGCGGGGCGGGTCGGGCGTGCTCGCAGAACGGCCAGGCAGACTCGCTGCCACTCCAGACCAACGTGTCATCGGTCAGCGGCTCGGCCGTGCGTGCCGGATGAAAAGTGCCCTTGAAAGGCACGCCTTGTGCCACCAGCCATTCATAATGCGACAAGGCATTTTCGGCATACAGGCGCACCCGCTCCGCATCGGCGCCCGGCCCACCGGCCATCATCAAATAATTGTAAAAATCTTCCGTCGTATCCGGATAGCCATGCTCGCGCTGCACAGGGGTTCCGCCATTGCCGCCAAAATAAAACTCCCCACCCGATAGAGCCGAACTCCCCCCCGCTCCTGCGGCCTTTTCGAAAAGCAGGCATTGCGCTCCTGCCGCGCTCGCCTCCAGCGCAGCACAGGCGCCAGCAATACCGTAACCCACGATCAACGCATCCGCCTCGCCATCCCAATGCGGAACATCGGCCAGACGACAGGGATGGGACGGCATATGTACAGATGTTGTCACGGCGACGCGCTCCTACGGTAAAGGGATGACCAGAGGGGCGAGTATACGAAATTCCAGGTTAATTTTGCCTATCATCTGGCTGGCAATGGCAGGCAAGAGGGTTCCCGTGCTCAAACCCGGTGCAGCAGCAGCGTAATCAACAAGGAGCTATTTTCCAGTGCCTTCACGGCATGCGGCTCGGCATCGGCCAGATAAACCATGTCACCCGGCTGCAATAACTGGGTGCGCCCATGCGCCTCCAGTTCAACCTGCCCTTCCAGGCATTGCAGGGTGATGCTTCCTGCCGCCTTGTGACCGGGCGTGGCTTTACCTGCCGGTAAAACCAGGCGGAACACTTCCAGATGCTCGGCACGCACCAGCGTCACCGAAGACTTCTCACGAAAATGCTCACCCATGGGGCGGACATCAAAAACCTCACCCGAAGCAGCGTGGGGCATGGACATGGCGGTTCTCCCGGGTTACATGAAACACATGCGATACCTGACTTCAGGCGTGCGATTGCATCGCGCTGGCCGCCGCGACGCACGCCAGTTGCTGTACTGAGAGCAGGCTTTCCGCCCGATCAAACAACTCGCGCTCCTCGAATCTGACATGCGCCGCAAGCAACTCGCCAAAGGGCGCGAGGCTGGAAAAATCCAGTGCCGATACACGCTGCGCCAGCGCACGCAAGGCTTCGTGTTCATGCCGGGTGCGCCGTGCCAGCGCACGCGCCTCCGTATCCATATCCGTATTTTCCTCGAGTGCCCGCAGCAATGTCGTTTCCTCGACCTGAAAATGCGGTTCAAGTTCGCTGCTAAAGCGTGCTTTCAAGGCAGACATAAACATCTGCACCGCCGGCGATTCCGGCTGATCGTGCGCCAGACGCTGTGCCTGCTTGGCCAATACAAGTGCTGTGTGATGCTCACGCGACAAAGAGGTCAGTGCGGTGCTGCGTTTCATCGGCTTTCCCTTTCCCTTTCCCTTTCCCTTTCCCTTTCCCTTTCCCTTTCCCTTTCCCTTTCCCTTTCCCTTTCCAGAACAACCGGCGGCCTACCAATAGTTTTCAAAAGCCAGTTGCCCGGGTACCCCACGCCGACCGGTTCTAAAGCCACGTCCTGTCAAAACTTCACGCAAATCCAGTGCCATCTGCGGATTACCGCAGATCATCAAACGCGAGTGCTCAATTTCCAGTGGCAAGCCGACGACCTCTTCCAGCCGACCCTCCGTGATCAACTGAGTGATGCGCGCCGACAACGCCCCCGCCACAGGCTCCCGCGTCACCACCGGAACATAGTGCAAGTGCGCGCGGCCATCACGCAGCAACTCACGCGCAGGCAACGCCGCAATTTCATCTTGATAGGCAAGCTCACTGGCATAACGCACGCTATAGACCAAAATGATGTTCTCATATTTATCCCACACTGCCGGATCGTGCAATATGGACAAAAACGGCGCGAGCCCCGTACCCGTGGCCAGCAGCCACAAATCACGCCCACCGACAAAACGATCTGCCGTCAGAAAACCGTAGCTGGCTTTCTCGACCAAAATCGGTGCGCCCGGCGCAATGTTCGTCAGGCGCGAGGTAAAAGCTCCATCAGGCACAAGTATGGAAAAAAACTCGAGATGCTCGTCATAATTCGCAGAAGCCATTGAATAAGCGCGCCAGATCAACGCACCGCCAGCCTCATCCACGATCCCGAGCCGGGCAAACTGGCCTGGCGTAAAACGAAAGGCCGATGAACGTGTCGTCCGCACAGAAAACAACGTAGGTGACCAGCGATGCAGGGCGAGCACGTGCTCTTCTGACCATTTTGTCGCGGCCTCAACCGTGCGCTGATCCACACCCACCGGGAATCCCGGTTTTGCCAAATTGACCGCCATGTCCATTTTGCCCCCCCGCTTTGCGTCAATGTGCGGTCTGCACAGCAAGCTCCGCTGCTATCTTTCTGTTCACCCCATTCACCCCGTTCATTTTGTCAATCCGGATGCGCCAGCGTTTGGGTCCCTCCTCGAGATATTTCCAGGTAAAACCCCGGGGGGACTCCGCCAGCAACAAATACAACAAAGGCAATGAATGATGAAAATGGGTCAACCATAGCGTGTCGCCAGGCTGCATCTGATTAAACCGATCAAAAACCCGTGGTTGGCGTTCAACGGCTGTGATTTGACGCAAATCCAGCTGGCTCACCTGCTGATGTACTGAAACCATGATCCATCCTCCCGGCACAAACATAAGGTATATTTGATACAGGATTTCAGCATAGCAACTTCATTCCGTTAAAGCAATATATTTGCTACATCTTAAACCCCATTTTCACTGGGACACCACCATGCGCCTGACCACTTTCTCTGACTACACCTTGCGGGTTCTGATGTATCTCGCGCTTGAACCCGGAAAGCTCATCACGATTGCCGAAATCGCCGATGCTTACAAAATTTCTGGCAACCACCTGATGAAAGTCGTCCATCAACTTTCACGCAACGGGATCATCGAATCCACGCGAGGCAAGGGCGGCGGGATTCGTCTGGCGCATGCTGCCGA
The DNA here is from genome assembly GCA_018061005.1 of Sterolibacterium sp. Taxonomy (GTDB): domain Bacteria; phylum Pseudomonadota; class Gammaproteobacteria; order Burkholderiales; family Rhodocyclaceae; genus Sterolibacterium. Next base: position 19,002 of record JAGOVA010000028.1, on the reverse strand, counting down.
AGAAATTCGACTGGGCGATGTTGTGCGTGCCAGTGAAGGTGGCGGGCCGATTGTGGAATGTATGGCCGCGACACCATCTCAATGCTGTATCGCGCCAGCCTGCCAACTCAACCACATACTCGAGCGCGCTTTCGAGGCACTCTACACAACCTTGGATGAGTACACCCTGGCCGACCTGATGAGCAAGCAAAGTGCCATCGGAAAATTGCTCAAAATCAATCAAAGCCTGCCTGTTACAAAAAAATCTCCTGATTAGCAATGACGCCAGCAAGCATCCCGCAGGCCACGGGCAGTAGTCTGTACGCGTCATTCCCGCGCAGGAGGGAATCCAAAACTTGCGAGTGCCTCGGGTCGGTGCTGGGGCGGAATCTCCGCCTACGCGGGGATGCCCCCCGCCTTCCCCAGCCACCGATATGAAGATATATTTTATATATTGATTTTCTGGCTTCCTACTGCTAGGCTTCAGGTGTATCTTTGATACATCTTTCAAAAGCCATGACACCGCTCAATACAGTCACCGACCATCCTCTCGATCAAGACACACTGCTCAACGCTTTGCGACAGGTGATTGACCCAGAGGTTGGCATGAACATCGTCGATCTCGGCCTGATCTACCATCTCGATATTGCCGCAGATGGCCGCTCACTCACACTTGAAATGACCATGACTTCCCCGGCTTGCCCGATGGGAGAAATGATCGTCGAGGATGTCGAGGCTGTATTGCGCGAGCAACTTCCAGCGAGCCTGCAATCTGAGGTGCGCCTGGTCTGGGAACCCCCATGGAGCCCGGCGCTGATGAGTGAAGAAGCTCGCAAACATTTTGGCTGGTGAAAGATTCCCCTTGTAATTGATCAGGAGAATTCCATGAGCACGACTGCCGAAAACATCAAGACCACCATTGACGTTCGCCAGATTCCTCCGCGCGAACGCCACCCGCTGATTTTCAATACGTTTGACACATTGATACCCGGCGACGGACTGCTGTTGATCAACGACCACGACCCCAAGCCTTTGTTTTATCAGTTTCAGGCAGAGTCCCCAGGTGAGTTCACCTGGGACTACCTGGAACAAGGCCCAGACACATGGCAGGTACGTATCGGCAAAGCCGTGCATGCCACGCCGAGAGCCTGTGGTCATTAACGACTTCCGCCAACAGCACCGATGGCACCGATAACACCCATTGCCCGCCTGCCTCTGCTGCTGTTTGGCATGCTCGCTCTGATCGCGGGTGTACTGGCCGGCCTGGCGCGTATGGGCATCAGCCAGATTCCATACGCCCCCCAGGCCGCCACCCTCGCCTGGGGGCATGGCGCACTGATGATTCCGGCTTTTTTAGGCACGGTCATCAGTCTGGAACGTGCCGTGGCACTGGCGCGTCCGTGGGCTTATCTGGCACCTCTTTGCGCCGGATCCAGTGGGCTGGCCTTGATGGCGGGGCTACCCGCAGAGTTCGCATCAGGGCTCAATATCATCGGCGGTGCCACACTCACCACAGGCAGTTTGCTGATTTTTCGCCAGCAACCTGCCATCTACACGGCCACATTGGCACTAGGCGCACTCAGCTGGTTGATCGGTAGTTTGACCTGGTGGGCAAGCCATCTCATTCCTGCTGCAGTACCATGGTGGATGGCTTTCCTCGTCCTCACCATTGCAGGAGAACGTCTCGAACTCACCCGCTATCTGCCCACACCCCGCGACGCGCAACGCTTCTTTGCCCTACTGATCGGGGTGTTACTGCTGAGCCTGACCAGCGCATTCTGGAATGAGTCTCTGGGACTCACACTGTATGCCTTGACACTCATCATCCTGGCGGGCTGGCTGTTTCGCTACGATATTGCCCGGCGCACCATCAAACAATCCGGGCTCACCCGCTTCATCGCCCTCTGCCTGCTGAGTGGCTATGGCTGGCTGGCCACGGGGGGTGTCCTGGGTGTCCTGGGCGGATTCATGGCTGAAACTGCGGGTTCTCCACTCCATGATGCCGCGTTGCACAGCATTTTTCTGGGCTTTGTCTTTTCGATGATTTTTGGCCATGCCCCCATCATTTTTCCGGCTGTAGTCAGAGTCAAAATCCCCTATCACCCAACTTTTTATCTTCCCTTGATCGCCCTGCACACCTCACTACTCATGCGCGTCCTGGCTGATTTCCTGGAAGCAGATCAAAGTTTATTGCGCCAGACCGCTGCCATCGGCAATGGCCTGGCTTTGGCGTTATTCGTAATCACGATGCTGCTCTCCGTAGCCTCGGGTCGCCGCAAATCCTGAAGGAGCATCCCATGCAGACCCCAGATTTTTTCAATCAAGTCCCCCCGCTCAAACTACGCGACCCACTCGCCGACTTTCTCGGTGCGACGACCGACGGCATCATCGAGTACACCTATCTTGATGTGGTCAAACTGGCAGGACACTCCTGCCCCACCGTGGCCGGTGCTTACCAGCTGACGCGCCATGCACTACGCGCCCTGTATGGCGACGCGCTGCCGGAACGTGGCGCGATCCGCGTCGAAATCCGTGAAGATAAAACTCAAGGGGTCACCGGCATCATTGCCAACGTGGTCGCCATGCTGACAGGGGCAAGCACTGACACAGGCTTCAAGGGAATTGCGGGTCGCTTCGACCGGCGAAATTTGCTGGTTTTCAGTGCCAACATTCCACTGGAAATCCGCTACACACGACTGGACACCGGCGCACAAGTCGATGCCGCTGCCCACCTGCGAGAAGTAACCGGCGAAACCGACATGCCCGCACAGTTGCAACGCGGCATCCGGGGCGAAGCCAGCCCGGAGGAAGCACTGCGTTTTGGTCATGTCTGGCAAGACCGGGTGCGCCGCATCCTGCTTGAACACGGCGAAGATCCCCGGGTTTTCGTCATTCAAAAGCCAAGCCGATAACCGACGCATCGCGGGGGAGCTTGCCTACGTGACAAGCAGCCTGTTGCGTTCGCAACGCCGTCGGCTTCGTCGCACCATCGCCCCTTCACATTGAGCCATGGCACGCGCACGCGTCACGCCAATACGCACAGCCGCCGAAAAATAAGGCAGGTTGAACTCAAGCTGCCGCGACTCACAATAAAGCCCGCTGCTGTTGTACTCGAAAGCATGGATCTGATCGGCAATAGCCTCAAGATCCAGCTCATGCCCGTACCAGCTGGTCATCGAGAGGTACTTCGCCACCAAAGCCACCCGCTTGTCATCAAAATCACTCAACAACAGCCAGTCGTGTGTATCAAAACAAAAGCTTTGCTCGATACAAAACTTGGCGAGTGCCTCTGTCGTCAACAGACCCATGGTTCAACCCTCCGCCAGGAGCGGTACGCCCCCTCGAAAGAAGAGCCGTCCGCTCACTCATTTTTTTCCCTGACCACCCGAAATTTCAAGGCGGCAGGACGATCGCAGCAGCTACAACAGAAAAACGCAGCAAAACGCAACACAAGACAACACAACGCCACTTTCGATTGATGCGTTAGCTTGGATGAGAAGATGACACCCCAACAGCCCCCGGCATCCCATTGATGTAATGGACTAATTGTTCGTTGGAAAACTCCAGTTCGCCGATGATGTCCTTGACCAAATCGCCAATCGAGATCATGCCCAGCAAACGCCCGCCTTCCATGACAGGCAGGTGGCGCAACCGGTTACTGGTCATCAGTGCCATGCACGCTTCATTGGTCTGTTCTGGCGTGACAAACAGGACGGGTGAAGACATGATTCTGGACGCGGGGATCTCGCGCGATGAAAGATCGTACAACACCACCTTGCGCGCGTAATCACGTTCCGACAAGACACCGACAACCGCATCGCCCGTCATCACCAGCAACGCGCCGACGTTTTTTTCCGCCATCAGTTGCAAGGCTTCAAAAACGGTTGCGTCCGGCGCAATGGCATGCACCGTGGGTGACGTTTTGGACTTCAGGATATTGGATATGGGTCTCATCTGTACCTCCCTCAAGTCGTGCCACAAGCGGAATGTAATGTTTGCAGCGTATGCCGTGTATGCAAAAACGCCAAAACCGCAGACCTGCCGTCTGCATCGGCTTTGCAAAGCCGATGTTCTGATTGTAGATCACAATCAGGATTCGTAAAGTCGGAATTGTTTTCCAGGTGAGGGATCGTTGCGCGTCGGCGCCGATCCATCGATACGCCACTCCCCCGGGGCTAATCCATTCAGGTTCCAGGCACCGATGGCCCAACGAACCAGGCGCAAGGTGGGATGCCCGATCTTGGCCGTCATGCGCCGCACCTGGCGATTTTTCCCTTCGCGCAACTCGATTTCCAGCCAGCTCGTCGGAATCGCCTTGCGATAGCGGATCGGCGGATCGCGCGGCCAGAGATCGGCGGGCTCGTCCATCCGCCTTGCACGACAGGGGCGCGTGTGAAAATCCCCCAGATCCAGCCCCTTCATCAGTCGCTGCAATGCCTCTGCATCGGGAATACCCTCGACTTGTGCCCAATAAATTTTTGGCAATTTATGCCGAGGGTCGGCAATCCGATGCTGCAGCCGACCATCATCCGTCAGCAGCAGCAAACCTTCGCTATCCGCATCCAGACGACCGGCCGCGTAAACACCGGGGGTCGAAATGTAATCCTTGAGCGTAGGCTGTCCGTCGTTCGAGGTAAATTGCGTCAGCACACCATAAGGCTTGTTGAACAGAACCAGACGACTCATGGGCTGCGCGTGGCACCAGTGCAATGCGTGCCATTACCATGCACGTTGCAGAACCGCAATGGCTCCGGATAGGGATAAAAGTCTTTGACGACCCCACGACCAATTTCTTCCTGGGTCGTCTTCCAGAAATCTGCATCGAACAAATCCGGATGATGACGCATGAACGCTTCCCGGACACGCGGTGAGGTCAGCAGAAATGTGGAGAATTCTTCGGGGAAAATGTCGTTATTCCCCACAGAGTACCAAGCTTCGCCGGACATCTCCATTTCAGGATTCGGCGCGACCGGTATCCGGCGGAAATTGCAGTCCGTCATGTATTCGATTTCATCGTAATCATAAAAAACTACGCGGCCATAGCGTGTCACACCGAAGTTTTTCCATAAAAGATCGCCCGGGAAAATATTGGCAATGGCCAGTTCGCGGATGGCATTGCCATATTCGCTGACGGCATGCTCAATACGTTCCTCCCGATTTTCACGTTCGGCCTTGTCAAGATAGATATTGAGTGGCTGCATGCGTCGTTCAATATAGAGGTGTTTGATCACGATGTAATCGCCCTCCTCCTCGATCAATGAAGGTGCGTGCTGACGGAGTTCATCAATCAGGTTCTGCGCGAAACGCGCACGCGGCAAAGCCACATTGGAAAACTCCAGCGTATCCGCCATGCGCCCGACCCGATCAACCTGTTTCACCATCTGATATTTACGCCGCACCGTTTCATGATCGACATTCTTGGAACTGCCAAACACATCCTTGATAAGTTTGAACACATAAGGATAAGACGGCAGCGTAAATACCAGCATGACCAGGCCACGGATCCCGGGTGCGACGATGAACTGATCTTCAGAATGCTGCAAATGCTGGATCAGGTCGCGGAAGAACATGGTCTTGCCCTGCTTGCCCAGCCCCAGCATGGTGTACAACTCGGAACGGGGTTTACCCGGCATGATGCTCCGCAAGAACTGGATGTAGGCCGACGGAACGGCCATATCGACCATGAAATACGCACGCGACAGCGAAAACAACGCACCTATGCGCGCCGCATCGAAAAGGATGGTGTCAACATAGAGCTGACCATCATCCGTGTGCAGCACAGGCACTGCAAACGGATACTCGACACCGCCATTGATCGCCTTGCCAATGATGTAGGCCGCCTTGTTGCGATAAAAAGCCGAACGCAGCACCTGCACCTGCAGGTTGTATTCGCGCTCCGGCCATTCACCCAGATGACGCTCGATAGCCTCGCAAACGTAGCCGATATCACGCTCAATGTCTGCATAAGGCCGCGCCCAGCCAAAATCAAGGAGGATCTGTCGGATCACCCCACGAAACCCCGCGTCGTTCGGATAATAGCTGCGATAGATCGGCGGATCGGACTCCAGATATTCGGTCGACACGGCGGGACGCACGAAAATGAAATCGTTATGAAAATAAGTGCGATGCAATATCTTGCAAAACACCGAATTGAAAAAGGTTTCCGCCAGCTCCGGCTGCTTGTGATCAAGCAACAGATCGATGAACTCCAGCTTGGCCTGTCGCCAGACGTTATCGTTATCTTCCTGCGCCTTGAATTCACGCTGCATACGCAGTGCCGTTTCGCTGACGCGTTCATCGTAAAAAGCAATACGCTCGCGCACCGCACGCTGTATCCCCTGCCAGTCACCGGCATCAAACAGATCCTTGGCCTGTGCAGAACAGTTACGAAACTTCCGGTAATGCCGATCAAAACCGGCAACCAGCGCACGCGCCATATCACGCGCCTTGGTGCTCTGGCTCGAAAAATCCATGAGTAATCTTCCTCTCGTCGCTCAACCCGTCATTGTAGTCCTGCGGCGCAAGCATCAGGCCTCGCTGGCTGCTGTCTTCTTCCAGAATTGCGGTGTCACTTCCAGACGTTGGGCATCATCACCCAGCCAAACCTGGCCATCCTGCACCATGCAGTTCAGGCGCATGGTGCGCTGACACAAATCGACCAGATGCGCGCTGATCTCGCTGGGCAGATACATGACGCTCAGATGAGCATGACGCTCAAAAGTATTGCGGTTCTGCTGCCACCAAAGCTCCGCTGCACGACCGCCATACGCCAGAATGACGACATGATCCGCACGATTGCACGCCTTGCGCACCCGCTTTTCATCCGGCAGGCCGACATCGATCCATAAATCAATGGCACCGGTCAGATCCTTGCGCCACAAATCCGGCTCATCCTCATCACTCAAGCCTTTGCCAAAACCAAGAAACTCATCCGCATGCAAAGCAAACGCCAGCAGGCGAACCATCATGCGCTCCTCAGTTTCAGAAGGGTGACAGGCAATGGTCAGCGTGTGATCCTGGTAATAGTGCCGATCCATGTCGGCAATTTGCAAATCAGCCTTGAATATCGTTGCTTTGAGCGCCATATCGAAAAGTTGGAATGAAATGGAAGCGCTGATTTAGTAAAACGCATGCACGACCAGCGCCGTGTAAAGTCGCGCATGTTAACAGACGAGTGCTCAGATGAGTGCGCTTTGAGTGCGCTTGCTGCTGCACTCTGGTATCCTCGCACCCTTCCACAATCATCAGGAAACCCTTGTATTAACAAGGTTTTCAGAGGGCTTCTGGCCTGTTTTTCGTCTTGAAAGGTAACCCATGTCTCACGATCACCCCGCCGCCCAGGAAGATCCCCGCAGCTTCAAAAACGAATTCATGCAGATCCTGCATACGCTGGCTTTGCCCATGTTTCACGAATTTGTTTCCGATGCCCAGGGCAACACTTTCCCGTCTGACCACCACGAAGGGATGGATGACGCAGGCAACCCGTATGCCACCGTGCGTTTCATCCTCGACCGCACCGCCACACTGGATGCCAACCCGGCCAACGAATGTGTGTTTACCATCAAAGGCTTGCTCAAGGAAGAAAAAATCGACCTTCGCGCAGCCTACGACCAGCGTCCCGGCAAAGAGGCGGCCTACCACGAAAAACTGGAAATCCAGATGGTCAACCAGATTGGGCTGGAAGATCAATTAACTGATTTTCTTTCAGCCGCAATGGCGGCGCGCAGAGACCAAGCCATCCCGCCTCGCAAGCGCGACCAGTCGACACAGCCCCTCATGCCGCCCGTTGCAGCAGAACCTGCCGAAGCCCAGCCCATTCCCATCATTTGGAAAAAGCGCGAGAAGTAATCACCGGCAGAAATATCCGGCAGCAATACCCTTCAACAAACAGCTGAAATCCACCCCATTCCCGCGCAACCGGGGATGGCGGACGTTGCGGGGCATTCATGCTGATCTGAACCAGAAGCGCAGGTCACACACCTCACGCCCCGGCAGAGCGCGAGACACCCGCCCGGCCAACCGCGCCCCCGGCTTAACGACGGTTTTCGGCAAGTACTTTCATCAGTAGTGGCTTGATGACTTCCGGCACAAAGGGCTTATCGCAAATCCCCGAAACACCTGAATCTTCCACCCCCGCAAGCCGGTTATGATCCTGCTCGCTGGTGATCATCAGGATGGGCACCGAGTTCTGCCAGCTCTTGCCACGGATATGCTGCACGAGTTGTTGGCCATCCATTTCCGGCATGTTGTAATCGGTAATAACCAGATCCACCAGTGTGCTCTCCATGATCTTTACGGCCTCAACCCCATTTTCGGCCTCGATCAGGTTTTTTGCCCCCAGGTTTTCAAAAACATGACGTACATAATTGCGTGAAGTCTTGCTGTCATCGACGATCAGCACCACCAGATCTTCCAGTTCGACATGCTCATTGAGCAACGTATCATCCGTCGTCAGGTATTCCAGCGTCGTCGACAACACCTTCTGCAACTGCCTCTCCGTAAAGGGCTTCGGCAGGATGCCACAAGCACCAGACTGGCGCACCGGCTCCAGCACCTGCGGACGTGTCTCACTGGAAATCAGGACGAAAGCCACATCAGCCATCCGTGCGTCATCCCGCATGGCATAAACCAGCTCAGTGCCCGACATATCCGGAAGATAAAGCGCACTGATGACCACGCTGGGGCGCGCCGTCTTCATCGCCTCGAGCACGGCCAGTGCCGAATCAAAGACCTTGACCCGGTCAACCCCCATCAGCTTCAGTTTGTCAGTAATAAACCGCGCCTGTACCGATGAGGGTTCCACCAGATAAACAGACAGCGTATGTGCCAGGGAAAGTTTGCTCACGACAGGCTCCATCCAGAACGGTGCAACAAGGAGAAGATGGCTGTGATTCTAGCAGCCCACACGCCGTGCCTGCATCCCTTGACGACCTGCGATGTAGCGGCTTTAATCGACAATCCATCACATCCTTCATCGAGACCCGCCATGACCATGAACCCCCGGCACTTTGCACTGGCCTGCCTGGGCCTCTCCCTGCTTGGGCTACCGCTGGCTCGGGCTGCCGAAGACGAAAAAACAACGACCCTCAAAGATCAGCGGCAAGTAGCCCTGACCATCTACAACCAGGATCTCGCACTCATCAAGGACAGCCGCACCGTCAACCTGGGGCAGGGCGACAATGCGCTGGCCTGGCGTGATGTTTCGGCACGCATCCGCCCCGAAACAGCCTTGCTGCGTAATCCGACGCAGCAAGAAGGCTTTCGTCTAATCGAACAGAATTTTGATTTTGATTTACTGACACCGCAAAAGCTGTTGGAAAAATATGTCGGCCGTAAATTGCGCGTCATCAAGACCGCCCCCAACACCGGCATCGAAACCAGCGAGGAAGCCACCCTGCTCTCGGCCAACGGGGGCGCCGTTCTGCAATTTGCCGACCGCATCGAATCACACCCGCCAGGCCGCCTCGCATACAAGGCACTGCCCGACAACCTGCGTGACCGCCCCACCCTGGTCATCCGCCTTGAAACCACCAATGCAGGGCAACAAGACCTTGAGTTGTCCTACCTGACCGGCGGCCTCTCCTGGAAGGCCGACTATGTGGGAGAGCTATCGGCTGACGACACCCGGCTCGACCTGAATGGCTGGGTGACCCTCACCAACCAGTCCGGCACCCGCTATCCGAATGCCCGCCTGCAACTCGTTGCCGGTGACGTAAATCGTGTGCGTGACGACATGCAACGCCGCGAAATGAAAGCTATGCCCATGATGGCTGCCGCACCCGCACCCTACATGCAGGAAGAAAGCCTGTTTGATTACCACCTTTACACCCTCGACCGACCCACCACCATCGCCGACAATCAGACCAAACAAGTCGCGCTGCTGGCCGCCCCACAGGTTCCGGCACGCAAGGAATATCGTTTGCAAGGTGCCGACTACTACTACCGCGATGCCCAGAATGATCTGGGGCAAAAACTCAGGGTAGCGGTTTTCGTCGAATTCGACAACAAGGGACGCAGCCTGTCCCTGCCGCTCCCCAAGGGCACGGTACGCATCTACAAACGGGACTCGGCCGGAAATGCCCAGTTCATCGGTGAAGACCGCATCGACCATACACCGAAAAACGAAACCGTCCGCCTCAAGCTGGGCGACGCATTCGATGTCACTGCCGAAAAGAAACAAACGGATTTCAAACGAATCGCCGCCGCCAGCCGAGGGAGTTATGGCGTTTTTGAATCGGCTTACGAAGTGAAACTGAAGAACGCCAAGAACGAAGCCGTGACCATCAAAGTCGTCGAACCCGTGCCCGGTGACTGGGAAGTTCTCAACGAAAGCCACCCCCACACTAAAGCCGCAGCCAACTGGGCGACCTGGAATGTGAGCGTACCCGCCGGAGGCTCAACCACACTGATCTATCGCGTCAGAACCAAATGGTGAAACAGTTGAAGCGGATATAACCGAACCTGATGAGCAATGAACGTCAGCCAGCATCCAGCAGGCCGCACACACCACACACCATTACACGCCGCTCCCGTCATTCCCGCGCAGGCGGGAATCTACAATGCAAAACTTGCGAGCGCCTCGGGTCAGCGCTGGATCACCGCCTGCGCAGGGATGGCAAGCGTTGCTGATTATTCTTTCCAATCAGGTAACCGCATATAACCAGATGAAACCGTGACTCAATCCTCGTCATCAGGCTCCATCTGCTGGGCTGGGGCTGACTGAGTCTGAGCATGCGAAGGTCTGGCTTCAGGCAAATGCCGCAGCAAGGTTTTGACTTCATCCGGCGACAATTCCATTGCCATCCCTCGCTTCAGGCGTGGTGGCATCTGGATCGGCCCGTAGCGCACGCGCATCAGACGGCTGACGGTCAGCCCGATCGCTTCGAACATCCGGCGCACTTCACGGTTGCGTCCTTCGTTGAGGGTCACCCGATACCAACGGTTCGTGCCTTCGCCCCCACCATCCACCAGGCGACCGAACTGCGCCATGCCGTCTTCGAGTGGCACGCCTTCGAGCAGACGCTGACGAGCCTCGAGGCTCAACTCACCGATAATGCGAACCGCGTATTCTCGTTCGATGTTGCTGCGCGGGTGCATCAGACGATCGGCCAGTGCGCCATCATTGGTAAATAACAGCAGGCCGCAGGAGTTGAAGTCGAGACGACCCACTGCAATCCAGCGACCTCCACGCATGCGCGGCAGACGATCGAACACGCTGGTGCGGCCTTGCGGGTCGTTGCGCGAAACAATCTCGCCTTCTGGCTTATGGTAGAGCAGCACCCGCAGGCGGCGTTCGTCAGCAATTCGCAGGTGGACCAGCTTGCCGTTGAGGCGCACTTTGTCACGCGAGCTGATGCGCTGTCCCACATGCGCGGCTTCGCCATTGACACTGACCCGCCCCTCGGCAATCCAGGCTTCCAGCTCACGACGTGAGCCGTGACCGGCATCGGCCAGTGCTTTCTGCAATTTGGTCGTAGGTTCGTCGGCTGCGGCTGCGCCTGCACCCGCCGCCTTTGATTTCGCTGCGGCATCCGCACCACGCGCACGTCGCCCGCCTGGCGCAGCCACAGGAGCTGCGCGAAATGGGGTATTCCGCCCTCCTACGCGGCGTGGACGATGGGCCGGCGTGGCCGCTTCAGGTGATTCAGGTTTTTCAGTTTTTTTACTACGCGGCGGCATTCGGATTCTCCATGACTTTTTCAATCTCGGCCAAAGGGGGCAGCTCGGACAAACTACGCAACCCCAAATCATCGAGGAATTTACGGGTGGTGGCATACAGCGCCGGCCGCCCTGGGGCATCACGGTGACCGACTGCATCGATCCAGTCACGCGACTCCAGTGTTTTGAGAATATTCGGGGATACCGCCACGCCACGAATATCCTCGATATCACCGCGTGTGACCGGCTGACGGTAGGCGATGATCGCCAGGGTTTCCATCACGGCACGCGAGTATTTTGGCGGTTTTTCAACTTTCAGCCGTTCAAGATACGCCTGATATTCCGGGCGTGTCTGAAAACGCCAGCCACTGGCCAGCTGCGCCAGTTCGATGCCACGCTGCGACCAGTCGGCCTTGAGATCATTCAACAGCGAACGCAGCATTTCGTCGTCGAAACCCTCGTCGAACAGACGCTTCAACTCGGCCAGCGGCAAGGGGCCACTGGCAGTCAGTAGCGCGACTTCCAGCACGCGCTTGTAGTCTTCAGGCGTGTAAAGGTTCAGCATTCGGAGACAATCTTACATAAATCGGTGCCAGTGGTTCGCTCTGGACAATCTCAACCAGCTTTTCACGTGCCAGTTCCAGCATGGCCAGAAAATTGACCACCAGATGAGGAATCCCGGCGCCTGTTTCGAATAGCCGTTCAAAGGCAACAAAGTTTCCACCCGTCAGATGACGCAGAATCAGGCTCATGTGCTCACGCACCGAGAGCTCATCGCGACGGATTTTGTGATGCTGGGTAACGCGCGCCTGTTTGATGAGTTGCAACCAGGCAGCCCGCAAATCCTGCAGGGTGACCTCCGGCTGACGCTCGACCACCTTGTCGTCAATCCACACCGAAACCCACTCATAATCCCGTTCGGCCTGCGGCATTTCGTCCAGTTTTGCCGCCGCCGCTTTCATCTGTTCGTATTCAAGCAGACGCCGCACCAGTTCAGCACGCGGATCTTCCGGCTCGCCCGTATCCGCCTTGGGCGGACGCGGCAACAGCATGCGCGACTTGATTTCGATCAGCATGGCCGCCATCAGCAGATACTCGGCCGCCAGTTCAAGGTTGTGCTTACGCATTGCCTCGACATAAACCAGATATTGCCTGGTCAGCGGTGCCATGGCGATATCCAGCACATCGATATTGGCCTTGCGGATCAGGTACAACAACAGATCGAGCGGGCCTTCGAAAGAATCGAGAATAATTTCCAGCGCATCCGGCGGAATGTAGAGATCGCGCGGCATTTCGAGCATCGGCTCGCCATAGATGCGCGCCGCATGATCGGGAGTCACCTCCGTATCAGCGGCACCTTCCAGGTGCTGGGGCTCATCCTGCACATTGGCCACATCATCGACATCCGCGACACCCGCCACGACGTGCGTCATGAGTAATCAAGACCCATCGCCTCACGCACATCACGCATGGTTTCCTGCGCCTGCTTGCGGGCTTTCTCGCAGCCATCGGCAATGATATTGCGTACCAGTTGCGGGTCGTCAAGATACACCTGCGCCCGCTCGCGCATCGGCTCCTGCTCTTTGAGCACGGCATCAATCACTGGCTGCTTGCACTCAAGACAGCCAATGCTCGCGCTGCGGCAGCCCTTCTGCACCCAATTTTTCGTTGTTTCATCGGAATACACCAGGTGAAACTGCCAGACCGGGCATTTGTCCGGATCGCCCGGATCGCTGCGCCGCACGCGCTGTGGATCGGTCTGCATGGTGCGGATTTTTTTCGTGACACTCTCTTTGTCTTCACGCAGGGCGATGGTATTGCCGTAAGACTTCGACATTTTCTGCCCATCCAGCCCCGGCATGCGCGCCGCTTCGGTGAGCAGTGCCTCCGGTTCGACGAGGATCATTTTGCCGCCGCCTTCCAGATAACCGAACAGCCGCTCGCGGTCGCCATGCGAAAGGCTTTGTGCCTCATCCAGCAAGGCATGCGCCTGCTCCAGTGCCTCGGCTTCGCCACGTTCCTGATAGGCCGTGCGGAGTTCCTCGTACATTTTTGCGCGTTTACTACCCAGCTTTTTGACGGCTTCTTTCGCCTTCTCTTCAAAGCCCGGCTCACGACCGTAAATGTGATTGAAACGACGCGCCAGCTCACGCGTAAATTCGACATGCGGAATCTGATCCTCACCCACCGGCACCTTGTCCGCACGATAAATCAGGATATCCGCGCTCATCAATAGCGGATAGCCCAGAAAACCATAGGTGGTCAAATCCTTGTGACTGAGCTTTTCCTGCTGATCCTTGTAGGTCGGCACCCGCTCCAGCCAGCCTTGCGGTGTCATCATCGACAACAACAGATGCAGTTCGGCATGTTCCGGTACGCGCGACTGAATGAACAGGGTCGCCTGTGCCGGATCCACCCCGGCGGCCAGCCAGTCGATGACCATTTCCCAGCCGTTATCAACGATCGTCCCTGGCTCATCGTAAGCTGTGGTCAGTGCATGCCAGTCCGCCACAAAAAACAGGCAGGGATACTCGTGTTGCAACTTGATCCAGTTTTTCAGCACGCCATGATAGTGGCCAAGATGCAGGCGACCGGTCGGGCGCATGCCGGAGAGAACTTTTTCAGCGTACATGGAAGAAGGAAGGCGATATAAAAATGAAAAGGCACTGCCGCCACAAAAACGACAGGCAAGCGCGGGATTTTAACAAAGACCGTGGCTTACTACTGCGACATGCGCTGTCTTCTTGCTTCAAACAGGCAGATCCCGCTGGCCACCGACACATTGAGGCTTTCCACACTACCCAGCATCGGAATGCGCGCGAGGACATCGCAGGTTTCACGCGTCAGGCGACGCAGGCCATCGCCTTCCGCCCCCAGCACCCAGGCCAGCGGTACGCGCTGATCCACGGCATAGAGATCCGCCTCTGCTTCACCCGTCGCGCCGATCGTCAGGATGTCGCGCTCCTGTAATTCGCGCAGGGTGCGGGCAAGGTTGGTGACCGTCACATAGGGAACCGTCTCGGCCGCACCACTGGCGACCTTGACAGCGGTCGCATTCAAACCACAGGCACGATCCTTGGGCGCGATGATGGCATGTGCGCCAGCCGCATCGGCCGCACGCAGACAGGCACCCAGATTGTGCGGATCCTGCACACCATCGAGCACCAGCAGCAATGCCGGTTCGGTCAGGGTATCGAGCACATCGTCCAGCTTGAGCACGCGTTGCGTGCCCGTCACCAGCGCAACCACCCCCTGATGACGGGCATGGCCGCCCGCCATGCCATCGAGCCGTGAGGCATCGACCGGAATCAGACGGCGTTTGTGGGTTTCCGCCAGTTTGATGAGATCGCGCGCCCGCGCATCCTGGCGCTGCTGATCAAGATAGATTTCAGCCACGTCATCCGGGCTGTGACGCAACTTGGCGATGATGGCGTGAAAACCATAAATGAAACGACGTTCAGCCACGAGGCTTTCCTTTCTTGCGGTTACCTGCGGCACGGGCTGCAGGCTTCGGGGTTTTTACGGATTTTCTGGGTTTTGCGGGTTTCTGCGACGACGCACCGGATCGGGCAGCCTTCCCAGCTACGGCCTTGGCTGGCTTGCTCTTCACGCGAACACCGGTCGCACCGGGCGCGCCACGGGACGCACCCGGAGCACGTTTGCCCGCCGGGCTCTGCGCGCTGGCCTTGAGATTGGCCGGTGGCGCAACCTCACGAGCGACAGGCATGGGGGTTACCCCCATTTTTTTACTGCCTTTGCCTTCCTTGCCTGATTTAACTTCTTTTTCACTGCGGACTGCCTGCACGCTGCCTGCATTCCTGCCCTGGGCACGCAGCGGTTGAGGCTGGTTTTCGACCAGACGAAAATCGATTTTATTGGTTTCCAGATCAGCGCGCATGACCTTGACCCGCACCCGGTCGGACAAACGGAAGCGGCGGCCGGTGCGCTCCCCCACCATGACATGCCCGGCCTCATCAAAGTGGAAATAATCCGCCCCCAGTTCAGAGACATGCACCAGACCTTCGACAAACACCTCATCCAGAGCGACAAAAATCCCGAACGGAACCACCGCAGAAATACTGCCTTCGTATTCTTCGCCAATACGATCCTGCATGTAATAACACTTGAGCCAGTTTTCGACATCACGCGTCGCCTCATCGGCCCGGCGTTCGGTCATCGAACAATGCAAACCGATCTTCTCCCACGCGCCTTGGGCCGTCTCGCCCGGCTCGGCACCCGGCTGATATTTCTGCTGATGCAAAACCGCCTTGATCGCACGGTGAATCAGCAGATCCGGGTAGCGGCGGATCGGTGAAGTGAAGTGTGTGTAAGCCTCATAAGACAAGCCAAAATGCCCCAGGTTATCCGGGCTGTATTGCGCCTGCCGCAAGGAGCGCAGCATCACCATCTGCAGCAGGGATTTGTCTGACCGCCCCTGCAGGCGCGTGAGCAATTCGGCGTAATCCTTGGCCTTGGGGCTGTCACCGCCGCCGATCTGCAGGCCAAAGCCCCCGAGAAACTCGCGCAGACGCTGCAAGCGTTCGGTGGTCGGCCCTTCATGCACACGATACAGCGCCATCTGTTTCTGCTTTTCCAGGAAAGCCGACGCACAGACATTGGCTGCCAGCATGCACTCCTCGATCAGGCGATGCGCCTCGTTGCGTTCAGTCGCCACGATTTTGTCGATCTTGCCATTGTCATCAAAAATCATGCGCGTCTCGGCCGTTTCGAAGTCGATCGCACCGCGCTTGGCGCGCGCCTTGGCCAGCGCACGATACACCGCATCGAGACTTTCAAGCTGCGGCAGCAAAGCCGCGAGTTTTTCGCGAGCGGCCGGTTCCCGCTCGTAAATGGCCGCAGCCACCTCAGTGTAGGTGAGGCGCGCATGCGAGAACATCACCGCCGGGTAGAAACGATAATTCTCGACACGCCCGCTGCTAGTGATGGTCATATCGCAGACCATGCACAACCGCTCGACCTGCGGATTCAACGAACACAGGCCATTGGAGAGTTTTTCCGGCAACATCGGAATCACCCGACGCGGGAAGTACACCGAATTGCCCCGGCTGCGTGCATCGAGATCCAGCGCGGCTTCCGACTGAACATAATGAGAAACGTCGGCAATCGCCACAATCAGCCGGAACAGGCCGGTACGCTTGCCATTGCCCGAAAGCGGCTCGCAATACACGGCATCGTCGAAATCACGGGCGGTTTCGCCGTCTATCGTCACCAAGGGCAGATGAGTGATGTCTTCACGGCCTTTCCAGTCGAGCTTGCGAACCTTCAGCGGCAACTTCTTCGCTTCCGCCTCGGCAGCCGTCGAAAACTCGAAGGGCAGCTCATGCTTGCGTAAAGCAATCTCGATTTCCATGCCTGGGTCGGCATAATTGCCCAACACCTCGATGATGCGCCCGATCGGCTGGGCATGATGACGCGGCGGCTCGATGATTTCGACCGTCACCACCTGACCGGCGCGCACCTCGGGCGACTTGCTGCCCGGTGCGGGCGGTGCCAGCAGGATGTCCTGGCTGATACGCCGGTTTTCCGCCACGACAAACCACACGCCGTGTTCGTTAAAAACCCGCCCCACCAGCCGGGTACAGCGACGTTCCAGTATCTCGACCAGCTTGCCTTCCGGACGGCCACGCCGATCCATCCCCGTGACCCGTACAATCGCCCGGTCGCCGTGCATGATGGCTTCCATCTCACGCGGCCCCAGAAAAATATCCGAGGGATATTCGGCACGATCATCCGGAATCAGAAAACCATAGCCATCCGCATGGCCTTCCACACGACCACGGATGAGCGCGGCCTTGGCCGGCAGCAACCAGGCACCCGCACGGTTCTGCATCAATTGCCCGGCACGTGCCATCGCATCCAGCCGACGGCGGAAAGCCACCAACTCGTCAGCACGCACATCCAGTTCCGTACAGAGTCGCTCGAACTCCAGGGGAACGCCGCTATTTTCCAGCATGGCGATGACGTATTCACGACTCGGCAGGGGGTGTTCGTACTTGCCCTGCTCACGCTCCAGATAGGGATCCGCGCGCCGCACCCGGCTCAACCTGGGTGACTTATCTGATTTGCTAATTTTCTTTGACAATTCTCGAATTTCCTATAGAATTCGCGGCTCTTGATTTTCGCACTGCCCAGGTGGCGAAATTGGTAGACGCGCTAGGTTCAGGTCCTAGTGGTGGCAACACTGTGGAGGTTCGAGTCCTCTCCTGGGCACCAGAAGATTGCAAGCAAGAAAAAACGCCCTGCCAAGACAGGGCGTTCTTGTTTCTGACCGCAGCACCGCTGCGATGTGACGGTGTTTTGTAGCGAGTACTTTTGTAGCGAGTACATCAGTCAGCCAGACGCTTGAAGAAGCCCGGTCCCCAGCCGCACAATTCGCGTGCTGTGGCATACAGCGCTTCCCCTGCCAGCAACGGGCTCGGTGCATCCCAGACCTCTTTGCCTGCAGGCGCGCCTGACTTGACCCGTGCGGTTTCGCGGGTTTCGCAGTTGATCGCAACCTCCTCAATCACCCGCGTATCCGCCATGGACGCGGTGGCATACAGCTTGAGACGGATCACGCCTCCCTCTTTGGCCACTTTTTCAGTATCGTAATACCCCTTGCCACCCACGACCTGAGCGCGTGTGGTCTGCTCCGTGGAAGAACCCCAGCGGGGGCCGGAGCCCGCCTCATCTGCCTGTGCCATGACAGGGCACAGCGAGACGGCGAAAATCAAGGGAATGGCACAGTGCAATGTCTTGAACATGACAAGTTATCTCCGTTAAAAATCAGTGATGATGCGCAAATCAGTGATGATGCCCCTGTGCGCCATGAGCATGACGATGTTCGATTTCATCCGCCGTAGCCGCACGCACCGCCACCACGCTGCAGGAAAAGAGCAGCGCCTTGCCGGCCAGCGGATGATTGCCATCCACCACCACGGAATCACCCTGGATATCGGTGACGATCACCAGGTTGCCGTCCTCGCGCTCCAGCTGCATGCCGACCTGAAGCTCCGGCGGGAACATATCACGCGACTCGACAAACACCAGTTCAGCGTCATATTCACCAAAAGCCTCATCGGGTTGCAGTTTGGCCTGCAACTTGTCGCCGATGGTCTTGCCTTCCAGCCCTTCTTCGATATCGCGGAAGATGTCATCGTAACCGCCATGCAGATAAACCAGCTTCTCCGAGCCGTCATCAACCATTTCGCCGTCGCTGTCCAGCACCTGATAATCGAGGGTTACGACGGTATTTTTTGCAATTTGCATGGTTTCTCCAATTTTTTGACGAGTTGCAATACTTCAGCGGCATGGCCGCGGGGTTTGATATCGTACAGTGCGTGACTCAAAATGCCACGACTGTCG
>JAGOVA010000086.1 GCA_018061005.1 Sterolibacterium sp. | reverse complement strand
TTCGTCATGCTGGTTTATCCTCATGAAATATTGCAAAATCACATCCTTCGGGTTTGATGGCGTGAAGATGCAGAATAGATCATGCGGTTCGGCGAGGCGATTCCTCCGCGTAGCGGCTTCGTTCAACTACTCGCTCCAGGGGACGCGCCGCAAGCGTCGCGCCCCTGATTTCTGCGTTGTCAAATGGATTGCAATTTGTGTAGTCGTGTGTATAATTCACCCCATGAACAGCGCAGACATCATCAGCAGGCTTGAACGCGAAGGCTGGCAGAAGGCGCATCAGGTGGGTAGCCACATCAAGTTCAAGCATCCCGGTAAGCCGGGTCGGGTGACGGTGCCGCATCCGAAGAAGGATTTGACGATCGGCACACTGCGTAGCATTTACCGGCAGGCCGGGTGGAACTGGAAGTAAGGAGGCGACATGCTTTATCCCGTCTACGTCTGGATCGGTGACGACAAGACCGCTCATGGCATGGCATTCCCGGACTTTCCGGGCTGTTTCTCCGCTGCCGACGATTGGCAGGACATCCCGCGCATGGCGCAAGAGGCCATCGAGTGCCATATGGCCGGTGAGGGCTTGCCCATCCCTGCGCCCACCCCGCTCGACGCGCTGGTGAAAGACCCGGAATACCAGGATGGGGGCGCGTGGATGATCGTGGATATCGACGTTTCCCGCATCGATCCCGCACCACAGCGGGTCAACGTCTCCCTGCCGCGTTACTTGCTGGCCGAAATTGACAGCTATGCCAAGGCTCACGGGGCGACGCGCTCCGGCTTTCTGGCCGAGGCGGCACGCGCGGCAATGCGGTAGGGCGGCGGTCGTCATCGTTTCGTCCCTTCGTCCTTATGCCGCTTCAAGCAAAGTGCTTGCGCGCATCGCTACGTCGGCAATTGCACGACACATCGCCGGGAAGTCGCTGGCGCGGTAGTGCTTGCCAGCACCTGCTGTTGATACCGGCTGAAACCCCAGTTCAGCCAACCCCGCTGCCGTGATGCTCAGCGGTGACAGTCGATCATTGATGAGGCCGATGGTCAGGGTCTTGCCGGGGTGGCTGATGGCATCGCCAGCACCCACACCTTGAGCAGTGCCATTGGCCACAGGAACGGCATGGGTCTGGGCAGGTACAGGCTCGGGCTTTTTTGCGGCTTCGGCGGCTTTTGCTTTGACCTCTTCCTCTGCGCGAATACGGGCGCGTTCGGCTTCCAGCTTCGCGGCTTCGGCTGCCTTGTGTTCGGTCACGCGCTTTTCGATGACCAAATCCAGCGTTTCAGTTTCTTTGTGCGCCAATTCCTGCCGGTCAGCAAAAAGGAAGGCGTAACCAGGGATGCTGTCGAGCAGTTGCAGATTATTGGCCACTCGGCCTGCCACTGCATTGGCCGCCGCCTGACCTTCGATCAAAGTGGCGGTGAGCTTGTCGTCGATGCTGGACAGGCTGGAAAGCCCTTTGATAGCCGCGCCAAAGTCCGGCGACTGAATGACCAGGCGCACGCCTTTGACGTCCAGTTGCAGCTTGGCGACATGCGTATCAAATGCCTGCCGTGCCGCCATGACGCGCTCGGTCTTGCGGGCTTCTTTTTCGGCTTTGACGAGCTTTTCAGTCGCCAGCCGGGTGGTGCGTGCCAGATTCTTCAAGTCGGCCACGGTGCGGCGCATGAGCTCGACATCGCTGATTTGCGCGAGTGCGCTGTCTTCGGCGGTGATCAGTGCGTCTTCGGCTTTCTTCAGGGCTTTGCAGGCGGCTTCGGCATCGGCAAATTCCTGATCGGTGGCGGGCTGGGATGGGATGTTATCAATGAAGGCTTTGAGGGCAACACCAAAGGCGGGCAGGTTGCCTGCGATGGTGAGCGCGCCTTGTACTTGCACCACGACGGCGGGCAGGCTTTCGAGGGGTGCAGCCACGGCGGGCGCGGCGTGTTCTGTGGGCTGCCAGTCGGCCAAGTCTTTCCGGAACTGCTGCCAGCCTGCCATCAGGCGAGCCTGACGTTCCGGGGCGGATTGATACCATGTGCTCACTGTGTGAGCCTCCGTGCCGTCTGAGCAGGTGAATAGGCAGCGGGCTGCCCCGCTCACCAATAGCTGCTGCTCGATCTGCATCCAGTAGTGCTCATCCAGTTCCCCCGCGATGACGGACTGAGCCAGCTTTTCATTCCACAGCTTGTTTTCCCAGATGGTGTCACCGTCGAAGGTGATGCCATCGAAGCTGGCGAGCAGCGGCAGACCTTCGGCATCGAGCGTGCCGACGACCGGTGACAAGGCTTCTCCGATGATGCTTTCAGCGATGGGGCGCGCGGCAGCTTCGGCGGCATGGCCACGATCAAAGGTGGCCTGCTGCTGGGGCGAGACTTCCGGCGTGATGCCGGTGGCTTTTTGCTGCAACAGGTCGGATCGGGTCTGGTACTTGGAGCAGCCCAGCGCGGCGGCGGCTTCGCTGGCGGTGTAGTGGCTGGCGCGCAGGACGTGCCATTCCGGGCTGCCTTGGGTGACGGCATGGGTCTGCATATTAAAGTGCTCCATGGAGTTCGCTTTCGCGGCGTTGGAAGATGACGCGCAGGGTGTCGGCTATCGTGTTGTTGGCCATGCTGTGGATGAGGTCAGCGGCTATGTATAGACTGTCCAGGTCTTTGGCTGCCATCATCATGGCTTCGATTTCTGCGGGGGACGGGATGATTTCGCCGGTGGCTGGATCCACGTCTGTGGGCATGACGGCGGATACGGATGCGCGCAACACGGCTTCTTGCTCTGCGGATAAATCTGCCTTGGCGCGCAGCCATGCCAGCGCGTCCTCGATGCTTTTCCCTTTCTGGATACCGGCCAGCAGCTTGGGCAGGATGGCGTCAAAAGCTTCAGCCGTCCATGCTTCGCGCTTTGGTGGGGCAGGTTCGACGATGACGGCTGCACCCATGTTTTTTTCTGCCGGGTCGGCCATCTCGTCGGCGGTGTACACCCCCAGGATGACATCTGGCGCATACAAGCGGCTCCACTTTTTTTGCCCAAGGTAAGCCAGCTGCTGCTTCGGGTCGTCCGCCCAGAGTGTCGAGTTTCTGACGCGCGCCTGAGCCAGCAAGAGATCGAGCACGCGCGGCTGCGATTCGCCTTTGAGCGTGGCGAAAACCCGCACGCCACAGCCTTCTTCATCAGCGAACGTCCATCCAGGCACGCGGTACTCGCCTTTTTCGCCTTTCTTGACGAGAAACTTGCCGATAACGCGATCCCATGAGCCGTAGAACTCGAAGTTGAAACGGTCTTTTACTGCGCCGCTGCTGTTGATAATGGCCGCCACGAGTTGGGCTTCGTAGCCCATTATTCCATTCACCAAGTGCGTTTTCTGCGCCACGGCAAAAGGATTCATGCCCCACTGCATCGATTGCAGGCAAATGGCAAAGCAGTCGCCTTTGCTGCCGCGCAAGTGTGCAGGTACGGTGGTTTTCCCTGAGCTCATCAGGTCGGCGATGCGTTCCAGTCGATCCATGGCGCTGTCGTCCATCAGCAACGCCCCCGCTGATGGGGCGGCTACTTGAGGTAGGTTGTCGCTCATTGATATTTCCTTTCAGTGTTCAGGGTTCAGGGTTCGTCGCAATGGCAGCAGCCATCCCCAAAGCAGCGGGAGCAGCTGCGCACGATGCGCTCGGCTTCGCGCCGGGCTTCGGGCTTGTAGTCTTCCAGCAGGTCGGCGGTCAGGGCTTCGATGGCGGCTTCTTCTGCGGCATCAAAATCCACATGCGCCTGATGGCTGGCAAGGTCGTGTGAGACGGCACAAAAAAAGCTCATTTCGCCACCCCGCTTTCCGGGAAGTGAACGATGTGGCTGTGGTGCTCCGGGGCGGGCAGGGCGGCCAGCTCGCAGCGCAGGCGCATTTCGCGTTTGATGAGCTTGCTGATGGCCGCTTGCGCTTGCGCTTCGCGGCGCAGGCAGTCGTCGATGGCGATGCCGATGGCGGCCAGGCGGAAATTCATCCAGGTGCGGCGAATGGTCAGGGTCATGTTCATTTCACACTCCGTAGATCAGGTTCAGGATGGCTTGTGCGCGGTTCGTCATCTGCTGGCGTACGGCACGGGCTTTTTCTTTATGGGCGCGGGCTTCGGCTTCTCTTGACGCCCAGCGGCGTTCGGAAAGTTTTTCTTCGGCAATCTGCCCTTCAAAAAACGAGAGGGCGACGCGCAGCTGGTTGATTTCGGCGCAGGGATTCATTTCTGTTCCTTGGTTCGTGCCGCCTCTTCAAAAGCCACCGAGGGGCAGGTGGGGGAATTTTTCGGACATCCCAGTCGACCTGTGAGCCTTCAGGCGGGCTGCGCTGCAAACCCGTCGCAGTGGGTGAGGCTGTCCGTCTTTCCGTCGTCAGATGCTGGGCATCAAGCCACCCCATGAGCAGGGGAATCGCTGTTGCACCTGCCAAGCCCCGTGCGGATTCACCGTAGTCCTTCCGCTGCACTCTGCCCGCTTGGTCTTGCCTGCTACGTTGGCCGGGCTGCCGGGTGGTTCTGCGCCGTGTTGGGTGCGGCATGGGTGTAACTATAGTTACCCTAAATGGCATTGTCAACTAGAGTTACGGAATTTTTTCTAACCAGCAGGCGAAAAAAAACCCGCGCTGGGCGGGCTATAACCAAGGGGGCAGGTCAATAGGTATTCACACTGATTGCGTAGATACAAATACTCCTTGCGTTTCTTGTTTCTGTGGATACAATCATTACATGATTGCTTTTGATTCATCCAAAGACCGTGCCAACAGACAGAAGCATGGCATCTCACTTGCTGAGGCTGATTTTCTGGATTGGGATGTCGCCGTGGTCTGGCAGGATGACCGGAAGGATTACGGCGAGATTCGCTTGGTAGCACTGGCTCCGATGGCTGACCGGCTTTATTGCTGTGTCTATGTCGAGCGAGAAGAAACCAAGCGGATTATCAGTCTGAGGAAAGCGAACAGACGCGAGGTGATGGAATATGCAGCAAACGATTAAGACCAGATCAGGCCGGGTGCTTGTTCTTCCTGCTGAGGAAGAAGATGCAGCCATCAATGCCGCCGCGCTGGGCGATCCTGATAACCCGCCGCTTACCGCTGAGCAACTGGCGCAATTCAAGCGCAAGCCGGGCAGGCCGTCAGGAAGCAGCAAGGAACTTGTGTCGCTTCGTCTGGATACTGAGGTACTGGAGTCATTCCGCGCTACCGGCGCAGGGTGGCAGACCAGAATCAACGAGGTTTTGAAGGATTGGACCAAGCATCACTAAGCACTAAGCACTAAGCACTAAGCACTAAGCACTAAGCACTAAGTGCCGCCCCACCCAAACAACAGGCGTTGCTATAGCCCCTTTCGGGTCAGGCGGGGGTGTGGGTCTTGAGCCAGTCTTTCAGGGCGGCGTTCATGCGGGTTTGCCAGCCTTTGCCGGTGGTTTTGAAGGCTTCCACGACGTCCGCATCGTAACGGATGGTTAATGCCTGCTTGGTGGATTCTGCCTTGGGGCGACCGATTGCCTTTCGTAACACGGCGACCCCCTCGGCAGCCGTTACCGGCTGCTCACCGATTTTCCATTCCCCTTGCTCGAAGAACTCATCTGTCAGTTCCGGCGCGTCGTCCGGGTCAACCCATGGTTTGGGTGAATTTTGCAATTTCGCGTTCATTGGCTTTTCTCATGCTGATGATACGGCGAGCCGCGCCGCGCGGTGTCCAGACCATGACGATCATCCGACCATCCAATACGCCCACTGTGGTGAAGCGTGGTTCGCCGTAATCAAGCCGGGCATCTTCTACGGTTACATTCACCCCCGCGAAGACTTCATCGGCGCGCGCGAAATCCAGCCCCCGTTCAGTCAATGTCCTGTCACGCTTGCCAGGGTCAAACTCTATCTGCATGAAATATATTGTAGTTACGATAACTCACGCGGTCAAGGCGTTTATGTTCATATTCGCTCGCTTTGCTTGTAGCAGATGCGACCGATCAGGATCGCGTGTTCGTCGCAGACTTTGGGCTTGTGCCTGGGGTTGTCGGAGTCGATCCACCAGACGCCTGCATCGCGCCTGAGCCGCTTGATGACGGCTTGGCCTTCGTAGTTGATGGCGAATACTTCGCCGTCGACCGGTTCGGCTTCGGCGGTATTGACGACCACCAGGTCGTTTGCGTAGAGCGCGGGTTCCATGCTGTCGCCGGTGATCTTGAGGGCGAATAGCCGGTCTGCCCGCCAGCCTTTGCCTTGCAGAAAGTCGCGGCGGAAGAAGATCGGTGGCCCATTACCTTCGATCTGCTGTATATGGTAGCCGCTCGCGCCCGCTTCCAGGCGAAGCTGTACGCGCACGACCGGGACGAAATCCGCACCCGGTTCAGCGGGGTAGGGTTCGCCGGGGTGGGTGGCGACGTGATTCCCGCCAAACACAATTTCTTCAGCAGCCACGCTGAAAAGCTGTGCGAGCTTGAACAAGTTTGGCGGTTTCAGGTTGGTTGTGTCGCCAGACTCCCACTTTGCCACCGCAACCCGGCTGATGCCGACGTAATCAGCCACCTGTTGCTGTGACAGTTTCTTGAGATGGCGAAGCTCTTTAATCCGGTTGCTTTGCATGTAACCAATGTTACAAGTAATAACGGAACCATGCTTGACAACATCCGAGTAACTAAGGTTACAATGTGGCATGGACGTGAAAACCATGGTTTCCTCCCTTGGAGGTGCTGCAAAAGTGGCTCGGATGTGTGAGATCGGCTCGACGCAGGCGGTTTCCATGTGGATCAGACGTAATGAAATCCCCCACGCCCGCCTGATGTATTTGCGCGCGATGCGCCCGGACATCTTCGCGGCGGCGACGGAAGCCCCGAAGGACGAGAAGGAAGTCGCGTGATGGAATCAACGGTTGCCCTGGTTGTGCAATGCCTTCCAGGCGGCGTATTCCGTGCGTGCCTTGGCATTGATCTGGCAACCACGCGCCCGGCACCAATCGAGAATCTCTGCTCGATCGATGGTGACTCGAATGGTGATATGCCCTTGCTGCCTCATGTCGCTCTCGAATTGCGAAACACGTTTCAGAAACTCGGCATAACTTGCCATGAAGTTGCCGCCATCCTGCATGTAGACGCGGGCATCTTTCCATCCTTCTTCTGTAAAGAATGGAATTGCGATGCTTTGCACTGATGCGTTCATGGCGCATTCCTTCGTGAATGGTGGTTGTGTGGAAGCTCCGCTTTATCACGTTGGAATGCGCCGACTTTTCGCGGGGTTCGGTCATGCCTGAAATCCGTTTCGAGGCGAAAACCGAGACCGTGGCCGTCATCGACGGCTTTTGTTCGGCTACGGGCAAGTGCCGGACTTCGTTCATCAATGATCTCCTGGAGTCGTGGGCTAAGGAAAAGCTGCATGAGGCGATGATCGTTTGCCGGGTGGCCGGTGTCGATCCGTCCGTGCCGGAGGCGGCGCGGAAATGAGTGGGCTGCCGTCGATGTTGGAGCAAACAATGCGATGCACGATGTCGACGGAACTGGAACCGCCCATCTTTAATGCCGGGCATTTTTTGCCTGGGGTGCGCAGCGGTAGTGTCACCAGTCGGGTGCTGGCCGCCCTGCAAGCGAAGCATCCGTTATGGATGGAGCATTTCGAGTTGTTGGAGGCTTGCCAGGCCACGCGCGGTGCGGTGAGTTGGGCGGTGCGTTATCTGGGCACATGTGGCGATGTGATGGCTGTGGCAAGCGTCCGGCATCCGCTGTACTTGCGGTATCGGTGGGTGGCGGAGGTGAAGGCCGATGAATAGCACGAAGCGGATTCGGCTCAACAACCTCCTTTCTCGTCAAGCGGCGCATCGTGCCGTCGATGAGGCGCCGGATGGCTTTGTGGCCGAGATCAAGGAGCGCACCCGGACGGCGGATCAGAACGCCCTGCTACATGCGCTGTTGCAAGACATTGCCCGGCATACCGAGTGGGCGGGTAAGCGGCGCACGCTCGATGACTGGAAGGCGTTGATGGTCTCTGCGCATCGTGTCGCTTTGCAGCAGGCCGGTGATGTGGTCCCGGGTCTTGAGGGTGAGTTCGTGCAGTTGCGCAAGTCGACGGCGGCCATGGGCGTCAAGGAGCTGGCGAGCCTGATCGAGTACGTCCCCGCCTGGGGCGTGAATGCGGGGGTGCGGTTTTCGGCATCTGAAAGGTGGGCAGCATGACGGACTTTTTACGCGAGGCGAAGATTCGTTTCTGGATGTGCCTGCACATCCAGTGTCATCGTGTGTCGGCGCTTTCCGGGCAGCGACATAAGCAACTGATTTTCTCTCGGTCTGCGCGGCAGATCGAGCGCATGGAACGCAGCAGGGGCTTGCTGTGAACGGTCAATGGGCAACGGGATTGCAACCCGGCCACGCTTCGCCTATCGGCGTGGTGCCCTCCCTTTTTATCCAGATAGGCGGGAGATAGGCAATGGCGAATCAATGGTTGAGGCTTTACGCTGACTTTGCAAACAATCCGAAAGTTCAGATGTTGTCAGAGGCAGATCAGCGGCGTTACATCATGCTGTTGTGCATTCGTTGCAGTAACGATGATGTAACGTTACAGGGGGTGTTACAG
>JAGOVA010000027.1 GCA_018061005.1 Sterolibacterium sp. | reverse complement strand
CCGGTAGGTCTTGTGCAGCAGCGACTCGCCATCGGCCAGCCGGATGAAAGGCTTGGGGTGGCCTTCGCGCGAAACCGGCCAGAGCCGGGTGCCCGCACCACAAGAGAGTATGACGGGGATGATCATGGCGGTGTCCTCGATAGGTCGGCGCAACGTGAATGTGTGGGTATGCCACAGGCGTTCTGCGACGGCTGGGCGGTTGAGCGGCTGGATAGGGTGCCGGGTATGTCGGGCGTGCCCGGCGTGCATTCGATCTGTTGCCAGTCGAGCAGTGCGTCGTGCAGGGATTGTTCAAGAGAGAGCGTGGGTTGCCAGCCGGTGGCAGCGCGCAGCCGGGTATTGTCGCCACACACGCGCCGCTGGTCAGCAGGGCGATAACGCGTCGCGTCGTGGCGGATTTCCGGGGTGATTTCGCCCAGGCGGGTCAGGTGTCCGATGATTTCGCGGATGGAATGTTCTCGTCCTGAGCAGACGTTGTAGGTCGTTCCGTTCTGGCCTTGTATGAGCAGACTCAGGTAAGCGCGCGCCAGATCGCGAACATCGAGAAAGTCTCGCGTAACATCAATGTCGCCGACTTCGATGATGGGGTCACACCGTCCCAGGCGGATCCGGGCAATCTGCCGGGCAATGCCAGAGACGACGAATTCCGGACGTTGCCCGGGGCCGATGTGGTTGAAAGGGCGCGCCACGACGATGCGCCAGGGGGCATCCAGACTCCATTGGCGGCAGAGCATCTCGGCAGCGGCTTTGCTGACGGCATACGGGTTTTGCGGATCGGCGGCCTGCGTTTCGGTAATGGGCAGCATCTCAGGGCGCACCTGTCCATAGACATCGCCCGAGCTAACATAAAGCAGGCTGCCGTTAAAACCCGTTTCTTTCAAGGCTTGCAGCAGGTTCAGCGTGCCCATCAGGTTGACCTGCAGCGTGTGCGTCGGGTTTTTGATCGCGTCTGGCACAAAGCTCTGCCCGGCCAGATGGATCACACCATCCGGCCGTGCATCCTGCAATGCCCGGCTGAGCGAGGCCGGGTCGAGCAGGTTGTAGCGGGGCGTGATGTCGGGCGGGAGCAATGTCCAGCCATGTTCGCGGGCAATTTCGGCGGACATGCACTGAAAAGTCTTGCCGACGAAACCGGTCACGCCGGTAATGAAAAGTCGTTTCATGTCCATCAATGAACGTGACAATCGCGTATTTTACAATGGCTTGCGGGCGATGATGGCCTGACTTTTGGGCATGGCTTCATCCAGCGCCTTTTTGATTCGCGGCCCTTGTGGCAGCGTCAGCAAGGTGTCCCAGGTTTTAGCCCAGTTTTGTAGCAAGGGATGCCAGGGTGGGGCGAAGTCCTGCTCGCACGCCCAGAACATCATCCACCACAGCGACCAATAAAAGCCATAGGACACGCGACGTTCGACGATTAGTCCGGCGTCTTTCACCAACTGCTCGAATTCGTCACGTTGAAAAATACGGATATGGTTGGGTTTCTGGAAATAGCTGTCGGGTGCCAGATTTTTCTGGACGGTTTCAGCGACCGGATCAGGCACTGTCAGCAGGTATTGCGCGCCGGGTTGGCCGACGCGCACCAGTTCGGCCATGAATTGTGCCGGATTATCGACGTGCTCGAGCACTTCCATGCAGATGACGCGGGTGGCCGTCGCATCAGGAAGCGGGAGTGGATTGGCATCGCTGACGAGCGGCCGGATGGCGCGTGCTTTGGTGCCGGACAGCAGTTTTTCAACGGCTGCCACCTTGTCGGCATTGATGTCGGCAAAAATGACTTCAGCGCCGTGTTGCCCGCAGAAGTGGATGAAAGGGCCGTCACCGCAACCGACATCCAGCACAGTGTCTTCAGGCGCAATGGCAAACCCTTGGAGAAGTTCGGCACTTTCATGCTGGAACCAGCCACTCAGGCGGGCATCGGTCAATGAGGGATCCGGAGTGGCGAGCGGAGCGGGAGGCTCTTGATGTGATACGGGTGGTGATGCGATGGTTTGCGGTGCTGGAGGTGCCGTCAGGGCACGTCGCAGACGGGGTCGCCATAAGGCGCGAGTCGCTGATGCGCGCAGGCGCAGGCGAGCCAGTCGGTGCATGAGTGATATTTCAAAATCAGAACGATAGCGGGGGCGATAGCCTTGCGCATCCAGGAAGCTTTTGAGACGCTGCGTGATGGTTTCGATGCTGCATTGATGCTGCTGTGTTAAATGCGCCTGATTTGCCATGCGGCGGTAAATCTCTGGGGATTGTGTCGCGATGCGATAGCTCTCCAGGTAGGCATCATGCAGCGATTCCCAGTCGATGCGGTAGCGCATGGCGCGCAGCAGCAGACGTGGGTCGTGCGGCCAATGTGTCCATTCTTCGCTGGAGCGGACGATGAAGGCATTCTCTGTTGTGATGTAATCTGCCATGGCCGAGTGGTTCGGGGCAATTGCTGGTTTGCCCGCCGACATGAATTCCATCAAAGGCAGACATTGGCCTTCGCCGTGCGCAGTGTTTACGACGTAGCTGCTGTGAGCGACCATGCGCCGGTAAGCATCGCTGTCGAGATAGCCCTGAATGGCAACGACGCGACAACGATAGGGTGCCAGCTTCTGCATTTCATGCCAGACCATGCCGCAGGCCAGTTGCGCGTCGTGGTAAGCGAGCTTCAGCAGTAGCGTGACTTCCGGTTGGTTGCGGAAAGCGAAGCAGAACGCCGAGAGCAGATCCAGCCAGTTTTTACGACCATCATTCGGGTTGAATACGGCGGTATAGATCACGCCCTCAAGGCGGATGTTGCACGGGTGCTCCTTAAACGAGGGGGGGGGCGTCGGGGCATCCGGACGAAAATCCAGCGCATGGCTATCGAGAATAACCCCCTTGGGGAGGTCGATAGACCAGGGGTTCTTGCTGCAGATTTCGACCTCGCGATAGAGGGGCGCGTACTCATCCCATAACGGTGCAGGCAGCGAAACCAGTGGATATGGCGTTCCCGGTTCGTCGCAAGCAGCACGCACGGCGGCCACGGCGAACTGTGAGTGGGTGATGGCGCCGGGATGGGACTTGAGTATCGCCGCCCAGTTGTGGCGTGGCTCATTGCCCCAGGACTCGTTGGGGATGCTGCTGTATTCCCAAGCGAACACCGGGAAGGTCGGGCAACGCAAGCCTTGCGGTGTGCGCTGCGGCGGTGTGAATGACAACAGAATCACTGCGCGGCCACGCGCCCGCTGGGCATCGTAGATTGAGTCGATGGTTGCCGGGTTGTCAACGGCGAGCACACGGCCAAGCCGCTCCAGTACCGGCAGGAATTTCTTCATGACGAAGAAGTAGCTGTAATCGGCCAGACCGAGGCTTGATGTGATGGTCTGGTCGGTTTCGGTGGAATAGACGAGGAACACCATCATGGCCGACTCGCCTCCGGAATGTTGAAGAAGGCGGCCAGCTTGCTGCGTACGGTGTTGTGCCCGCAAAAGGCCAGTTGCGCGACCTGTGCCTGCTCGCTCATGTGCCGGTAGCGTGCGGGTGCTTCGAGGGCGACGCGAAAGCTTGTTTGATAAGCCTCGACCAATGAATGCCAGTCGATGCGTTGGCGCAGTGTATGCAGCCGGGTGCGCGGGTCGTGTGGCCAGATGCCTGGTTCGGCACTGCTGGCAACGATGAAGGTGTTGTTGGCGTTGACGTAGTCGAGCATCGCTGTGTGACGCGGTGATATGGCCGGGATACCCTGGCTCATGAACTCCATCAGCGGCAGGCAGAGGCCTTCGCAGCGTGAGGTGTTGACGCAATAGGTGCTGGCGTCGATGAGCTGGCGGTAGGCGTTGTCGTCAAGGAAGCCGTGGAGAATGAGAATGCGACACTGCACGGGGCCGATGCGCTGCAACAGGTAATGGAACTGGCCAAGGAAGGAGCCTAGCGCGTGGTGGGTCATTTTCAGCAGCAGAACAGCACGCGGCTCGTCGCGGAAGGCGTAGCAAAAGGCGGTGAGCATGTCGCCCCAGTTCTTGCGGTCGTCGCCGGGATTGAAAACGCTGGTGTAGACGACACCGTCGAGCGGAATCTGCACTGACGCTTGTTCTTCAGACACCACGCTGGCAGTGGGTGTTGCGTCGAGGCGTTCGATGCGGATGCTGCGTAACCCGATGCCCATGCCGCGCGGGTCGCGTGCGTTCGGGATGCCTGTAGTGTCGAGGCCGGAGAAGCGGATCAGGCGCGTGTCGTTGGTGAAGTCGAACACGTATTCGTGCCAGGCGAAATCGCCGCTTAGCGGCAGTGGACGCACTTGGCCGCCGAGCTCGATCTCGATGGTGCGACCGACATTCGGACCGTAGGCGGTTACTTCGACGGCGAGCCTGCAGCGGCCGCGCGTGTGGAATGGCAGCATCACCCACGGCGCGCCGATACGCGACCAGATACCCCACGGTTCGGGCTCGTAGAAGCCGCCGACGAGACCGCTTTCATTGCTGCCCGCCTTAAAGCTCAGCTCAGTCGGGTCGCCCCGCCATTCGGGAAGCCGAAGGTATTCGGCAGGCAGGTGGCTGGTGAACGTATCGATACCAATATCATAGTAATGACTATCAATCACCGTGCAGCTGGCCATCAGGTGACGCGATGCGAGCACCGGGTCGCGTGCGACGATGTTGGCGGATGGGTGCGTCTTCTTGTTGTATACCGGTACGGGGATTGCGCGTACCGGGAAGTCCGCACCCAGGATGTCGCGGATCACCTGTTCGGTGTAGGACGACAGCGTGATGGTGCGGCCATGGCGTTTGAGCACGAAACGCCAGTCGTTGCGCGGATCATTGTCCCACGGCGTGTCGGGAATGTTGCTGAACTCCCAGGCAAACACGCATAGCGTCGGGCAGCGCAGGTCAACAGGCGCACGATGTGGCGGTGCGAAACAAATGAATACGCAGTCTTCGCCGCGCGCACGAGCCGTGTCAAAGTGGCGGTCGGCTTCGTTGAGCGGGTCAGTGAGCTGAATGACCGTGCCGAGTTCTTCAAGTACATCCAGATAGGATTTGAGCACGAAGTAATAGCTGTACTCCGGCATGCCAAGGCTGCGCTGGATGTTGCTGGCGTTGATGTCAGAATGAATGAGGAAGAGCATGGGGGGCGGTGAATCAAGCAGCGGATGCCAACGCTAGGCGGCGTGCGGCGATTGCTGCACCGCGTCGGCGTAGTGGTTCTTCGATGAAACGGAAGTTGAGTTCGGCGAGTAGCAGCGTTAACACGGCGGCAGAAAGTAGCAGGCGCACGGTGTATGTACCGTCGAGCGCGTGGTCGATTTCAGCAGCGTGACGTGACCAGGCTTCGAAACAGAAACGGTAGGCTGGAATGTGGATCAGGTAAATGGCGTACGAGCGCGCGCCAAGCCAGGTTAGCAGGCGGCCAATGCCGGGAATGTGGCAGATGTAGCCTGCATCGTAGGAGGCAAGCAGCACCAGCAGTGCGGCGACGAGGGCGATCAGGCCGACGGCGATGGGTATCGCGATCATCTGTCCGGCGATGGCGCCGAGCAGGTAGAGCAACAGCAGATTGACGAGCAGCGTGCGTAGCGGCGCGCCGCGCAGAAAGGTTGGCTCGAACAGCCGGTATTGCGCCGAACGGCTGAACAGAAAGATTAGTATCCCCCACATCAGTGCGTCGAGGCGGAAGAAGGCCGCGTAGGTTGAGAACGGCGTGCCGAATGGATTGCGGTCGACGGGAAATTGTAGGGCGATGCACAACAGCAATACACGCCAGCGCCAGGCGGGTGCCACCACCAGCAGGAATAGCGGGAACAGGAGGTAGAACTGCTCCTCCAGAGCCAGGCTCCAGTAAATGCCGTTGGGGTCGAGGATGTGCCCGTACTGCCAGGCGAGATTGCCAGACAGTGTGAGCACGGCTGTGGCACTACGCAAGTTTTGGTACAGCGTTGAAAAAATGCCGGTGCTATTGAAGGTCAGCGCGCAGACGATACCGATGGCGACCCACAACCAAGCGCTCGGCATCAGACGAAAGAAGCGTCTGATCCAGAAGCCTTGCGCGGTCAGCCAGAAATGTCCGCCGGTCTGATGGTGATCCAGGAGGTCGACGAAGCTGCGACTGACCACATAGCCGGATATGCAGAAGAACAGGTCAACGCCCGTCCATGGCATGTATACAAAGAACATCCGGGTGAGGGTGTCATCGTGGAACGGCATCAATTGAGGCAGATGACTCAGGCAGGTCATCAGTACCGCTACTGCACGCAAGGATTCGATTTCGAGGTTTTTGTCCGCCATCATTGTTTGTTGCTGGTCACCTGACGTATCGAGTGACGCCAGTGGATCGCCGGGCGCTCGACGAAATAGAAGCTTGCTGTCGCCATGAGGGTGGATATGAGAAGCAGCATTATGACATCGAAGCCTCCGTAGGCTTCGATGTCATAATGTTTGCGTAGCCACCAGATGACGATGAAATGGTTAAGAAACACCCCGTAGCTAAGGTTGCCGAAGAACTCGTCGGGTGCTGAACGTGATCGGTGGCGCAGCAGGCTGAGTGCGACAAGACCGAGTAGCAGGCCGAGCAATACTTCCTTGTTGTAGGGCAGTGCGTAGTAGCGGGTTTGCCAGCAGGCGAACGCGAGCAGGATGGCTGCGGCTGCTGTTATTGCGTGGCGAAACAAACGTGCCGATCGTGCGGTGTCGTCCTCGGCAAAGGCTGCGCCGACGAGGAACATGAATAGCGTGCCCGGCAGTAGGCGGTAACCGAAGGCATCGGTATCGATCAGCCCGGTGAATGCGGTGAGGAAAATCAGGAAGGATGCCGCGGCGAGGGCGTGAATCTGGCCGCGTGAACAGCACAGCAACAGCCATGGGATGACCAGATAGAAACACATTTCCAGCCCCAGTGACCAGGCTTGCGGCAGTACGGTTGCGCCGTCAAGCAGCCATTGGTAGAACCCTAGCGGCAGGATGGGGATGTTTAAAAGCCATTTCGTTGCATTGAGTTTGTGAGTGAAGATTGTCGGCATGTCGCTTATGTAGAGAAACAGCGAGGCCAGTGTGAAGTAGAAGAGGTATTGCGGGAACAGCCGTGCGGCACGATCGAGATAGAAGCGACTAATTCGCGCGGGTTGCAGGTAGTATTTACGGATCAGTTGCGTCATGACATAGCCGCTGAGCAGGAAGAAGGAAATCACTGCGACGACCCCGGGATTGAAACCATATACATTGATACCGGTGTGCGAAACGGCAACCAGCAGGGCAAGGAAAAAACGATAGAAACCCATTTCGATGGTCAAGTGGCTGCTGAAGGGCTGCGTGCCGCGTAGCGCGCGGCAATGGTGGTGCCATGCTGGCGCAGCGGCGATTCCACCAGACGGTAGTTAAGTTCGGCAAGTACGCCAATGAGCGTGACGGCTGACAGCACGAAGGGGAGTGTCCAGCTCGCATCGAAGGTCGTGCCCGGCGCTGCACTGCGAAACCACAGTTCGCGCGTCGCGAAGAAGGCTGGTACATGGATCAGGTAGATGGCATAGGAGCGCGAGCCGATCCAGAGCAGGACGCGCTTTGTGGGTGAGGTGGCCATCAGATAGCTGGCATCGAACGATGCCAGCCAGACCAGGAATGCTGAAAGCAGGGCGACAATACCGAAACGGTAGGGGGCGAATGTCCAGTCGCTTGTCGCCGCAGCGGCGATGGCGGCGAGCAGTGCCAGGGTTAGTGGTGAGCGTATGAATCTGGGCGGTACCAAGAGGTTCGGCATCTGGCGGCGTTCGCCATTGCGGGATGCGGCAATGGCAATCAGTACCCCCAGTAACAGTGCATCGGTGCGAAAAGTCACCCCCAGTAGCGAACGTTGTGTGAGTAGTTGTAGTAGTACCAGTCCAATCAGTACGGTGACCAACCCTCTGGGGTGACGACGACAGAGGAAAATCAGCAGGGGAAGCACCAGATAAAACTGCTCTTCGAGCGACAGACTCCAGTAGAAGAAATTCGCGCCGCAGTCGTAGCTCATGAAACAGTGGGCGAAGTGGAGGTTGTAGAACTGCAGCACGGCAGCAATGCTGCCTGCAGCGGTCGCATCAAAAGAGCCGAACGCGCCTGAGCGATTGAACCCCCATGTCGCTGTGAGGATGATCGCCAGCCATAGCCAGGCGGAAGGCAGAATTCGCCAGGCGCGGCGGATCCAGAAGGCAATGCTGGTTCTGATAAATGCCGCGTGATTGTTGCACGCAGCTAATCGTGGCAGGAGAACGCGAGCAATGACAAAGCCGGAGATGGCGAAGAACAGATCGACACCGGCAGCGCCATTGAAGTGGCGATTGAAGGTGTCGAAGGCAGCGTTGGGCCAGGCAATCAGGTTACCGTGCGCGTGTTCGAGCACGACCAGCAGCACCGCGCATGCACGGAGCAATTCAATGTCATCGATGCGTTGGCCGGGGGCAGCGTTCATCGTTTCCTGAGGATGCGTGCCTGTTGTTTTGTGGGCAGGGCGTTGCGCCGTGCTGGGTTAGCGGCGTTTCAGGGTGAGCAGGCTTGCCAGGGTCAGGGCAATGAAGCCCATCAGGGCGTATTCGGCGAGCGAGAGGCCGAAGAGTTTCCAGGCGGGGTCGGAGCACAGACCGCTTGCCTGAAACAGCAGGGGGGATCGTTCACCTGCCCAATCGACAAACAATTCCCACCAGGCGGCTTCGCCGCTGCACTGGACGTTGGGGGCGATGCGCTGGATGTAGGTCTGGTAAGCGGCGATGAATGCGCCGGTGGCGGTGCTAGCGGTCATCAATAGTGCGGAGAGTACGCGCCCCCAGCGGTGGTTGGCCGACAATATGCCCAGCAGGGCAGTGCAGCCGAGTGCCAGGCTGGCCATGCGTTGCAGGATGCACAGCGGGCAGGCCGCGAGCCGCAGGGCGTTGCCGAGATAAACCGCGCTGATGAACAGCCCGAGAGCGATGAGGAAAATGGCCACGAAGGGCGCGCGGGGAGAGTGGAAGGAGCGTGGCAGCATCGTGGGTCTTGTAAAAATTAACGTGAAACAACAAAAGCCGCAGAGGGGTTGAGGCTTAGGGTAAAGCGAGCCGATGCATGGTTTCTATTTGAGTGGCGGCTGGGCGTGCTGTGGGATAGCGTAGGGTGGCCGGGGCAAAGCGGCGGATCGCTGTTCAGAGCCCAAGCCCCAGTCGCGTGGTGCTGAAATCACGTCACCCTTTCGTTCGATCCACGCAACGGGCACTGATTGTATTATGGTTTCTATATGCCGATTGAACCAGCAACAATCGGTGTCCATCGGTTGGGGTTGAGTGACGTCATTCCTGCGCCTGCGGTGAGCCATGCAGGCCATCAGCTCACCATCATGGATTCCCGCTTGCGCGGGAATGACGAGGTGGGGCGGTGTGTCGGCATGTGGACAAATGCCGCAAACAGCGTAACTGCGATGGTGTTAACCGATGGTCGATGCGGATTTTACATGCAAACCGCATTCCTTCGAATCCGGATTTTCCCACCACCAGCGACCGGCGCGGATGTCTTCGCCGACGCTGATGGCGCGGGTGCAGGGGGCGCAGCCGATGCTCGGGTAGTGCTGGTCGTGCAGGGCGTTGTAGGGCACGTCGTGGCGGCGGATGTATGCCCAGATTTCCTGCTCCGTCCATTCGGTGAGCGGGTTGAATTTTTCCAGGCCGTTGGCGGCATCAAACTGTTGCGCGGGCAGGCCGTCGCGGGTGGCGGCTTGTTGGGCGCGCTGGCCGGTAATCCAGGCTTTTTTGCCGCGCAGCGCGCGTTGCAGGGGTTCTACCTTGCGGATGTGGCAGCAGGCTTTGCGAAGCTCGACGGAATTGTAAAACGCGTTGATGCCATTTTCGCGCGTCCAGGTTTCGAGGGCTTCGTGGTGTGGATAGTAGAGCTTGAGTTTGAGGCCGTAATGTTTCTGCACGGCATCCATCAGCGCGTAGGTTTCGTTGGGCAGACGGCCGGTGTCGAGCGAGAAGATTTCTATGGCCAGCGGGGCGCGCAGGATCAGGTCGGTCAGCACCATGTCTTCTGCGCCGAGGCTGCTGGCGAAGACGACAGGGCTGAAGTCGCGGGCGATTTCATTCAGCCGTGCGCGGGTTTGCGTGATGCGGGCATCGAGTGCGGCGATCAGGGTGGCATCGCTGAGGTCGGGGCGGGTGATCTGTTTCATGAGAATTCAGGCGGCATTCGGGTAGGTCAGGCGGCGCAGGGTGAACTGGCTGTCGGTAGAGTGCTGGTAGGCCGCATTGAAATCGCGCAGGCTGTGTACGGCGGCGTCGATGTCGTGATCCGGGCGCAGGGCAAAGGCGTCGAAACCGACGCGTTGCTGGTAGAACAACTGGTCGCGCTGGACATCGCCGATCGAGCGTAATTCACCCGTATAGCCATAGCGGGCGCGCAGCAGACGTGCGGTGGAATAGCCCCGGCCATCCACAAATTTGGGGAAGTCCACACCGATCACGGCAAACAGCGGGAGATCGGCGGCGATTGCTTCCGGGCCTTCGTTCGGTGCGAACCACACGCCCAGTGCGCCGCCGTTTTGCCGGCGGGCAAGCAATTCGCCCCGGCGTTCCTGCCAGACCGCGAGCGGGACGAGCAGCGCGCCTTCGGGCAGGGGCACGCCCTGTGCTGTTTCGCCTTCGGCCAGGCGCACGACCTGCCAGGAGTCGTCTACGACCGCGCCATTTTTGATGATCTTAGCCATGAGCCACCTTCTTTTCCTGTGCGTTGTTCTGGGCAGCGTAGATGCGCGCCTTGAAGGGGTCGACACCGATCCGGTCGACGACATCGATGAAACGCTCGCCGTTGGCGCGCTGTTCGAGATAGACATCGACGAGCTGCTCGACCACGCGGGGCACGTCGACTGCGGCAAACGAGGGACCCAGAATGCTGCCCAGGCGGGTGTCATTGCCTTGACGGCCACCAATGGAAATTTGATACCACTCTTCGCCTTTTTTATCGACGCCGAGGATGCCAATATTGCCGACGTGATGGTGGCCGCAGGCGTTCATGCAGCCGGAGATGTTGAGTGAAATGTCGCCGACATCATGCAGGTAATCGAGATCACCCAGTCGTTCTTGCACGGCCATGGCAATCGGAGTCGATTTGGCATTGGCCAGCGCGCACAGGTCGCCGCCCGGGCAGCAGATGATGTCGGTAAGCAGGCC
Organism: Sterolibacterium sp.; assembly: GCA_018061005.1. Classification (GTDB taxonomy): domain Bacteria; phylum Pseudomonadota; class Gammaproteobacteria; order Burkholderiales; family Rhodocyclaceae; genus Sterolibacterium. The sequence goes on along the minus strand of JAGOVA010000027.1, from coordinate 23,261 downwards.
GACGGTGGGTGTGGCCAGTTTTTGTGCGCGCAGGGTCTGCCAGAGTGTGTGGAGATCGCGCTGGGGTACGTCGGCCAGAATCACATTCTGCTCGTGCGAGACACGCGCTTCGCCAAAACTGTAGCGGTCGGCCAGGTCGGCGACGAGATCGAGCTGGTCGGCAGAAATGTTGCCGGTCGGCTGGTCATAGGACTTCAGTGAAACCGTGACGGCGGCATAGCCGGGCATCTTGTGGGCGGTGATGTTGCGTTCCAGCCAGCGGGCAAACGCTTTGTCTTGCTGGCGTTGTTGCGCCAGTGTGGGGTCGTTGTTGGCCAGGGTTTCATAGGCGGGCGGGGCGAAGTGGCGGGCGATGCGATCCACCGCAGCCTGGGTAAGCGTGGCCGCGCCGTCTTTTTCGTGCTGCCATTCTTCTTCCACTTGCCGGGCGAATTCTGCCGCCCCCAGTGCCTTGACGAGAATCTTGATGCGCGCCTTGAAGGCGTTGTCGCGCCGACCATAACGGTTATAAACACGCAAAATGGACTCGATGTAACTGAGCAGGTGCGGCCAGGGCAGAAACTCGCGGATCACGCTGCCAAGTATCGGCGTGCGCCCCAGCCCGCCGCCCACCAGCACGCGAAAGCCGATGTTGCCTGCCGCATCCTTTTTCAGATCCAGGCCGATGTCATTGACCTGGATGACCGTGCGATCGGTTGCGGCGGCATTCACCGCAATCTTGAATTTGCGCGGCAGATAGGCGAATTCAGGGTGGAAGGTTGACCACTGACGGATGATTTCGCACCACGGGCGCGGATCGGCGATTTCATCGGCGGCAACCCCGGCAAAGTGATCGGTGGTGGTGTTGCGCACATCGTTACCGGAAGTCTGGATCGAGTGCATCTGCACCTTGGCCAGTTCGGCGTGAGCTTCTGGAACGCGCTCCAGCGGAATCCAGTTGAACTGCATGTTGTGGCGCGTGGTGAAGTGGCCATAGCCGCGATCATAGGTGCGGGCGATGTGCGCCAGGGCGCGCAGCTGGCGGCTGGCCAGCATGCCGTAAGGCACGGCGATGCGGAACATCGGCGCGTGCCGCTGGATGTACAGGCCGTTTTGCAGGCGCAGCGGACGCAGGTCGTCGGTGCTCAGTTCGCCCGCGAAGTGGCGCGTCATCTGGTCGCGGAACTGGGCGACGCGCTGGTCGACGAGTGCCTGATCGAATTCATCGTATTGGTACATGAAGTTCTCCGGAGCGATGCTCGGGGCGTGAGACGTGGAATGTGGGACTTAAAAAGAGATAGGGATCAGTAGGCGGCGATCAATTTGCCGCCAATCAGAACCAGCATGCCGGCCAGGGTAGGGCGCAGGATTTTATCGGGAATTTTTGCGGCCAGATGGCTGCCCAGATAAATCCCGGGCAATGAGCCGATCAGCAACGCGCCCAACAGTGACCAATCGACGCTGCCATACCACCAGTGACCCAGCCCGGCCACCAGCGTGAGCGGCACGGCATGGACGATGTCACTGCCGACGATCCGCAGGGCAGGCAGCTTGGGGTACAGGAAAAACAGTGCCGTGACCCCGAGCGCGCCTGCGCCGACGGAAGAAATGGTGACCAGCGACCCCAGGATCAGTCCGGTGATCACCGTCAAAATGGCGGTGCGACGTGGGTTCGGTTCTACCGGAAAGTGTGTCAGGGCAAAAGCCTGCAAATGGCGGCGGAAGACCAGCGAAGCCGCCGTGAGCAGCAAGGCCACCCCCAGCGCGGCGGAAATCAGTTTGGTGGCTCCGCCCAGCCCGTCGGGCGCAAAACGCGCCACCAGCAGCAGGGTCAAGATCGAAGCCGGCACGCTGCCCGCGGCCAGCAGGCCGACGATGCGCCAATCGACCGAGCCACGGCGGGCATGCACAAAACTGCCACCGGATTTGGTGATGGCGGCGTAGAGCAGATCAGTGCCGACCGCCGTCGCCGGGTGGATGCCGAACAGCAGCACCAGCAAGGGTGTCATCAGCGAGCCACCGCCCACACCGGTCAGGCCGACGACGGCACCAACAAAGAATCCGGCAAGGCTGTAGGCAAGATCCATGATGAGTCGGAATGCGGCGCGTAAAGTGAAGGAAGCGCATGATATCGGGCTGGCTTAAAATCTAAAAATACTTTATTTTCACAAATGTATAACTTTTGGTTATAAAGAACCATGAACCTGCAACAGCTACGTTACGCCCATGAAGTTGCCCGCCATGGCCTGAGCATTACCGAGGCGGCCAAGGTGTTGCACACCTCGCAGTCGGGCATCAGCAAGCAGATTCGCCTGCTTGAAGACGAGTTGGGCGTCGATATCTTCATGCGCCAGGGGCGGCGGCTCACCGGCATCAGCGAACCGGGGCGGCAGATTCTTGAGCTCATCGAAGGCGTGCTGGCCGGGCTGGGCAATCTCAAACAGGTCGGCGAGGACTACAGCCAGGCCGACAGCGGTCGTCTGACCATCGCCACCACCCACACCCAGGCGCGTTACGCACTGCCGCTTGTGGTGCGGGCGTTCATGGCGCGTTACCCGAAGGTGCGCCTGGAGCTGCATCAGGGCAATCCGGCGCAGATTTGCGACTGGGTGAGCGAAGGGCAGGCGGATATCGCCATTGCCACCGAAGCCATTGCCGAACATAACGAACTGGTGATGCTGCCCTGCCAGCAGTGGAACCGCTGCATCATCACGCCGCCCGACCACCCTTTGCTGGAAGAACGCCCGCTGACGCTGGAAGCCATCGCCCGCCATCCGGTGGTGACTTACGACACCGCCTTTTCGGGTCGCAGCCAGATCAATAAAGCCTTTGCCGCACGCAATCTCACGCCGAATGTGGTGCTCACCGCGATTGATGCCGACATCATCAAAACCTACGTCACCCTCGGGCTCGGTGTGGGCATCGTTGCGGCGATGGCTTACGACGCAAAAGCCGATACCGGGCTGCGCGCCATTGATGCCGCCCACCTGTTCGAATCGAGCATGACGCGCATCGGCCTGCGCCGCAACGCCTGGCTGCGCGACTATGCCTATGAATTCATCGAACTGTTCGCCCCGCACCTCTCACGCAAGCGGGTGCAAGCGGCGCTACAAGGGGAGGGCGGGGAGGATCCGGGGCTGTGAGCAGGATGGGTCACGATGAACCCGGCAAGCTTGCCATCTTTTCGTCAACAAAATGATGTTGCATAATCATTTTCATCACATTTCCAACCACGCTGCTGCAGAAGACGATATTGCGTTTATGCGTTTATCTCTTCTTCCATCAGACGATCCAGCTCGCTGCGGATTTCTTCCAGCTCGGCAGGGGTTGCCCAGATTTCAAACACGGATTTCTGACCGCCGACTTTGTAACCTGTCAGGTAACGACACACCCGGTAGAGCCGGTGTGGCTCGCAAACATCGTAGGCAATCAGGTAAAGGTCGCGGCTCATGAGATTATTATGGTGACGGCCAAAAATCGGTGTGATGCGACAAGCTTGCCGAAAGACGCTTTTGTCGGAGAAACCGTGGTCTGTCCCCTGTTTCCCCCCCTGTTTCCCTAGGCACCGCTGGAGTGGGTCAAGCCAAACATCAAGGCAACTGGGCCGAGTACCCCGCCGAAAAAGATGGCACCGAGCAAACAAAGCCATTCCGTTGCCGCCATTCCGGGATTCTTCCAGCCCCGGTCACGGATCAGCCGCGCTAAACCAAGACCCAATCCGCTGCCCAGATAGAGCATCCCGCCCAGTACGATGGGGGACGCCTCATTCATCAGTAGCTTGGCGAAAGGAGTGCTGGCTCCGAACAACAGGGCGGCCAGGATGGCGAACAGGATGCTTTGATTCATTAGCGAAATACCTTGCTTGTATATCGTTACATTTTCGGTGGCCAGTTATGGGTTTCACTCTGGCAATGCTGGCACCACGCGTAAAGTGTGTCGTACATCACCATGCCATGCTTGAGCATCTCGTGATCGTCGGCGAAGGTCTGCGACAGCCCCAGCGATAGCGCATAGAGCCCAGCTGACTGCGGCGTGAGATCGAGTCGCGAGGTGTCAGCACCACGCACAATCACTGCCAGCTGTTGTAGTGCTGGGTCATCCAGCTGGTACTTGGAGAGGAAGGCATCGAAGCTGCACAACTCACCGACATGGGAAAATTCCACGCCGGGGATGTCATAGGGAATCGCGCCGGTTTTCTCTGCCACGGGCAGGCAATGCGGTCGATCTTCGGGCACTCGCGGGTAATCCATTGCATTGTTCACCTCACAGGATCAGCGTTTTCAGAATCAGCCCAACGACCGCGCACGCAGCGATTACGTGGATGACATTGCGTTTGAAGCGGAACAGGGCCACGGCGGCAGCGACTGCGATCAGGCCGGATACCCAGTCAAAATGGTCGCTGAAACCCTGGGGCCAGAGCACGTGATAGCCGAAGAACAGTGCCAGATTCAGAATCACGCCCACCACGGCAGCGGTAATGGCGGTCAGCGGTGCGGTGAACTTGAGATCGTTGTGGGTGCTTTCCACCAATGGCCCGCCTGCCAGAATGAGCAGGAATGACGGCAGGAAGGTGAACCATGCCACCAGGCTGGCAGCGACCGCACCCGCGAGAAATAGTGCATCAGGGCCGAACAGCGCCTTCACATAACCGCCGACGAAACCGACGAAGGCCACCACCATGATCAGCGGCCCCGGTGTGGTTTCACCCAAGGCCAGACCATCGATCATCTGCGTGGGCGAGAGCCATCCATAGTGGCCGACCGCCCCTTGGTATACGTAGGGCAGCACGGCATACGCGCCGCCGAAGGTCAGCAGCGCGGCCTTGGTAAAGAACCAGCCCATCTGCGTCAGGGTGTGATCCCAGCCAAGGGATGCCGTCAGCAAGCCCATCGGCACCAGCCACAGCAAGCTGCCCACCACGATCACTTGCAGCAGACGCGACCAGCGGAATCTTGCGTGCTCGGGTGTCGGCGTGTTGTCGTCGATCAGAGCGGGGCCGAATGTTTTGTCGGCGCTGCCATGCCCGCCTCCCGTCTTGAATTTATCGGGGACGATGTGTCCGCCGACATAGCCCAGAACGGCGGCAATCGCGACGATGGCAGGAAAAGGCACATTGAGCGCAAAGATGGCCACGAACGAGGCTGCGGCAATGCCCCATAGCCAATGGTTCTTCAGCGCCCGTGAGCCGATGCGATGTGCGGCCTGCACCACGATGGCCGTCACCGCAGGCTTGATGCCGTAGAACAGACCCGCGACCAGGGGCATCTCACCAAAGGCAATGTACACCCACGACAGGGCAATCAAGATCAGTAGCGAGGGCAGAACGAACAGCACTCCGGCCACGATGCCGCCCCAAGTCCTGTGCATCAGCCAGCCGATATAGGTGGCCAGTTGCTGTGCTTCCGGCCCCGGCAGCACCATGCAGTAGTTCAGTGCGTGCAAGAAGCGCTTTTCAGAAATCCAGCACCGGTTTTCTACCAGCTCCTGGTGCATGATCGAAATCTGCCCGGCCGGGCCACCGAAACTGATGAAGCCAAGTTTGAGCCAGAAGGAAAAAGCCTGCCAGAAACTGACGGCGGGCGGTGTTGCGGTGCTTTCCGCCGGAGTGGATGCGTTGTTCATGTTGTTGGGGTTCCTTTCGTGAAGCTGGCCAACAACCCGTCAAAGACGCTGGACGCGGCAAGCAGTAGTTCGTCATCGTTAGAGAGGCTCTCGCGCATCCCGGCCAGCACGCTTTCAATGCCCGCAGCTTCAGGTGGCCGTACTCCACCAACATCGAGGTAGTGCACCAGTAGCCCCAAGCGAGCCACGGCGGTCTGATCCAGACCAAAGCTCGCCGCCAGCACTTCAAACGTGACGCGGCTGCCGACATGGCTGAACCTTGCACCATCGAAATCGAAACCGAGGGCATCTGTCGGGCAATCCGTTGGGTTGTCCAGCCACAGCAGCCGTGCCTGCTGATCAATGAAGCGCCGGATGAGCCAGGCACTGGCCAGTCGATCCACCCAGGGGCGTTGCCGGGTGGCCCAGAGACGGCCTTGGTAGTCCGAAGCCAGAAGGCGAGCAATGTCACCCGTCTGGGCTTGCGGCTCATCAGGCGACAAGGTGCGAGAGCAGGCCAATTCCAGTTCGCGCAAGGCGCTATCGACTTGACCTTGGGCCGCGCCGGGAAAGAAGTCGATTTCGACAAGATTGGCGAACGACTTGCGTAGCTTTCTGGTTTGGCGCAGCGCGTCCTGTACCGAGTCGGCTGTCAGGGTTGACCTGATCTGGCCAACGTCGGCCAGCAGAGCAGTGAACTCCTTGCTGCGATCAAACAGGCTGGTGAAGTCTGTGTCATCGGATGCCGCCATCCGCAGCACATACGCCGTGCCTCCCCCCTCGCGAATATCGGCTGCCAGCCCCTCCAGCGTGGCACGACAGTCAGTCTGCTCAGGCATGAGATACACCCCATCCCGCAAGACGGCTGCACCGGATGCCTTGAGGGCCCGCCAAGCACGCTGACGCAAGGTTGCGTTTTCGGTGGGAAGGCTTGTAATGAGGGAAATCCAATTGTTCATGTAGTAAATTCTACCAATAGGTAGATATTTCTACAATTTAAATAAGACTGAATGCCGAACTGATGAATACCTGTGGAGAGCGGTGGCAGTGCGCCAAAAACTTCAGTCGCCACCGCTACAGGAAACTTCAATCACAACTGATCGCCCGTAAGCCCGTGCCAACAAAGGGGATGACCCCAAGAACGCTCGTGAGACCGCCAGAGAAAAATAGAGAACAGAGAGGCGTGAGGGTAGGGAAAAACGCAGAAATTGGAGGGAGCCGCTCGCGAGGGCAAAGCCGAAAACCGCGCCAACACTGGCGCTCCGGGCAAAAAAAATCCCAACCGATAAGGGTTGGGATTTTGGGTTTTGGTGGCGGACGGCTGACCATGTGCAGACTGGCCTCCCGAGCTTATGAGCACCTCTGCGGGTTGCTGCGGGGAGCTGCACACAACATCACATTCCACGTCTTCGGGAAGCCGTGCAGGTAGACCAGTCCGTTCCAACGGCTGTTCTTTGGAATCGGCAGCATCGGGGCTGCGTAGTCTTGGAACGTGTGGCCTGTGCGTTTGGCCGCCACATGGAAGATGCGGTCGAAGTTGGTGGTGACCAGCCGTAGCGCGCCCTCGCGGCTGCGCGCCAGCCGCAGCAGCGCGGCATGCGTGTCGGTAGCACCCTTGCGGCGCAGTTTGGGCTTCAGCGCCTCGGCAAGCACCCGGCGCATGGCAAGGCGTTGACCAGGCAGGCGGTGCTCCAGCAGGTCCAAGGTGGCGTCGTACCGCTCCGCCTTGTACGCCTCGTGCTCGATGTCTTTGCGAGCGGTGCCGTTTAGCCGGTAGATCTCGTCTACCAACCCCTTGAAACCGGGCAAGCCAGCGGGGTAGGAAATGCCTGCCCCACAGAAAAACACCACGCGGCCTTCCTCATGCGCCTGCAAAAGCGCATCCGGGATATCGGGGCCGTGGGTGACGAACTGCACTCAATGCTCTCCGGTAAACACCCGTTCCAGCGTCGCGGGCAGCAGTGCGGCATTGGCTTCGCGGATGGCGGTGTGTTTGGCCTTGAGGGCGGCGATTTCGGCTTGCAGACGGTCGAAGGTTTGCTGTACCGCCAGCGAGGGCATTGGCACCTCTATGGCCATCAGCTTTTCCAGGCCCAAGGTCCGGTTGCGCCCAGCTCCGCCTGGCGATGCCTCGCCGATCTTTAGCATTCCCTCATCGGTCAAGAAATAGTAGCGCAGGAACGCGGCAGTCGTCAGCTCCGGGTTGGCTTGGCAGGTAATGAAGCGGTGAGAACCGAAGCGACCCGCATCCTCAGGCTGAGCAATGGCAATCGCACCCTCCCATGCAAAAACGTTGGAAAACAACAGGTCACCGGGTTCGATGCTGTACAGACGCTTGGTTCCGACGTCGCCGCCAGACAGTGGCGGCTTGTGGAAGGTCCCTTTGCCGAAGGAGCGGATGCCTAGCTCTGGATAGCTGCCATTCAGGTCAATGGATTGCTCCCGACGTACAAGCGGGGCGATCTCAGCCATCAGTCGCAGTGGCGCATCGGCAATGGCATCGCGGAAGCGCAGTGCCAACAGGTGTTCGGCGTCGCGCTCGACGGCATCCAGATGCGCTTCGACCTGCCGGACTTTCTCGGCCAGTGCGTCGAGACGGGTGACGAGGGTTTGTTGTTCGGTCAGCGGCGGAAGCGCAATCTGCTGATCGAGAAAGCGATCTTCCTTGATGCGCACGCGGTTGGTGGTGCCTTCACTGGCAGCCTTGCACAGCTCCACGAAGGGCGATGACCGCACCAACCAGCCCATGAATGCCGCGTTGCACTGGTCTGGGTCACGAAATTCGAATGAGGGGAAATCGTTGCTGACGATGGCGCCGTCAAGTTCTGGCGGCACCAAACCAATCGCGCCGTTACGCGCGTCGATTTTGGAAAGGATCAGCTGGTTGGCGCGCACAACACGTCGCACCGACACGACATCGCTGCCCGAAACCTTGCCCCGGCAGATGACCCCTTTGCCCCACAGCTTGATGGTGACTTCGTGGTACTCGGCCGCAGGATCGATCACTGCAGATTCATCGGAACGCTGGAGCAATTTGCCGAGGGCGACTTTGGGCCACGCCTTCATACGCCGCCCTCCGCATCACCACCGTGCGCAATCCGCCGCGCTTCCAGCTCGCGCCGCGTTTTTTCCAATTCCTCGGCCAGCAATTTTTCATCCGGCAGCGCCGTCCGGTATTCAGCCGTCAGCACTTTGTTGGACAAACCTTCAAGCGTGTAATGTGCTTCGTTGCTGCCTTTACCTGCGCACAGGATCAGCCCGATGGGCGGGTTTTCGCCGGGCTTCATCCAGTGCTGGCGGGCGTAATTGAGGTACATGTGCATCTGCCCGGCATCGGCATAACTGAACTGGCCAACTTTGAGATCGATGACCAGCAGGCACTTCAAGCTGCGGTGAAAGAACAGCAGATCGATGCGAAACCAGTTGTCGTCCAGCCGCAGGCGACGCTGGCGGCCCACGAAAGCGAAGTCGTCGCCCAGCTCCAGCAGGAAGTCGGCGAGGTGCTGGATCAGCGCGTCCTCAAGGTCGGATTCGGAATACTCGTCCTTGAGATTGAGGAACTCCAGCACGAAGGGGTCTTTGATGGCCTGCTCGGGCGTGATGGTGTCACCGGGCTCAGCCGCTTCACCCTTTTCCAGCATCGCCGCCTTGTTGTGCGAGAGTGCGATGCGTTCGTAAAACTGGCTGTTCACCTGCCGGTCGAGCTGGCGCACCGACCAGCCGCAACGCAGCGTTTCGGTTTCGTAGAAAGCACGGGCCTGCGGGTTTTTGACCGAGAGCAGGCGCACGTAGGCCGACCAAGGCAGTGGGAAGGCTTGGGCCAGGGTGGGTAGATCCGGGGATTTCCGAGACAGTGTCTCGGAAATGGGTGCGCCGGAAGATTCGCTAGACGGTGTCTGGCGAATTTGGGGGCTGGGAGATTTGGCAGACGGTGTCTGCCAAATCTTTTCCGGCGGCCAAGCCAGGTAGAACAAACGCATTTGCTGCAAATTACGCCTGCTGAACCCTGAGCCAAAACGAGCAGACAGGTCAGTAGCAAGGCGCAGCAGCAAGGCCTCACCGTATTCGGCCCGTTCCTGCCCGCCCTGTTCAAACTCGACAATGCGGCGGCCAATTTCCCAGTAGCTGGCGGTCATCAGGGCATTGACGCTGCGTGCGGCGGCGCGGCGAGCCGATTCCAGCAGAGCGACGATGTCGGTGTGAACGGAGGCGTAATCAGCCTGATCCGGCAGGACTGGCGTGCTGCGGTCGGTCATGCCTGTACCTCGGCCACCAAGGCTTCAATTTCACCCAAGAGGCGCATGACTTCAGCCTCGTGGCTGCGCATGGCGGCGATCAGGTCTTTCGGGTCGGCATGCTCAAGCCCGGCCTTGGCGTTCGGATTTTTCAGATCCAGATTGAAGATCGGCCAGTACAGTGCATCGCCCTCGGACTGCGCAACCTTGGCGGCCTGCTCGTGGGCGGCCTGCTCAGTCTTGAGCGCCTTCAAGCGGTCTTGCAGCTCAGTTTTTTGGCCGTTGGCGGCAGCCTGAATGGCCTGCTCCAATTCCCGAATGGGTTTGCCCAAGGCGATGGCGGCATTGCGTTCGGCTTCGGCACGCTGCCAGTGCGGCGTGGCGGCTTCAACGGCGGCAGCACGTTTGGCCGCGAAATCCACCTGCCAGGCCTGCGGGCCTTCCTCCCGGTTGTTCCACCACGCTGTTGCTTGCGCGAATTCCTCAAACTGCAGGGGCGCGGTTTTGCTGTATTTCTTGCGGCCTTCGGGCAGTGGCAGTTCGTAATACCAGATGGTGTCGGTCGGGCCACCGCGCTCGAAGAACAGCAGGTTGGCCGGAATGTCGGTGTAAGGCGCGAACACGCCTTGCGGCAAACGCACGATGGTGTGGAGTTTGAACTCCTTGAGCATTTCCTGCTTGATGACGGCGCTGATGCCATCGCCAAACAGGGTGCCATTGGGCACGACCACGGCGGCGCGGCCACCGCGTGCAGTCGGCTTGCCACCGGGCACCGGCGCACCGGCCACGCGCAGCTTGCGCATGATGTACTGCAGGAACAGCAGCGCGGTTTCCGCCGTCTGCATATTGGGTGGGAAGTTGGCCTTGATGCCGACTTCTTCTTCACCGCCAAAGGGCGGGTTGGTGAGGATGACGTCCACGCGCTCGCTGTGGCCGATCTCGTTGATCCGTCGATCCAGCGTGTTGCCGTAGGCGATTTGCGGGGCTTCCAGCCCGTGCAGCAACAGGTTCATCTGCGCCAGCATGTAGGGCAGTGGCTTGGCTTCCTGACCGTAGAGTGTGTCGCGTTGCAAGTTGCGCCGCTGATCGGGCGAACTCACCTGTGGGGCGATGTGGTCATAGGCTTCGACCAGAAAGCCGCCGGTGCCGCATGCGGGGTCCAATACTGTTTCACCCAGGCGCGGGTCGGTGACCTGCACCATGAAGCGCACGACCGGTCTCGGCGTGTAGAACTCACCCGAGTCTCCTGCGGCATCACGCATTTCACGCAGCATGGATTCGTACAGGTGCGAAAGCGTGTGGATTTCTTCACTGGCCGAGAAGTGGATACCGTTGATCTTGTTGATGATGTCGCGCAGCAGGTAGCCGCTGACCATGCGGTTCTGTACGCCTTTGAACACGTTGGCGATGACTTCGCGCTGGCTGCCTTTTTCGCCTTCGCCTGCCAATCCACGCAGATAGGCGAACAGGCCTTTGCCCGTACTGCCATCGGCACGCACGGTGAATTCCTGACTAATGAAAGCCAGCAGTTCATCGCCGGTGATGCCATCTTCGCGAGCAGCCCAGTCGCGCCAGCGATAGGGAGACTCGATGATGGGCTGATAGCGTTTTCCGTCGAGCTCGGATTCTTCCTCGTGCACGATTTCGAGGTCGTCTAGAAATTTGAGGAACATCACCCAAGTGAGCAGCGGCAGGCGGTCCACGTCACCGTTGAGGCCCTTGTCCTTGCGGAGGATCTTGCGGGCGGTGCCGATCAGCGCAGACAGGTTTTCACGCGTGGTGAGCGGCGTTTTTGCTTTGCGTGGCGCGCGGGTCTTTTTCTCGCCTGTCTTTGCTGATTGGGTGGCAGATTTGGCCATGGGATGCGTTTCTCGTTATTGGTAGAGCGCGGTCTGCAGCCGGGATACAGCGTCCTTCATGCCGCGCACGCCGCCGAAGTGGCGGGTGGCGATTTCGGAAGGACTGCCGTAGCGGTCGAAGGGTTGCACCTTCATCAGCTCGGACAGCGCATTGAATTGCAAAATGCCGCGCTCGACATAGCGGTCGAGCAGCAGCGACAGAATTTCACGGGCGGTCTCGCCATGTTGGGCAAACAGGTCTTGAGCCTGACGTTTGGCAGCTTCCGCCCGCTGGCGGCGGGTGAGCAGCGGCGCATTCCAACCCAGATGGCACAACAGATCGAACGGATCGGCGTCGGGCTGTTCGCTGCTGGCGGCCAGTTCCTCAAAACTGATGCCGCGCTCGGTCAGCTCGCGTAGTACCTCGGCGCGAGTGTCGGGATTGACCCATGCCGATTGCAGTGCTTCGCGCGTCGGGTAGAGGGTGCGTACGGCGCGGCCTGAGTATTCGGTGTACTTGACCACCTGCAGCTTCTTGCCGTCGGTGTCGAGGTCATAGACCAGATGGCCAATCACTTCGACCTCGCCGCCGTCGATGTAAAACTTGCGCGGTTCCGCCGGTGGTTCCGTGATGATTTCGCCGTTGCCGCTTGTGTCATCACCCTGTTCCGTTTCGACCACACACTCTGCTTCGGGCTCTGCTACGCCGGTCACTTCGTCTGCGGCGGTTTCGACGACCTCTCCCGACTCATCGACCGTTACTTCTTCGATACGAGCAGGATCGCCATCGAAATCGGGGTCGGCAAAGTGGCGCGTGGCCGTGCCGGTGAAGTCGATGATGTTGAAGTATTCCTTGCCATAATCCACCTTCAAGCGGGTGCCACGACCGACGATCTGCTTGAATTCGGAGCGTGAGCCCACGACACGCGCCAGCACCACGTTCTTGACCATTTCAGCATCGACGCCGGTGGTCAGCAATTGAGATGTGGTGAGGATGACTGGCGTGGGCTTGTCCACGTCCTGAAAGTGCGACAGATGGGTGAGTCCAATCGCGCCCTCGTCGGCGGTGACGCGGCAGACATAGTCGGGGTACTGCTTGACCAGATCGCTATTCAGGTTGATCAATTCCTGTCGCATCTCGGCGGCGTGTTCTTGATCCACGCAGAACACCAGTGTCTTGGCAAAGCGGTCTGTACTTTTGAGCAGATCGGTCAGGTGGCGGGCCATCGCTCGTGTGCGTGAGCGAAGCGCCACAACACGCTCGAAGTCCTTGGTCTGGTATTCATCATCAGGCACTTCACGCCCATACCGATCCAGCTCATCCTTGCTGGGCCGCCAGCCTGCGGCATCGACCGTAGTGATGACGCGATGCACGCGATACGGTGCCAGGAAACCGTCCTCGATGCCTTGACGCAGGCTGTAGGTGTAGACCGGATTTCCGAAGTATTCGTAGCTGTCGCGCGATTCCTCGCGCAGCGGCGTGGCGGTCATGCCGAACTGCACGGCAGGTTCGAAATAATCCAACACCGCACGCCATGCGCTTTCGTCCCGGCTGGAACCGCGATGGCATTCGTCGATGATGATGAGATCGAAGAAATCTGGACGGTACTGGCGGAAGACATCTGAACTGGCGGTGGTCAGCGCCTGATAAATGCCGAAGTACATATCCCGGCTCTGACTGGTGTCGCCGCCCGCAATCTTGTGCCGAGCATCGCCAAAGGGCGCGAACATCTTCGCCATCGGGTCATCGACCAGAATGTTGCGGTCGGCCAGGAAAAGGATCTTGGGGCGGCGGTGTTCGCCTGTTCGGTTCCAGCGGCTGTTCCACAACTTCCAGCAGATCTGGAAAGCCACGCAGGTCTTGCCGGTGCCAGTGGCCAGTGTGGCGAGAATTCGCTTCTGACCAAGGAGGGTGGCCTCAATGACGCGATTGATCGCGATCTGCTGGTAATAGCGCGGCACCTTGCCAGAAACGAGGTTGAATGGCTCCAGCAGATGGGGCGATGAATCCTTGGGTAACTGCGTGCTTCCCGTCAGCCGGGCAAACAACTCATCCGGCGTGGCGTAGCGATCCACCTCGCGCTCGGTGCCGGTGGTGTAGTCGATTTCGATGATGCGGTGGCCGTTGGTGGCGTACGCAAACTTGGGGCCGAGAATCTCCGCGTACTCGCGTGCCTGCTGTACGCCGGTTTCGGCAGGTAGGCCGATTTCCTTGGCTTCGACCACGGCAAGGGGATAGTCTCGACGGTAGTACAGCAGGTAATCGGCGCGCTTTTGTTTACCACGGCGAACCTTGCCACCGGCCACGATGATGCGGCCATTGGTGAAGCTGCGCTGTTCGCCAATGGAATGCGGAGTCGCTCCCCAGCCAGCCTCCACCAATCGTGGGGTGACGAATTCGCGGCAGGTATCCGCTTCGGTGATCACGCCATCTCGCATTGCCTCCCCCTTCATCGTGTCGTCCCTCAGTCGATCAGGATCTTGAAACTGGTTGCCAGCGCGATAGGTTCGATTTCGCGTACGTTTTTCTTCAACGCCACCAGCCCGTAACCCTCCATCATCCGCAGCGTGCGCGACAGGTTCGGCACCTGACGACCGGACAGTGCAGCCAGCTCGGTCAACGTCTTGGGCTTGGCGTCACGGATGATGCGTAACAGCGCCCGGTTGTCCTCCGACAGCACGGCTGCCATCGTGGCCATTGACGGAAACCAGACCGTGGGAGCATCCTTGCCCTTGGCTGTGACTTCCGGCTCACCGGGGCGGCGGATACCGACAACACAACGCTTCATCTCGGGTGACCTGATTGGGTTGGCATAAGTGCTTGATTGTATCAATGTGGCACAACTACAGCCAGAACTTTGTGATCGAATGACCGAACTAGATCTTGGCTTTCTGATCAAGCAGCGCGTGAATGGCGGTGTCGTTAATCAACCACGGAGCCCACGATGAACACCCAACAAACCGCCCTTGACGCCTACCTTAACCGCACGACCGCCATCCACGCCAAACTGGCACGGTTGCAGCAACTTGCCGACGACCACTTCGGTCACGACCCCGATGCCCTCAACTGGGGCCACGTTGGCGACCTCGGGCGGGTGCCATCGTCCGGCGCATCTTCGACGACTTCCTGTCCAACTGGAATCGGGTGTTGCTGCGCTTGGCGATGTTGTTCGCGCTGACCGATTTGCAGACTCGAGTCGACGTGCCGCACATCGATGCAGCGATGGCTTGGATACAGTACATCATGGCATCCGTCCGGTACGTTTTTGTGAGTGCTGCAGACGATGCCAGGATGGCCCACGCGCTTGAACTTTCCAACCGAGTGCTGGCTTTCCTGCACGATCGAGGTCAGGCCACGCGCAGTCAGATCGGCGTGCGTATTTTCATCGCCCGCATCCGAGCCGTGAAGCACTTCGTTACCGGGTCAAAGCGGCGCGAGAGTTCTTGCTGAAACTGGAGATTCTGTCACGACCAAAAACACCATGACCTATCGCGGTTATGTCGCCAGCCTGGAGTTCGACCCGGATGACAATATTCTCGTTGGTCGCGTGCTGGATATCGACGACATTATCAGTTTTCATGGCGAATCGATTGCCGAGTTTGGCCGCGCCTTTCATGAGGCGATCGACGATTATGTGGCCGCTTGCGACAAAATCGGACAGAAACCGGACAAGCCAGCCTCGGGGCGTTTGATGTTGCGTGTCGATCCTTCCGTGCATGCTGCGGCACTTAAGGCTGCGGCGCATATGGGGCTAAGCCTGAATCGATGGGCTGAACAGATATTGCGCAAGGCAGCGCATGCGTGAGTATTCGAAATACACGAAAAAAATGCGTTCCATTTAATTATGCTGGCCGCTCGAAGCTTACACCTTACGCGCACATCATCAGTTCGCTATCCGCTATTTGCCGATGGCGAAACCGAGACCGAACACTTTAGCGTCATTCTGCCAGGCAGGTTGTCGCTCAGTCGTAGTTGTCGCTGCTCAGGGCTTGTTGCTGGCGGTCGAGGAATTCCTGCATGTTGTCGATGCCACGGAATTGCAGGATGGTGGAGCGCACGGCGGCTTCGAGGAGTACGGCGAGGTTGCGGCCGGCGGCTACGGGGATGGCTACTTTGCGGATGGGCACGCCGAGGATGTTTTCGGTCTGGGCATCGAGTGGCAGGCGGGCGGCTTCGGGGACGCCAACTTGCGGTTTTTGCAGATGCACGATGAGTTTGAGTTTCATCTTGCGACGGCAGGCGGTTTCGCCAAAAATGGTGCGGATGTTGAGCAGGCCGAGGCCGCGAACTTCAAGGAAGTCACGCAATAGTTCGGGGCAGCGGCCTTCGAGGGCATCCGGGGTGAGGCGTGAGACTTCGACAACGTCGTCGGCGACGAGGCCGTGGCCGCGCGAGATGAGTTCGAGGGCGAGCTCACTTTTGCCGACGCCGGATTCGCCGGTGATGAGCACGCCCATGCCGAGTACGTCCATGAATACGCCGTGTAGCGAGGCGGTTTCGGCGAGTTGGTGCGCCAGGTAGAGGCGCAGGGCATCGATGACGGCGGCGGCGGAAAGGGGCGTGGTGAACAGCGGGGTGTCGCCGCGTTCGCACAGTTCGCGCAGCATTTCGTGGATAGGGCAGTCGTCGGCGACGATGATGGCAGGGGGGCGTGCGGTGATGATTTCAACCATGTGATGGTTGATTTTTTCTTGCTGCCGCCCTTCAGCCCAGCGGATTTCAGGTGTGCCTAGAACCTGGATGCGGCCGGGGTGGATGAGGTTGAGGTGGCCGACGAGATCGGCAGGCGAGATGTCGAGCTGTTTGATGGCGATGGGCTCGTCAAGCGAGCCGCAGATCCACTCGAGGCTGAGCCGGTCGCGGTTGAGCTCAAATAGCTGGGCGATGTTCAGTTGAGCCATCGAGCTGCCAGTTCAGGAAGAGTTGGTGGGTGGCGGCGACGTCGGTAGCGGCGGCGAGCTGCTCACGGAAGGGTCGGTCCGAAAACATTTGGGCAAGTTCAGAGAGAATTTGCAGGTGGCGTTCGGTGGCGGCTTCGGGCACCAGCAGGATGAAGATCAGGCTGACGGGTTTGCCATCCGGAGCGTCGAATTGAACGGGTGTGGCTAGCCGCATGAAGCCGCCGTGGGCTTCCTTGAGGCCTTTGATGCGGCCGTGCGGGATGGCGATGCCTTGGCCGAGGCCGGTGGAGCCGAGTTTTTCGCGGGCAAACAGGGCGTCATAGACCGTGCTGCGGGCGATGCCGTGCTGGTTTTCAAAAAGGATGCCGGCTTGTTCGAAAACACGTTTCTTGCTGCTGGCGTCGAGGTCGAGCAGGATGTTTTCGGGGAGCAGGAGTCGGGCGATTTGATTCATCGGTCAGGGCTGACGAGCGGGCATGTCGGCGGTCGAAGGTGGCGCAGTATACCCCGCTTCGACCGCTGCTTCATGTTTCGCTGAAATGTGCTGATGGCGCGCGATCCGTGAGCTGTTGACGTGTTCGCGTGAAAACGTGAAACAACAAAATCAGGTAACGGCTTCAGCACTTTCCCGCTTGGCCGGGTTTACTCGACGGCCTGCCGCTTTTGGCTTTCGTGGGCGTGGTTGGAAACTTTTTCTTTGTGCTTGACGACTTGCCGGTCGAGTTTGTCAGCGACGCAATCGATGGCGGCGTAGAGATCCTGTTCGATACTGTCGGCATGGATGGCTTTGCCTTTGACCTGCATGGTGACTTCGGCCTTTTGTTTGAGCTTGTCTACGGAGAGCACCACATGCACGCTGGTGACGTTGTCGAAGTGACGGATGACCCGGTCGAGCTTGGTCTTGACGTATTCGTCGATGGCCGGGGTGACTTCCAGGTGATGACCGGTGATGGTGAGGTTCATGGCTACTCCTTTTGTATGGTCGGAATGACCGGGTGATGAAGCATGCTGCTTGAGACAGAAAAGAACAGGTGGCAAATTGCGTCAGTCGTTAAAGTGATTTTCTCAGGTTAACGGCGGGAATGCTGAGTCCTTCCCGGTATTTTGCAACAGTGCGGCGTGCAACAACGATGCCTTGTTCGCCGAGAATTTCGGTTATTTTGGCATCGGAAAGTGGGTTGTGGCTATCTTCTGCGCTGACCAGTTGTTTGATGAGGGCGCGGATGGCGGTGGAGGAGGCTGCGCCGCCGCTGTCGGTGGCGACGTGGCTGCCAAAAAAGTATTTGAATTCAAAGATGCCACGTGGGGTAGCCAGGTATTTCTGGGTGGTCACGCGGGAGATGGTGGATTCGTGCAGGCTGAGGGTGGTGGCGATTTCACGCAGGGTGAGCGGGCGCATGGCTACTTCGCCGTGGTCGAGGAAGGCTTGTTGCCGGTCAACGATGGCCTGCGCGACACGCAGGATGGTGTCGAAACGTTGCTTGATGTTTTTGATCAGCCATTTGGCTTCCTGGAGCTGGCTGGATAGCCCGCCATTTTCGCCGCCCCGGTTTTTTTGCAGGATGTTGGCATACATCTGGTTGATGCTCAGGCGCGGCATGGCGTCGCGGTTGAGGCTGGCCAGCCAGTGTCCGTGTTGTTTGCGGACGATGATGTCGGGCACGATGTAGCGGGTATCGAGTGGTGCGTAGGCTGCCCCCGGGCGCGGGTTGAGTGAGCGGATCAGGGTCTGGGCGGCGCGCAGTTCGTCGTCGTCGCAGCCGAGTAGCCGCTTGAGGCGGGTGAAGTCGCGCGCGGCCAGGAGGTCGAGATGCTCGCGAACCAGGGTGAGGGCGTGGTCACGGGTGATTGAGGCCGGGTGGTTGTTCAGTTGCAGTGCCAGGCATTCACTGGGGTTGCGTGCGCTGATGCCGGGCGGGTCGAGGCTTTGCAGGCGGCACAGGGCGATCTGGAGTTCTTCGAGTAACTGGGCGCGTTTTTCTTCCGCTGGCGTCTGTTCGTCGGGCGGCAGGCAGTCGATCAGGACGTCGATCAGTTCTTCGAGGGGTTGATCCAGGTAGCCATCTTCGTCCAGTGCTTCGACGAGAAAGATGGCCATGCCCCGGTCATGGTCGCTGAGTTGCATCAAGCCCAGTTGCGCGCCGAGGTGCTCGCGCAGGCTGATTTCGGCTTTTTGTAGTTCGTTGAAGTTGGTTTCGTCGTCGTCGTTTGCTTCGCGTGCCGGGCTGCTGCGGCCTTCGTTCCCCCAGTCGCTGTCGGCTGCGTTGCTGGCGGAGTAGCTGGGGTCATCGTGACACCCTTCAGGGTCAGACGCACTGCCGCTGTCGCGATCTGATTCGCTCGTTTGCGTCGTTGAGGCCTCATTTTGCGAGGGGAGCTGGGGTGTAGTCAGTGCCGCATCGGCAGAAACAAAACGGCTATCGTCGGCTTCGGCGCGTTCGAGCAAGGGGTTGTCTTGCAGAAACTGGTCGATCTCCTGGTTCAGTTCCAGCGTGGAGAGCTGCAGCAGCCGCAGCGCTTGCTGCAGTTGCGGGGTCAGCGCCAGGTGCTGGGAGAGTTTGAGTTGGAGTGTTTGTTTCATGATCCGACGGGCGTCTGGCTCAATGGTATCTACATGCGGAAGTTTTCGCCAAGGTAGATTTTGCGGACGCTTTCATTATAAACAATCTCATCCGGCCGCCCGGCCGCCAGCACGGCACCTTCGTTAATAATGGTGGCGCGGTCGCAGATGCCCAGGGTTTCGCGCACATTGTGGTCGGTAATGAGCACGCCAATGCCGCGTTCCTTGAGGAAGTTGATGATTTTCTGGATGTCGATGACGGCAATCGGGTCAACCCCGGCGAAGGGTTCATCGAGCAGGATGAAGCGGGGGTTGGTGGCCAGCGCGCGGGCGATTTCAACCCGCCGCCGTTCGCCGCCGGAAAGGGCAATCGACGGGTTGTCGCGCAGATGAGTGATGTGCAGTTCCTGCAACAGGGCATCCAGACGGCTTTCCACGTCTTCTTTGCGGATATTCTGCAATTCCAGCACGGCGCGGATATTGTCGGCCACGCTGAGTTTGCGGAAGACCGAGTTTTCTTGCGGCAGATACGACAGCCCCAGCCGTGCGCGACGGTGAATGGGCATATGGGTGAGCAGCGTGCTGCCGGATTCGTCTCCCTCCAGGCGGATTTCGCCGCCGTCGGTGGCGACGAGCCCCACGATCATGTAGAAACAGGTGGTCTTGCCCGCGCCATTGGGCCCCAGCAGGCCAACGACTTCGCCGCTACCGACATCAAAGGAAACATCCTTGACCACGCTGCGCGATTTGTATTTTTTTCGTAGCCCGTTCACGATCAGTTTAGTCATGGTCTTCTCCAGCGCTGCCCGCATTCCGGGGCAGTTCATCCATCTCTTTGAGCAAACGGCGGATCACTTCGCCGGAAAATCCCCGCCCCTGCAGGAAGCGCGCCTGTCGCGCCCATTCGCGGGCATCACGCGGGGCATGGCCAAACTTGCTGTGCCAGATGGCGGCCGCACGGGTCGGTTCATCTTCAATTTCTTCTTGTGCCAGGCTGGTGGCGATCAGCTCGGCATCGATGCCGCGAGTACGCAGGCGGTGGGTGAGCTGCGCCGTGCCAAAGCGCGCCGCATGGCCGCGCACATACGCGGCGGCTGCACGCGCATCGGAGAGCAGGCCGCAGCCTTCCAGTTGATCGAGTACCCGGTCGATTTCTTCTGCTGAGGCGGGCGGTGTTTCGTCCGTGCCGGACATCGCCGTTGAGCGGTGGTCGCGTCTGGGCTGGCTGAGCTTGCGTGCCAGCTCGGTGCGGCTATGTTCGCGCTGCGCCAGCAGCTTGATGGCGCGGCCACGCAGCGACAAGGTCGGCTGCGCGCCGCGTGACGGCTTGCTCATGGCAAAGGGCAGCGAGTCAGAGTCCGTCTGCGGCCTCTGACTCCGGGCTCAGTGCGGCCACGCCGACGGCGGCACGCACCTTGTTTTCAATTTCACGCGCCAGTTCCGGGCGTTCTTTGAGGAATTCACGCGCGTTGTCTTTGCCCTGGCCGATTTTTTCGCCGTTGTAGGCATACCAGGCACCGGATTTTTCGACGATCTTGTGCTCGACGCCCAGGTCGATGATTTCGCCGACGCGAGAAATGCCTTCGCCATAGAGAATGTCAAAGTGCGCCTCGCGAAACGGTGGTGCGATCTTGTTCTTGACGACCTTGACCTTGGTTTCGTTACCGATGACTTCATCGCCCTTTTTGATCGCGCCCGTGCGACGGATGTCGAGGCGCACCGAGGCGTAGAACTTGAGTGCGTTGCCGCCGGTGGTGGTTTCCGGGCTGCCGAACATCACGCCGATCTTCATGCGGATCTGGTTGATGAAAATGACCAGGGTGTTGGTGCGTTTGATGTTGCCGGTCAGCTTGCGCAGTGCCTGGCTCATCAGCCGTGCCTGCAGGCCGGGCAGCTGGTCGCCCATTTCACCTTCGATTTCAGCGCGCGGCACAAGGGCGGCCACCGAGTCGATGACGACGATATCGACGCCGCCGGAGCGCACCAGCATGTCGGCAATTTCCAGCCCCTGCTCGCCGGTGTCGGGCTGTGAGATCAGCATGTCGCCGACATTCACGCCGAGCTTGCCGGCATACACCGGGTCAAGTGCGTTTTCGGCATCGATATAAGCTGCCGTACCGCCTGCGCGCTGGATTTCAGCGACGATATGCAGACACAGCGTGGTCTTGCCAGACGATTCCGGGCCGTAAATTTCCACCACACGACCGCGTGGCAGGCCGCCCACACCCAAGGCCAGATCCAGCCCCAGTGAGCCGGTAGAGGTGGTCTGCAGATCATTTTCGATCTGCGACTCGCCCATTTTCATGATCGAGCCTTTACCGAACTGCTTTTCAATCTGCGCCAGCGCGGCCTGTAGTGCCTTGCTCTTGTTGTCGTCCGTGGCCATCGTCGGGTTTCCTTTTAAAAATCGAGTTGAATTATGGCATAGCTTTTGCTGGCACCTGCCGCACCAGGCGGGATAGCAGGCCGCTGAGTGCGTGAATGACGGCTTGTCGCCGCACGGCTTCCCGGTCTCCTGGAAAGCAGCAGGTTTCGCTGCTGGGAGCCGAACCGGTCATGCACCAGGCGAAGCATACCGTCCCCACTGGCTTACCCGGTGAGCCACCCCCGGGGCCGGCAACACCGCTGATGGCCAGGCTGGTTTGCGCGGAGGAATGGCTGAGTGCGCCCGCCGCCATTTCAAGCACCGTCGGCTCGCTGACTGCGCCGTGCTGCGCCAGTGTGTCGGCGGATACGCCCAGCATGTCTTGTTTGGCGGCGTTGGAATAGGTGACGAAGCCCCGCTCAAACCAGTTTGAACTCCCCGCCGTGGCCGTGATGACTTCCGAAACCCAGCCACCGGTGCAGGATTCCGCGCAGGTGAGCAGCCACTGACGTTCACTCAGTGCGTGACCCACATGGGTGGAAAGGCGGGAAAGTTCGTCGTCCATCAACGCAACCACCAGGCGTTGGCCGCAAGCAGTACCAGCACCGAGTAGGCGGCCGCGACGGCATCGTCCATCATCACGCCGAAGCCGTTTTTGACTTTCTGGTCGAACCAGCGCGCCGGCAACGGCTTGGTGATGTCGAAAAAACGGAACAGCAGAAAAGCCGCCAGTTGCCAGAGCAGCCCGGCCGGGGTGAAGAGCAGAACGCACCAGAACGGGACAATCTCATCCCAGACGATCGCGCCGTGGTCGGTCACCCCCAGGGCGCGCCCCGTGCGCTCGCAAGCCCACACGCCATAAGCAAAGGCGGCAGCCAGAAACACGGCGAAATGCAGGTCGTCCGCCAGTAGCAGGCGCAGCAGCGGGTAGGTCAGCCAGGCGAACAGCGTACCGGCTGTACCCGAAGCCCAGGGCGACAGGCCACTGCCCAGGCCGCAGGCAAAAAAGTGGTGGGGTGACTGAAAAATGAAACGCCAGGGTGGGGGCGGGTTTTTCTTGATTTTCATGAGGCTGATGATAAGGCAATGCAGGTTATAGAATCACGATTTTTCTGTCTGGGGCTTTCATGGCGTATTTGTCATATCTATCGGATGAGCAGCTCAAAGGCATTGTTTGTGCCGTAGTGGATGCGGGTGTGAATGCGGTATGCAAGAGTAATCTGGAGCGCAATGTCATTGATCCCTTTGCCATGTTGTTCGAGATGACCGCGTTTGGTCTGGATGAAATTCAATGGGAGAGGAACGAGCGCACCCGGCAGGCACAAAAAACTATGATTAATTGCCTTGGCGATTTGCACCAGCGCATTTTGGGGGCGGTGGCGGGCTGGGAAGATTTGGGGGTGGGTTCCCGAGCTGGTTGTGATGTGGTGAACCACGAGAAAAAAATCGTGGCGGAAATCAAGAATAAGCACAACACGGTTAAAAAATCGGATGAAATCGTGGTTTACCGGTCGCTAGATGATCTGGTGATGCAAAAAACCAGCATTTACAAGGGATATGTCGCTTATTTCGTCAAGGTTATTCCGGCCAAACCACAGCGTTATGATCTACCGTTTACGCCATCGGACAAGGCGACCGGATGTGCCGTCAGCAGTAACGATTAAGGTTAGATCGTGATCGCGAAGCGAGCCACGATCTGAACCGGTTGTTGGACAAGCCCGGTTCATCGCACTGACGTTTCCCTGGAAATATCTTTTTGTCCTACGCCCCACTCAACGACT
>JAGOVA010000085.1 GCA_018061005.1 Sterolibacterium sp. | reverse complement strand
CGGCGGCGTGCTGACAGCCCAGTAGCAGCGGGTCAGGCGCGGGTTTGGGGTGGGGCGTGCTGTCGCCGCTAATGCTGCAGGCGCAGCGCGATGTCAGTGCGAGTGCGTCCAGCAGGGGGCGGGTGAAACGCTGGGGCTTGTTGGTGACCACCCCCCAGCGGATGCCGCGCGCATCAAGGGTGTCGAGCAGTTCGGCGACCCCGGGAAACAGCACGGTCTGTTCGCAGATGAAGGCTGCGTAATGATCCAGGAAACGTCGCGCCAGATCGGCGTAGGCGGGGTCTTCCGGGCCCAGATCAAAACCGATGCGGATCAACCCGCGCGTGCCATTGGAGGTGTGGGGGCGGGTGGTGGCTAGCGGCAATGGCAGACGAGCTTCTTCCTGCAACAGGCGGTTCAGCGCTGCGCCGAGATCAGGCGCGGTATCGGCCAGTGTGCCATCAAGGTCGAAGAGTACCGCCTGAAAATTCATGGTGCGGTGATCGGCGCACGGGCACGCAGCAGATAGTTGACGCTGACATCATCGCCCAGGCTGTAGGTTTTGCTGAGCGGGTTGTAGTTCATGCCGATGATTTCTTCGACCATCAACCCGGATTGGCGACACGAGCGCGTGAGCTCGGCGGGCTTGAGAAAGCGGGCGTAATCGTGTGTGCCGCGTGGCAGCAGATTGAGCAGGTACTCTGCACCGACGACGGCAAACAGATAGGCTTTCGGGTTGCGGCTGATGGTGGAAAAGAACACATGACCGCCTGGTTTGACGAGGCGGGCGCAGGCGCGCACGGTGCTGGCCGGGTCAGGAACGTGTTCGAGCATTTCCATGCAGGTCACGACATCGAAGCGGGCTGTGGCTTCTTCGGCCATATTTTCGGCCATATTTTCGGCCATATCTTCGGCAGAAATCAGGCGATAGTCGAGATCGAGTTTTTCACCGCTTTCCAGCAGATGCAGACGTGCCACGCCCAGTGCGCGTTCGCCCAGGTCGATACCGGTGACCTGCGCGCCGAGCCGCGCCATGCTTTCCGCGAGGATGCCGCCACCACAACCGACGTCGACGACGGTTAGTCCGGCCAGGCCGCCACAGCTTTCATGAATCCAGCCCAGACGCAGCGGGTTGATGTCGTGCAGCGGTTTGAATTCGGAACCGGTATCCCACCAGCGATGCGCCAGTTCGGCGAACTTGTCGAGTTCGCGGCGATCCGCATTGAGCGTTCCGGACGGGGGCGTGGTGCTCGTGAGCATGGGGCGATTCTCCCTTTTTCCCAGTATGAAAACAAAAGAGCCAGGCTTTTGACCTGGCTCTTTTGACTTTTTGGCGCGCCCGGAGCGATTCGAACGCCCGACCCCTTGGTTCGTAGCCAAGTACTCTATCCAACTGAGCTACGGGCGCAAAAAAGTAAGAAAACGAATTATATAGATGAACTTTGATTTACTCAATACTTTTGTCGAAAATTGAAAGTGTGACAGGATGTCCCTGTCTGAATGGAGGGCGAGACCATGGAAAATACAGGAGAGATCACCGGGGACTTTGATTGGCGCGATCCATTTTTGCTCACCTTGTCGTTGTCTGAAGAAGACTTGGCCGTACAAGGGCTGGCGGCTCGTTATGCGCGTGAGAAGCTGCAGCCGCGCGTGGTGGCGGCTTTTCGTGAAGAGCGAGTGGATCGTCTCATTTTCACTGAACTCGGCAAGCTGGGGCTGTTAGGCGCCAACATTACGGGCGATGGCTGTGCCGGTCTGGATGCGGTTAGCTACGGGTTAATTGCGCGCGAGATCGAGCGTGTTGATTCAGGATATCGCTCGATGCTCAGTGTGCAGTCCAGTCTGGTCATGTGGCCCATTTCTGAATTTGGCAGCGAGGCGCAACGACAACGCTGGTTGCCACGATTGGCTAGTGGCGATTACGTGGGCTGTTTTGGCTTGACCGAGCCAGATCATGGCTCTGACCCAGCGGGCATGGCCACGCGCGCCGTCAAAACCGCAACTGGCTGGCGCTTGAACGGGGTGAAATCCTGGATTACCAATGCGCCGCTGGCCGATCTGTGCCTGGTCTGGGCACGTTGCGATGACGAGCGGGTGCGGGGGTTTGTGCTGGAACGGACGGATGGTGGACTGAGCACACCGCCGATCCACGGCAAGCTGGCGTTACGCACTTCGCAAACGGGACAGATCGTCATGGCGGATGTCGAGATTCCGGATGATCGCCATTTGCCCGGTGCCTTGGGGCTCAAGGCGGCACTGCGCTGTTTGGACTCGGCACGCTACGGGATTGCCTGGGGCGCACTGGGCGCGGCCGAAGCCTGCTGGCATTGCGCGCGGGACTATGCCATGACACGCACCCAGTTTGGCAAACCGCTGGCGGCGCAGCAGTTGGTCCAGAAGAAGCTTGCCGACATGCAGACTGAAATCGCGCTGGGTTTGCAGGGCTGCCTGGCCGCCGGGCGACTGAAAGAGCATGGGCGACTCGCGCCGGAACTGGTGTCGCTGCTCAAACGCAACAATGCGGGCAAGGCACTGGAGATCGCCCGTATGGCGCGGGACATGCTGGGGGCCAACGGGATCAGCGAGGATTATCCGGTGATGCGGCATCTGCTGAATCTGGAGGTCGTGAATACCTATGAGGGAACGCATGACATCCATGCGTTGATCCTGGGGCGGGCGCAGACGGGACTGGGGGCATTCTGAAACCGGAAGGAGGGCATCATGGGACATCGCATGCTGATACTGGGGGCAGGGCGCATCGGCGCATGTATCGCCAAGGCACTGGTCGGCAGCGGCCGTTACGAGGTGACGCTGGCCGATAAATTTCCGACGGCACTGAAGGGTTTGCAGCGTATTGCCGGTTTGCAGACGGCGGTGGTGGATGTTGAAAAACGGTCTGAACTGATCAGGCTGATGAAGTCTCATCAGGCGGTGTTGTCGGCCTGTTCCTTCCATCAGAACCGGCGGATTGCCGAATGCGCCCTGAAAGCAGGCTTGAGTTATTTCGACCTGACCGAAGATGTGGCCACCACGCGACATATCCGTGAACTGGCGCGCAAGGCGGGGGCAGGGCAGATTTTCATGCCGCAATGCGGCCTGGCACCGGGTTTCATCAGCATTCTGGGGAACGAGGTGGCGCAGAAGTTTGATGAACTGCATACGCTGCGGCTGCGCGTGGGGGCTTTGCCGGAATTTCCCAGTAATCAGATGATGTACAACCTGACTTGGTCGACCGAAGGGCTGATCAACGAATATTGCAACCCCTGCGAGTCCATACGCGACGGCAAGCCCATCGAGGTGTTGCCGCTGGAAGGGCTGGAAACCTTTTCACTGGATGGCCTGGAATATGAAGCCTTCAATACCTCGGGGGGCTTGGGTTCGCTGTGCGAAACCTGGCGCAAACGGGTGCGCGAGCTGAATTACAAGACCATCCGTTACCCTGGCCATTGTTATCTGATGCACTTTCTCATCAACGAATTGCGGTTGGGCGAGGTGGGTGAGCGGCGTGTCATGCTCCAGCAGATCTTTGAAAGCTCGGTGGCTGGGACGCATCAGGACATCGTGCTGATTCTGGTGGTGGGCAGTGGCATGATCGATGGCAAGCTGATGAATGAAACCGAACTGCGCAAGGTGTATCACGGTGACTTCCTGGGCGAAAAGTGGAGTGCAATCCAGAAAACCACGGCGCTTTCTGCGGCGGTGGTGGTCGATCTGCATTTTCAGGGCATGCTGGCTGAATCCGGGTTTGTCCGGCAGGAAGATGTCTCGCTCAAAAAATTCATGAACAGCGAGTTTTCGTTTTTCTTCCAGCCTACACAGGGTGCAGGGAAGGAGGCTCAGGCATGAAAAATATAAACCAGGCCGCGTGGCCGCATTTTTTACAACGTGCCGCGCAAGAAGGTGCGATTGCCGGGTTGATTGGCATGGACTCGTTACCTCAGAGTGCCACCACCTTGCTGCATGGCTCACCGATTGATCAAACGCCGCTGCCCGGGGTTTCGTCGTTACCCGTCAGCGAATACGACAAAATGGTGCGCCAGCTGGCCGCTGCATTTTCTGTCTTCCGCACCGTGCCCGCGCCACGTCGTGGCCTGTTGATCAAAGCCTTCGCCGCAAAGGTGGCGGAACACAAAGAGGAACTGGCCGAACTCATCACGCTAGAAGTCGGCAAGATTCGCAGCGAGGCGCGGGGGGAAGTGCAGGAAGTCATCGATATCTGCGATTTCGCGCTGGGTTTGTCACGCCAGCTACATGGCCTGACCATCGTCAGTGAGCGGCCGGAACATCGCATGATGGAACAATGGCATCCACTGGGGATCGTCGGCATCATCACCGCCTTCAATTTTCCAATGGCCGTCTGGGCATGGAATGCCTGCCTCGCACTGGTGTGTGGCAATGTCGTGCTCTGGAAACCCTCAGAGCAGACACCGAATTGCGCGCGCGCCTTGCATTACTTGTTGCAAGCGGTGTTGCAGGACGATCCAGATATGCCGAAAGACATTGCGGCCGTCGCTTTTGGCGATCAGAAGGTGGGGCAGCGATTGGCAGAAGACCAACGGATTGCCCTGCTTTCCGCCACCGGCTCGTGTGCCATGGGACGCGATGTGGCCGCGCGGGTCGGCGCACGTCTGGGCAAAAGCCTGCTGGAACTGGGCGGAAATAATGCCTTGATCTGTACGCCTTCGGCACATCCCGAGCTGGCCTTGCGTGCCATCGTGTTCTCGTCGGTCGGCACGGCGGGGCAGCGCTGCACCAGTTTGCGGCGTTTGATCGTGCATGAATCATTGTATGACGACATGCTGGAGCGTATCCGTCTCGCCTTTGCCAGTCTGCGTATCGGCGATCCGCGCGAGGAAGGCGTATTGATGGGGCCGTTAATCAGCGAGCAGGCCGGGCAGCGTATGCAAGCCACCTTGCAGCAAGCCGTGGTTCAAGGCGGAAGAAGGGTGTGCGGCGGTGAGCGCATGACGCAGTCTGTGCCTGCGGGTTGTTATGTGAAACCCGCACTGGTCGCGTGTTCCACGCAGATTGCCGCGATGTGCGAGGAAACCTTTGCGCCTATCCTTTATGTGCTTCCGTACCGAACGCTGCATGAGGCCATTGCCTTGAATAATGCAGTGACACAGGGCTTGTCGTCTGCCATCTTCACCCACGATCTGCGCGAGGCCGAGTGGTTTCTGAGTGCCGGAGGCTCCGATTGCGGCATTGCTAATGTCAATATCGGCACATCAGGCGCAGAAATCGGCGGCGCTTTTGGTGGCGAGAAAGACACCGGCGGTGGTCGGGAAAGTGGTTCAGATGCCTGGAAAAATTACATGCGCCGGGCAACCAATACCGTCAATTACGGCAACGCCTTACCGCTGGCGCAGGGCGTACAGTTTGAGGTGGGTGGATAAAAATCGCAGCAAAATCGTCGTAATGGATTGATCCCCGTGCGACGAGTCGCTATAATCCGCGCTTTCTTGCAGCATGTGCCGGTGTAGCTCAGTTGGTAGAGCAGCGCATTCGTAATGCGAAGGTCGGGAGTTCGACTCTTCTCACCGGCACCAGAATTTTCACCCGCATCCATAAAAAAACGGCCTCAAAGCATTTGCTTGAGGCCGTTTTCTTTTTCCGTTTCTTTTCCTGGTTCAGGTCAGAGCGCCGACAGGTTCGCGCCTGCCGCCCCCACCACGGAAAGATTGACGATGCTGTGGCCTATGCCATACAGATTGCTGGTGGTGCCTGATGTTTGCTGTACCCAGTGACTGCCATCCGTGCTGGTGTAGATGCTGCCGTTGTTGCCCACCGTGACAAACTGGCGACCGAAAGACACCGCATTCAGGGTATTAATGCCATAACCAATGGTACTCGCACGCCAGGTTGCGCCATTATCGGTACTGGTCAGCTGGTTGCCCGCTGCGCCGACCGCAATGAACATGGGGGTCACCGTACCGGTGGTGGCATCAACACCCGCACCATAGGTGATTCCATTGATATCCGCCCCCGTCCCCGAAACAACCGGCGTCCAGCTGATTGCGTTGACGCTGGTGAGCAGCGCGCCTGACTTCCCGACGGCGATCCAGACACCGCTGCCATAGCTGATGGCATAGAGGTCGTTGCTGGTTCCCGAAGATTGCAGCGTCCAGGTCTGTCCGCCCACGCTGGTCAGGATGGTGCCGTTGCGACCGACGGCCACATAGCCCCCGCTGCCATTGCTGGCCAGACCCAACAGATCATTGCTGGTGCCCGTGGTCTGCTGAGTCCAGGTCGTGGCATTTGTGCTGTAGAGCAGGGTGCCTCCCGCGCCGGCGGCCACATACGCACCCCCATAAATCGCGGCATACAGGTTGGGGCGCGGGGTGGCCAGCGGATTAGCCTGGGCTGTCCATGAAACAGCGGTGTACGCATTGAAATCGGGGCTGGTATAGATCGTCCCCTGTTGACCCACGGCGACAAACACACCGCCATAGGTCGTTGCATTGATGTCTGTATTCCCCAAGGCGATGTTGTTGTTCCATGCGGCACCCGCCAGGCGGGGCGTGGCTGTCACCACTGAACTGCCCGGACCACCCGGGCCGCCCTTGGTGCGCGCATTCAGGGTAAACGCGTAGGGGGCGCCATTGGTCAGGTTGACCGCGATATAAGGTGAAGTGACATTGGGGTAAGCAAAACCGCCGATCAAATCCCAGTTCTGGGTCGTGACGGTCGTACCGGGGGCGGCGAACAGCCAGTATTCATGATTCGGTGAGGTATCCCAGACCAAGGTTACGCTACTGTCACCGGCAATTGCGCGGACATTGGTCGGCGCAGGTGCCGTACTGCCGATATCAAAAGCACCGCCCATACAGCCGTTGAGCAGCAGGGTAACGGCAACGGCCGCAAGCAGATAAATAAAACGTTTCATGAGAAAACACCTGTTTCAAGGAATGACCACCACAGTGGCATGACACGATCAAGCTTTCCATTCTATCAGCCTGTCGATTTTTCGAGTTATCGATCAAAACGGTCCATCGTATCAACAGGCGTAACGAATGCCTTCGAATGCCTTGAAAGCGCCCCGGCGTGCAGGGTTCACAGGTAAAATGCTGTGTTTTATCAACCACGTCTTTGACGTAACCTTGCGCCGCCCGCTGCGGCAGATCATGGAATCCGTATGAGCACTTCGACGACCTCCACACTTTTCGCCGCTGTGGATATGGCACCGCGCGACCCGATTCTTGGGCTGAATGAAGCCTTCAATGCCGACACCCGAAGCAACAAGGTCAACCTTGGGGTGGGTGTGTTTTTCGATGATCACGGCAAAATCCCGCTGCTGGCTGCGGTGAAATTCGCAGAAAAAACACGTCTCGAAGCCATGCCACCGCGTGGTTACCAACCGATTGAAGGGTTGGCTGCTTACAATCAGGCGGTACAAAAACTGCTGTTTGGCAGCGATTCCGCCTTGCTGGCGGATGGCCGCGTACTGACCGTCGAGGCTTTGGGCGGCACAGGTGCATTGAAAGTCGGTGCGGATTACCTCAAGCGTCTGTTGCCCGACACCAAAGTCTACATCAGCGACCCCAGCTGGGAAAACCACCGCGCCCTGTTTGAATCTGCCGGGTTTCCCGTAGAAACTTATCCGTATTACGATCCGGCCACCCGCGGGGTGAATTTCTCCGCACTCAAGGCCACGCTGGGCAACCTGCCAGCAGGTGCCGTCATCGTGCTGCATGCCTGCTGCCACAATCCGACCGGCGCCGACCTCAACGAAACACAGTGGCGCGAACTGGTCGAGATCTGCAGCGCACGTCGCCTGGTGCCTTTCATCGACATGGCCTATCAGGGATTTGCCGACGGGGTCGAGGCCGACGCCATTGCGCCGCGTTTGTTTGCCGCGTCCGGGTTGTCATTCTTCGTTTCCAGTTCGTTCTCGAAATCATTTTCCTTGTATGGTGAGCGCGTCGGTGCATTGTCGATCGTCACGGCCAGCAAGGACGAAAGCGCACGTGTACTGAGCCAGGTCAAGCGCGTCATCCGCACCAATTACTCAAATCCGCCCACACATGGCGGGGCTATTGTGGCGGCTGTGTTGTCTGATCCTCAACTGCGCAAAATGTGGGATGACGAACTCGCCGGCATGCGTGATCGAATTCGC
This sequence comes from Sterolibacterium sp., assembly GCA_018061005.1. Taxonomy (GTDB): domain Bacteria; phylum Pseudomonadota; class Gammaproteobacteria; order Burkholderiales; family Rhodocyclaceae; genus Sterolibacterium. Next base: position 597 of record JAGOVA010000085.1, on the reverse strand, counting down.
GCCATGCGAACCAGTCTTGTGGCCAAACTGAAAGAACGCGGCGTCAAACAGGACTTTTCCTTCGTGGCCGATCAGCGCGGCATGTTTTCCTATACGGGGCTGAACGTGGCTCAAGTGGAACGACTGAAAACCGAATTCGGCATCTACGCCGTCAGCACGGGGCGCATTTGCCTGGCCGCACTGAATACCCGCAACATCGATTACGTTGCCGATTCCATCGCAGCCGTTCTGTAAAGCGTGTGTTCCAAACACCGCACCCTGTACTGATGAAAACGCTCAGTACAGGGTGTGAGTGCGCGCGGTGCTGGGTGAAGGCTCATCAGAACGCAAGGCGTTTTCAGTAATACAACAAAACGACAAAGACACAACAAAGTAACAAGCCAACAAGACAGGAATGTCATTTTACAATTTGACATAATGCAGATTATACGCAATGCGAAGGGGTGTCTGAAGCAGTAAAAGACGAGAGCTAGCCGCTGGGGCTGACGTTCAGGGTGGCGCACAGTTCCGCCAGTTCGTAGTCCTTGCGCTGTCCATCAATCCAGGCGTACTTCATAGCGCATCTGTCGCGAAGTACGCCGCTGCTTTTTTTAGGAT
>JAGOVA010000084.1 GCA_018061005.1 Sterolibacterium sp. | reverse complement strand
TAGTGACGATAGAAGCGTAACAGCGTGTCGTTTTGATTTACAGTGGGAGGTTGATCAGCGATGATGGGCTGGTCTGTTATGCAACGTCTATTTTTATCGGTACATGGCCACCTCTGTCGATCCCAACCAGCGTGATGCCCAGGTAATCGCCCTACCCGGCCTGGGAAGGGCTCTGGTAGCCGCAGGCAAGCTGGGGCTAAAGTCCGCCGAGGACATTTACCGCAAGGCGCTGAGCGGGAAGAGCAGCTTTATTGCCGAACTGGTGGGCTCGGGTGCGGTGTCGGCATCGGACCTGGCGCATACGCTGTCAAACACGTTTGCTGCGCCGCTGATGAATCTGGACGCCGTGGACACCCAGCGCCTGCCCAAGGGTTTGCTGGACAGCAAGATTTGCTCGGACTACCGGGTGGTGGTGCTGAGCAAGCGCAATAACCGGCTGATTGTGGCCACGGCCGACCCGTCGGACCAGTCTGCGGCTGAAAAGATCAAGTTTTCGACCCAGATGGGTGTGGACTGGGTGATTGCGGAGTACGACAAGCTTTCGGCGCTGGTGGAGGCGACCAACACAACGGCGGCCGAGGCGATGGAAGACATCATCGGCGGCGACTTTGAGTTTGACGAGTCGGCGGTTGAGTCAGCGGTGGAGTCGGAAAACACCGGTGGTGCGGAGGTGGAAGACGCGCCGGTGGTGCGGTTTTTGCACAAGATGCTGATGGATGCGTTCAGCATGCGGGCGTCGGACTTGCATTTTGAGCCCTATGAGCACACCTACCGGGTGCGTTTTCGCATTGACGGGGAGCTGCGCGAAATTGCATCGCCGCCGATTGCGATCAAGGACAAGCTGGCTTCGCGGATCAAGGTGATTTCGCGGATGGATATCTCGGAAAAGCGCGTGCCGCAGGACGGGCGGATGAAGCTGAAAGTGGGGCCGGACCGGGTGATTGATTTCCGGGTGAGCACGCTGCCGACGCTGTTTGGCGAGAAGATTGTGATCCGTATTCTGGACCCCAGCAGTGCGAAGCTGGGTATCGACGCGCTGGGTTATGAGCCGGTGGAGAAGGAGCGACTGCTCAAGGCGATTGCGCGACCCTATGGAATGATTCTGGTGACGGGACCAACGGGCTCGGGCAAGACGGTGTCGCTGTACACGTGCCTGAATTTGCTGAACCAGCCGGGCGTGAACATTGCAACGGCGGAGGATCCGTCGGAAATCAATTTGCCGGGTGTGAACCAGGTGAACGTGAATGAAAAGGCGGGGCTGACGTTTGCGGCGGCGCTGAAGTCTTTCCTGCGGCAGGACCCTGACATCATCATGGTGGGTGAGATTCGGGACTTGGAGACGGCGGACATTTCCATCAAGGCGGCACAGACGGGGCATTTGGTGCTGTCGACGCTGCACACGAATGATGCGCCGGCAACGCTGACGCGGATGCGCAACATGGGGATTGCGGCGTTCAACATTGCGTCGAGTGTGATCCTGATCACAGCGCAACGGCTGGCCAGGCGCCTGTGCCCGATGTGCAAGGTGGCGGTGGATGTGCCGCATGAGGCCCTGCTGGCGGCGGGTTTCAAGGCGGAGGATCTGGAAGGGGACTGGAAGCCCTACAAGCCGGTGGGTTGCTCGGCCTGCAACAATGGTTACAAAGGACGGGTTGGCATTTATCAGGTGATGCCGATCAGTGAAGAGATTCAGCGCATCATTTTGCGTGACGGCAGCTCTCTGGATATTGAGCAGCAGGCGCAGCGTGAGGGTGTGCGCTCGTTGAGGCAATCGGGGCTGAGCAAGGTGAAGCTGGGGATGACGTCTCTGGAAGAAGTGCTGGCCGTGACCAACGAATAACAAGAAACCCGAGGTTTTTTTATGGCAACTGCCAAGACGGCTGAAAACAAGGATGTGGTCTTCGAGTGGGAAGGCAAGGACCGCAACGGCAAGCAGGTGCGCGGCGAGATGCGGGCGGCGGGTGAAAACCAGGTCAAGGCTTCACTGCGACGACAGGGGGTGACGCCCACCAAGATCAAGAAACGGCGCATGAGCGCAGGCAAGTCGATCAAGCCGAAGGACATGGCGATTTTTACGCGCCAGTTGGCCACGATGATGAAGGCGGGTGTGCCGCTGCTGCAGGCTTTTGACATTGTGGGGCGCGGGAACCCGAACCCGCGGGTGACGAAGCTGCTCAATGACATCCGCACGGATGTGGAAACCGGTACGTCGCTGAGCGTGGCGTTCAGAAAGTTCCCGCTGTACTTTGACGCGCTGTATTGCAATCTGGTGGAGGCTGGTGAGTCGGCGGGTATTCTGGATCAGCTGCTGGACCGGCTGGCGGTGTACATGGAGAAGACGGAGGCGATCAAGTCGAAGATCAAATCGGCGCTGATGTACCCGATTTCGGTGCTGGTGGTGGCGTTTGTGGTGGTGGCGGTGATCATGATTTTTGTGATTCCGTCGTTCAAGCAGGTGTTTACTTCGTTTGGCGGCGAGTTGCCGATGCCCACGCTGATGGTGATTGCGATGAGCGAGTTTTTCATCAGCTACTGGTATCTGATTTTTGGCGGCCTTGGCGGCGGGTTTTACTTCTTCATGGAGTCGTGGAAGCGCAACCGCAATATGCAGGCGGTGATGGACCGGCTGATGCTCAAGCTGCCGATTTTTGGGGTGCTTGTGGAGAAGTCGTGCATTGCGCGCTGGACCCGAACACTGTCGACGATGTTTGCGGCCGGTGTGCCGCTGGTGGAGGCGCTGGACTCGGTGGGCGGGGCGTCCGGCAATAACGTGTTTGAGGTGGCAACACTGAAGATTCAGCAGGAAGTGTCGACCGGTACGGCGCTGACCGCAGCCATGACGAATGCGAATCTGTTTCCGTCAATGGTGCTGCAGATGTGTGCGATTGGTGAAGAGTCGGGCTCTATCGACCATATGCTGGGCAAGGCGGCCGACTTTTATGAGGCCGAGGTGGATGACATGGTGGCTGGCATCTCGAGCCTGATGGAGCCCATCATCATTGTGATTCTGGGTACGGTGATTGGCGGCATTGTGGTGGCCATGTATCTGCCGATCTTCAAGCTGGGCCAGGTGGTTTGATGGGGATGGATGCACGATGGTTTGACGCATCAGTTGCAGCACTGTTTGGTCTGGTCATTGGGAGCTTTCTCAATGTGGTGATTTACCGGCTGCCCAAGGTGCTGGAGCGCCAGTGGGCGGCGGAGTGTGCCGAGTTCACCGGCAAACCCGGGGCAGATGAGAACACAGAGCCATTCAATTTGATGGTGCCGCGTTCGCGCTGCCCGCACTGTGGCCACATGATAGGCTGGCATGAAAACATTCCGGTGCTGAGTTACCTGGCGTTGCGGGGGCGCTGCTCGCAGTGCAAGGCGTCCATCAGCGCCCGATACCCGCTGGTTGAGCTGGCCAGCGCAGCCTTGTTTTTCATGTGTGTTTGGCGCTGGGGTGTAACGCCGACTGCCGCAGTCTGGTGCGCATTTTCGGCCAGCCTTCTGGTGCTGGCACTGATTGACTGGGATACAACCTTGCTTCCCGATGATGTGACGCTGCCGCTGCTCTGGCTGGGACTGATTGCGGCGGCGCTGCAGTGGACGCCGGTTGGATTGAATGACGCGCTGTGGGGTGCGGTGGCTGGGTATCTCTCGCTGTGGTCGGTGTATTGGGGGTTCAAGCTGCTGACGGGCAAAGAGGGCATGGGGTATGGGGACTTCAAGCTTTTCGGGGCGCTGGGTGCGTGGTTTGGCTGGCAACTGCTGATTCCGATGATTTTGCTGGCCTCGGTGATTGGGGCCATCGTGGGGATTGCGATGAAGTTCAGCACGGGGCTGCGCGAGGGCGGGTATGTGCCGTTTGGGCCTTTTCTGTCGGGTGCGGGGTTTACGGCGCTTTTTTTTGGACCGGCGGTGCTGCGCCAGTGGGTGGGCCTGTAACGCATGGGGAAAACCATTCGACTGGGGCTGACGGGGGGCATTGGCAGCGGGAAGAGCACGGTGGCGGGCATGCTGGCCGATCTGGGCGCGACGGTGGTTGACGCGGACGCGATTTCACGCGCCGTGACCGCGCCGGGCGGTGCGGCGATAGGGCCGCTGAAGAACACGTTTGGAGCCGGCATGCTGACGCCCGATGGGGGTCTGGACCGTGACGGGATGCGCGAGCTGGTATTTGCGGATCCGACGGCGAGACGACGGCTGGAAGAGATTGTGCACCCGCTGGTGGGAGCAGCGATTGCCGCGCATACCGAGGCGGCGCTGGCGGCGGGGGCGCGCTGCGTGGTGCTGGACATTCCGCTACTGGTTGAGTCGGGCCGCTGGCGCAAGGCGTTGGACCGGGTGCTGGTGGTGGACTGCCAGGAAGAGACCCAGTGCGCCCGTGTGGCTGCCAGAAGCGCGCTGGCACCGACTGCCGTGCGGCAAATTGTGGCGGCGCAGGCACCGCGTTTGACCCGTCTGGCGGCGGCGGACTATGTGATCTTCAACGATGGCATATCCATTGAACAACTTGGCCGGACGGTGGGGCAATTAGCGCCCGAGTTCGGGCTATGATTCGGACACCGGAAAAATCAGCGTGATCCTATACGAATACCCCTTCAACGAGCGCATTCGCACTTATTTGCGTCTGGAGCACTTGTTTTTGCGTCTGGCGGAGTTGATGTCGCGCGTCGACGCGCTGGACCACCATTTCGCGATTGCTACCATGTTCGAAGTGATGGATGTGGGTGCGCGAGCCGATCTGAAGTCGGATGTTTTGAAGGATCTGGAAAAGCAGAAGCATGTTCTGAATGGCTACCGGGGGAACCCGGCGATTTCGCAGACGGTGCTGGACGACATTATTGGCAAGCTGGAGCGTTGTTTCAGTGCGCTGAATGCGCAGCCGGGCAAGGCGGGGCAGGCTCTCACCGAGAACGACTGGTTGATGAGTATTCGCAGCCGGGTGGGAATCCCCGGGGGGACATGCGAGTTTGACTTGCCGGCGTATTTTGCCTGGCAGCATGCCGATGCGCCGATGCGCCAGCGGGATCTTCAGCGCTGGGCGGAGACGCTGGTTCCGCTGGCCGAGTCGATTCATTTGCTGCTGAAGTTGTTGCGAGATGCGGGCTCACCCCAAAAGGTGATTGCGGTGGGTGGACAGTTTCAGCAGAACCTGCCGCAGGGGCGTACGTTCCAGTTGCTGCGGTTGGCGGTGAAGAAGGAGTTGGGTCTGATCCCGGAAATCAGCGGCAACCGGCTGATGGTTTCCATCCGGATGATGCGCCATGAGGAGGACGGCAGACTGCACACCGCGAGCGAGGACGGCACCCTGGAACTGACTCTTTGCTCCTGATGACCGGGCTTGAGAATACCGAGCGTGTGGTGCGCTGCCCCGGATGTGGCGGGGAGAGTGTTTATGCAGCGTCGAACCCGGCACGCCCGTTTTGCAGCCTGCGGTGCAAGAATGCGGACTTGGGGGCCTGGGCGACCGAGGCGTTCCGCGTAGCGGCAGGCCCCGGTGCGGATGACCTGGAGATCGACGATCTCAAAACGGGAGAAGGGTAGGGCCGGGATGTTGTTGCTCGAGGGCCAGCCACTGCAGTACTGGAATGGTGCCTGGCAATATGGGTTCAACCGTTAGCGGCAAGCGCTGCCAGGAGAAGGACTGGCCTTCGCGCATGTCGAGTTCGCCGGTCCAATCGAATACTTTTTGAAAATGCAACCGGACCAGGGCGTGGGGGTAGTCGACCATTTCGACTTTCCAGGGTATGACCGTGCCAATTTGAATGCCCAACTCTTCGTGCAATTCCCGTGAAAGCGCCTGCGCCACGGTTTCGCCGGCTTCGAGCTTTCCGCCCGGAAACTCCCAGTATCCGGCGTAGGGTTTGCCGGGTGGCCGGCTGGTGATGAGGAAGGCGCCATCGGGTCGGAAGAGCACCCCCACCGCGACATCGACAGCTTTGCGATCAGCGGGGCCCTGGCGTGCGGCGTGCGGATCGGCCCGCAGGGGCTGGCCGCTCATGCGGCGGGGCGGGTGTTGCGGCCGGCGTAATCGCGCGCAAACTGCCATGCCACGCGGCCGCTACGCGATCCGCGCTCCAGCGCCCAGACCAGTGCCTCGGGGCGCGCCTGCGCAATGTCGGCGGCGTTGACGCCGAGTGCGCAGAGCCATTGTGCGACGATCTGCAGGTATTCTTCCTGGTTGAAGGGGTAGAAGCTGACCCAGAGACCGAATCGCTCGGAGAGGGAGATTTTTTCTTCGATGACTTCCCCGGGATGAACTTCACCGTCGGGCGTGTGGGTGTAGCTCAGGTTTTCGGCCATGTACTCCGGCAGAAGGTGGCGGCGGTTGCTGGTGGCGTAGATCAGCACATTGGGGGTGGCGGCAGCGATGGAGCCGTCAAGAACGGACTTGAGCGCCTTGTAGCCCGGCTCACCTTCGTCGAAACTGAGGTCATCACAAAAGACGATGAACTTTTCCGGGCGTTGGGCAACGAGTTCGACAATATCGGGCAGGTCAACGAGTTCGGTCTTGTCGACCTCGATGAGTCGCAGCCCCTGGGCAGCGTAAGCGTGCAGGCAGGCCTTGATGAGGGACGACTTGCCCGTGCCGCGCGAACCGGTGAGCAGAACGTTGTTGGCGGGCAGGCCGTGCACGAATTGCTCGGTATTGCGCTGGATCTTTTCCTTTTGGGCGTCGATTTCCTTGAGGTCATCGAGTTCGATGGCACCGACATGCACGACGGGCGCAATGACGCCCTGCCCGGACCCGCGCCGACGGTAACGAAAGGCGATGGATTGACTCCAGTCGGGCTGCAGCAGGCCGTGCGGTAACACGGCTTCGATGCGGTCCATCAACCGTTCGGCACGCGCCAGAAACGCGGTGATTGCGTCGCTCATAAGTCAGGAGCGGTAGTCCGCGTTGATGGTGACGTAGTCGTGGCTCAGATCGCAGGTCCATACAGTCTGGCTTGCGCTGCCGCGTCCGAGCCCGACGCGAACGGTGATTTCACTTTGCTTCATGACGCGCTGACCGTCTTCTTCGCGGTACTCGGGGCGGCGCCCGCCACGGGAAACGACATGGACGTCGTCCAGATACAGGTCGATGGCGTTCTGGTCGAGGTCGTCAATGCCGGCATAACCAACGGCTGCGAGGATGCGGCCGAGGTTGGGATCACTAGCAAAGAAAGCCGTTTTCACCAGTGGCGAGTGAGCAATGGCGTAAGCGGCCTTGCGGCATTCTGCAGCATCGCGGCCGCCATCGACCGTGATGGTGATGAACTTGGTGGCGCCCTCCCCGTCACGGACGATGGCTTGCGCGAGCTTGCGTGCCACGCCCAGCATTGCCTCCTGGAGGGCGATGCCTTCAGGACTTGCGAGTGAGGTGATGGGTGCATGGCCGGCCTGGTTGGAGGCAATGACGACCAGTGAGTCATTGGTGGAGGTATCGCCGTCGACAGTGACCCGGTTGAACGAGCCTTCAGCCAGTTCGCGGGCGAGTTGCTGCATGAGACCCTGGCTGACGCAGGCATCGGTGGCGATGAATCCGAGCATGGTGGCCATGTTGGGGCGGATCATGCCGGCGCCTTTGCTGATGCCGCTGATGTGTACGGTCTTGCCACCGATTTCAACGCGATCACCGAATGCTTTGGGCGCGGTGTCGGTGGTCATGATGCCTTCTGCGGCACGCAACCAGTTGGCAGGTTTGGCGTCGGCGATGGCGGCTGCGAGTCCGGCTTCTATGCGGTCATTAGGGAGGGGTTCCATAATGACGCCGGTTGAAAAGGGCAGTATCTGTTCGACCGCAACGCCCAGGAGGCTGGAGAGTGCCGTGCAGGTGCTTTTTGCACGGGCTAGTCCGTCTGCCCCGGTGCCGGCATTGGCGTTGCCGGTGTTGATGAGTAGTGCACGCACACCCTGCCCGTGCTGGAGGTTGTCGCGGCAGATTTGCACGGGGGCAGCACAGAAACGGTTGGTGGTAAAGACGCCGCCAACGCTGGCGCCCTCATCCAGCAAGATGACGGTGAGATCTTTGCGTGCGGTCTTTCTGATGGCGGCTTCGGTGACACCGATGCGCACACCGGCAATCGGAAAGAGAGTTTGTGGATCGGGGTGGGGCAGATTAACGGGCATTGCTGGCTTTCAGGCAGATTGGTTGGCCTGATGATGGCCATGAATCCCAGTATGGGATGAAAGCCCGGCCGCGCTGACCGAGCCTTGATGGTTGAGCAGGTGCTGCTTCTTAAACCGCGTAATCAGCCTTGTTTTTGCCGGCAAGCCATTTGGGGGTGAGCCCGCGGCCGCTCCAGGTATTGCCGGTAACAGGGTCTTTGTATTTAGCGGCGACGACGCTGCGCTTGCTTTCTGCAGGGGCCGATATGCGCTTGCGGGCCGGGAATATGTCGGCCGCGGTCAGCTCATATTCGTCGACGATGGCGCGCACTTTGGCGATGGCATCGGCTACTTCATTCTTTTTGACTTCAGCAACTTGCGCCTGCAGCGCGGCGATTTGGGCTTGTAGATCTTTGAGTTTCGACATTTAGGTTTATTAACGACGTGGAAAGAAACCGATTATATATATTCCGATATTCAACGAATAATGATTTTTATACTAACAAGCGCCAGAAAATACTTTGCGCTGAATATATTTCAGTTTATATGCGATTTATGCGTTGAAGGTGCGGGTATTCAGGTCAGGCGAGCTTGCCGTGGCAGTGCTTGAATTTTTTGCCGCTACCGCAAGGGCAAGGTTCATTGCGACCAACCCGGGCATAGGGATTGGGCGCTGAAGCGGAGACGACGGTGCCAGGGTCCACGGT
>JAGOVA010000026.1 GCA_018061005.1 Sterolibacterium sp. | reverse complement strand
GTTCAGTGGTCACGCAGGAGTTCCGTTCCGGCCTGTGGGTCAAAGATGAAACCAGCTTCGTTAATGTGCGTGAAGTGTTGCCGGACACCCGTTTGCGCGGAGTGCGGATCAATGCTTTCGATGAACAACACCAGTTGCGTTCGATCAGCGAGGCCGAAGAGGGGGTTTATCAGGCACCGGATGCTTGGCAGCTCATGAATGTCGTGCAGACCGTCTTTGCAGGCAGCCATACCGAAATACGCAGGGAGCCCGGTCTGCTTTGGCATTCGGCGTTGAATCCCAACATCCTTTCGGTACTGATGGTGGTTCCGGAACGGATGTCACTCATCAATCTTTATCAATACATCCGGCATTTACGCGATAACCAGCAAAAAACCCAGCGTTACGAAATCGCCCTGTGGAAAAAACTGGTGTATCCGCTGGCTGCCTTGGTCATGATGATCCTGGCACTCCCCTTTGCTTACATGCAGGATCGTATGGGTGCGGTGAGCATCAAGGTGTTTGCCGGCATCATGCTGGGGATTGCCTTTCACATGCTGAACGGATTGTTTTCCAGCCTGGGTGCCATTAATGACTGGCGACCTTTCTGGTCGGCGATTACGCCGAGCGCGCTGTTTTTGCTGGCGGCGGGTGGGATGATGCTCTGGGCAGATCGGCGCTGACGATCATCAGGCGCGTACCGGCCAGTCGATCGTGGAGAAACTGATGTTCACGGTCGAATATCGCCCATAACAGCCCCACGCCAAACAGCCCCCATGATGGCCAGCAAAGCAGATAGCGCAACAGGGCGCGTGGCATGCCGACGGCACCGCCACGCGCATCAATCAGGCGGAATTTCCAGGTTTTCATGGCCAGTGTCTGGCCACCATGGGACCAGAACCAACTGAAATAAAGCCCCATGACGATGAGCAGATTCAGCAGTAAAAACCCGGCTGTTGCTGTTTGGCCGGTGGTCATGGCGTACAGCGTTTGTGGCAACAGGACGAATACGGACGTGATGCCGACGAGGAGCAGCGTTTCGTAGAGTGCGCTGGCCAGTCGGCGGAACAAGGCGGGTGTGCTGGGCATGGCGGACAGGCTTGTTTGAGCGCTCACAGAAAGCCCTGCACATTGTGTTGGGTTGAGCCAGCCCAACACAACCCCTTATTTGCCTTGTGGATCAGCGGACGCGGGTATTGGCAGTGGTGCACCGGTGGGCGCAACAGGTGCAAGTGGTGTGACGGATACGCCTGCAGAGGAAGTGGACGGCACCAAGGGGGCAGGGTGGGCAACGGAGGGAGTGTTCGACCTTTGGGCGGACGAGGTTCCCGGTTGAGTCTTTTTGGGCTGGGTTCTAGTCTGTTCCTGAAGTTTACGCAAACGCTCTTTTTCTGCGTCGGGCAACTCTTTGTACTCCTGCCACTTCTGCATGATCGAGGCACGTTGTTCAGGAGGGGCTTTCTGCAGGTTTTTGTAAAGATCGCGCACCCGCTGACGCTCACCCGGAGAGAGGTTGATCCAGGCTTTCATGCGATGCTGGACACGTTGCTGCTCACTGGCGGGCAGGCTCGGGTAGCGTTGGGCTATTCCCAACCATTTTTTGCGGCGGAAGGACTCGAGTTGATCCCATTCGCCGGAAAGCGGCATGAGAATTTCACGCTGCTGCGGCGTGAGTTCGCTCCAGCTAGGCTGGGATATGGGTAAGACGATGACGGCCGCAGCCGGACTCGGCAGTGCCAGGAATAGCGGTAACGCCAGACTTATTCCGGCAGCGATTCCGCAGAGTCTTCGGTAGGCGGTTGGGCGAGCCATTCGTGAAAGCCATGATCCAGATAGGCGTTGATGGGCAGGTCGTCAGAGAGCAGGGCACTGTCGATCTCCTCGTTTTCTTCCGCCTGCTGGAAATGAGACCAGAAATAAGAGCCGGTGACACCCACCGCCAAAGCAAGGAGCGCAAACAGGGTGCGTGCCCGGGGCATGAGTGTTTCGTTGAGGATATTCCCCACACCGGCCAGGCGGAGCCCGGCGATCGGCGCAAGTTTATGCTGAGCCAGGGCGGCCTGACGCGCCATCATGAGTTTGTTGAGGGTCAGTGCGTCGACATTCCCGGTGCTCAGGTCGAGATGATGCCTCACCTTGTGGGCGAACTGTTGTTCGTCATGCAGATGGTCATTCATGGCTCGATTCCTTTCAGCTTGAGTGCGGCTGCCAGTGTGTGTGTTGCGCGAGAGCAGTGTGTTTTAACGCTGCCTTCCGTGCAACCCATGGCCGCCGCGGTTTCAGCGATGTCCATGTCCTCCCAGTAACGCATGAGGAATGCTTCGCGTTGACGTGGGGGAAGTTTTTCTATTTCTTTTTCAATCGCAGCAATGACTTGCGTTTGCTCCAGGCTGGCGTGCGGGGTGGCGATTCCGCTATTTTCGACTTCCATGGTGTCGAGCGGATCATATTCTTCGTCGTGGTCGTGGCCATTGCCGGGGGTCAAAGCCGAGAGCAGGGTGGTCCATAAGGAACGCACTTTCTGGCGTCGATAGAAGTCGCGGATGGTGTTCTGCAGGATACGCTGGAACAGCATGGGCAGTTCGCCCACAGGTTTGCCCGCGTAGCTTTCGGCGAGTTTGAGCATCGAATCCTGAACGATATCGAGTGCTTGCTCCTCGTTTTTGACGGCGAACACGGCCTGCTTGAAGGCGCGACGTTCGACATCGGCAAGGAAGTCCGAAAGTTCGGTGCGGGTGGCCAGAAGTAACCCCAGTGAATGTTGCCCGCTGCCTTTGGGTGATGCAGGCAGGTAGTGCAAGCAAAACCGCTAGATTACCGCGATTTGGAGTGTTTTGTCAGCTCTCGGCAGGTTGTCGTGGCAAAACCCTGTTGCTGTAATGCCTTGACCAAATGCGCTGCAGCCAGTAATGTGACGCGTTTTCGGTTCTTGTTAGATTTTGGGAAATAAGATGCTTTTGACTGGCGCGGAAATTGTAATCAGGTGCTTGCAGGAAGAAAAGGTCGATCATGTCTTCGGCTATCCTGGTGGCTCGGTCTTGTTCATTTATGATGAACTGTTCAAACAAGATAAGATCAAGCACATTCTGGTACGCCACGAGCAAGCGGCCGTTCATGCAGCGGATGCCTATTCACGCTCTTCGCAGAAGATCGGTGTCTGCATGGTGACTTCAGGGCCGGGTGTGACCAATGCCGTGACGGGGATCGCGACGGCGCATATGGATTCGATTCCCATGGTGGTGATTACTGGCCAGGTGCCGACCCACTACATTGGTCAGGACGCTTTTCAGGAGGCGGATACCGTGGGTATCACGCGGCCATGCGTCAAGCACAATTTCCTCGTCAAGGACATCAAGGATCTGGCCGAGACGCTCAAGAAGGCGTTTTATATCGCCAAGTCGGGTCGTCCGGGGCCAGTGCTGGTGGATATTCCTAAAGACATCACCGCGCAGAAGTGTGAGTTTGTCTATCCGAAGAGCGTCAGCATGCGTTCTTACAATCCCGTGACCAAAGGGCATGCGGGGCAGATCAAAAAAGCGTTGCAGTTGCTGATGGAAGCCAAGCGGCCGATGATTTACACCGGCGGCGGCGTGATTCTGGCGGAAGCGGCAGAGAAACTGACGAAACTGGTGCAAACACTGGGTTTTCCGGTCACGAATACCCTGATGGGTTTGGGCGGCTACCCGGCGACGAATCCTCAGTTCCTCGGCATGCCGGGCATGCACGGCACCATCGAGGCCAATATGGCCATGCAGCATTGTGATGTGCTGCTGGCGGTTGGTGCGCGCTTTGATGATCGCGTGATCGGTAACACGGATCACTTCAATCAGGTGCAGCGCAAAATCATCCACATCGACATTGATCCTTCGTCGATTTCCAAGCGGGTGAAGGTGGATGTGCCGATCGTCGGTAATCTGGCCGATGTGCTCGATGACCTGCTGAAATTGCTGGCCACGGGGGAATCCAAGCCCGATGCCAAGGCGCTGGCCGCCTGGTGGAAGGACATCGACGGCTGGCGTTCGAAGAAGTGCCTCAAGTACAAGCAGGGCAGCAAGCTCATCATGCCCCAGTTTGTCATCGAGAAACTCTATGAAGTGACGGGTGGTGATGCCATTGTCACGTCAGATGTCGGTCAGCACCAGATGTGGGCGGCGCAGTATTACAAGTTTGACAAGCCGCGCCGCTGGCTAAACTCGGGCGGCCTCGGGACGATGGGTTTCGGATTGCCGGCTGCGATGGGTGCACGTTTTGCCAATCCCAAGGCCACGGTGGCCTGCGTGACCGGTGAAGCCTCGATCCAGATGAACATCCAGGAGTTGTCGACCTGCAAGCAGTTCCGTCTGCCGATCAAGATCATCAACCTCAACAACCGCTATCTGGGCATGGTGCGGCAATGGCAGGAGATGTTCCACGGCAACCGCTATTCCGAATCCTATGTCGACGCGCTGCCTGATTTCGTCAAGCTGGCCGAGGCGTATGGCCATGTGGGCATGCACATCGAAAAACCGGAAGATGTCGAACCGGCACTGCGCGAGGCATTTACCACACACAAGAACGATCTGGTCTTCCTGAACTTCTACACTGACCAGACGGCCAACGTTTTCCCCATGATTGCTGCCGGCAAGGGGCTGTCTGAGATGATCCTGGCCGAAGACCTGTAAGAGAAATAGAGAAATTACCCATGCGACACATTATCTCCATTCTGCTGGAAAACGAGGCGGGCGCGTTGTCGCGCGTCTCCGGTCTGTTTTCGGCGCGCGCCTTCAACATCGAATCGCTGACGGTGGCACCGACAGAAGATCCCTCGCTGTCTCGCATGACCATCGTCAGTATCGGTTCGGATGATGTCATCGAGCAGATCACCAAACAGCTCAACAAGCTGATCGACATCGTCAAGGTGGTTGATCTTTCCGAAGCGGCGCACATCGAGCGTGAGCTGATGCTGGTCAAGGTGCGCGCGACCGGCAAGGATCGCGAAGAAATGAAACGGATGGCCGAAATTTTCCGTGGCCATATCATCGATGTCACCGATTCGACGTACACCATCGAACTGACGGGCGACAACACCAAGCTCGATGCCTTTCTGCAGGCGATCGATCATGCCTTGATCCTGGAAACGGTGCGTACCGGTGTCTGCGGCATCGGTCGCGGCGACAGGATACTGAAAGTCTAGTTTGACGGAAGCGGAGCTTGGCTCCGCTCTCCTTTCTCCTTCCTTATTCCTCACCCCCACTTTTACGATCAAAGGAAAATGATGAAAGTTTATTACGACAAGGATGCCGATCTCTCCCTCATCAAGGGCAAGCAGGTCACCATCGTAGGTTATGGTTCGCAAGGTCACGCGCATGCGCTGAACCTCAAGGAATCCGGTGTCAACGTCACCGTCGGTCTGCGTAAAAACGGAGCTTCATGGAAGAAGGCAGAAGCCGCAGGCTTGAAGGTTGAAGAAGTGGCTGCTTCGGTCAAGAATGCCGATGTGGTCATGATCTTGTTGCCGGATGAAAACATTCCGCAGGTGTACAACGACGAAATCGCAGCCAATATGAAGAAGGGCGCGGCATTGGCCTTCGCTCATGGCTTCAATGTGCATTACAACCAGGTGATCCCGCGTGAAGATGTGGATGTCATCATGGTCGCGCCGAAAGGCCCTGGCCATACCGTGCGCTCCGAATACCTCAAGGGCGGCGGTGTGCCGACGCTGATTGCTGTTTATCAGGACAAGTCGGGCAAGGCCAAGGATATTGCACTGTCGTATGCTGCAGCTAATGGTGGCACCAAGGGCGGTGTGATTGAAACCAACTTCCGCGAAGAAACCGAAACTGACCTGTTCGGCGAGCAGGCTGTGCTGTGTGGTGGTGCTGTGGAGCTGGTCAAGGCTGGTTTTGAAACCCTGGTTGAAGCCGGTTATGCGCCGGAAATGGCGTATTTCGAGTGCCTGCACGAACTCAAGCTGATCGTCGATCTCATGTATGAAGGCGGCATCGCCAACATGAACTATTCGATTTCCAATAATGCGGAATACGGCGAGTATGTCACCGGCCCGCAGGTCATCAATACGCAGGCGCGTGAAGCGATGCGCGAGTGTCTGAAGAACATCCAGAACGGTGTCTATGCCAAGCAGTTCATTCTTGAAGGTCGCACCAACTATCCGGAAATGACCGCGCGCCGTCGTCTGAATGCGGAGCATCCGATTGAAGTGGTCGGTGGCAAGCTGCGCGACATGATGCCGTGGATCAAGAAGAACAAGCTCGTTGATCAATCGAAAAACTAATCCGGAACCCGGCATGAGGAATGAGCCTTGAGCGCATCTGCGTCCGGGTTTCATTCCTCGAACTTTTTATGTCTTCTTATCCTCATCCGATCATCGCCCGCGAGGGCTGGCCATTTATTGGCATCAGTTTGCTGCTGTCTTTGGGCGTTACCGTACTGGTGAGCGCGTGGTGGGCTGCGCCGCTATGGCTGATCTTTATTTTCTGCGTGCAGTTTTTCCGCGATCCGGCACGGCCGATTCCGGGGGATGCTCGATCCGTTCTTTCACCGGCGGATGGCCGTATTGTGGCCATTGAGCCCGTGCGTGATCCCTGGCTGAATCGGGATGCACTGAAAGTCAGCGTGTTCATGAATGTCTTCAATGTGCATTCGAACCGCAGCCCGGTCGATGGAGAGGTCAGGCAACGCTGGTATTGCCCGGGCAAATTCATCAATGCTGATCTCGACAAAGCTTCCACCGAGAACGAACGCAATGCGCTGTGGCTGCATACCACCAGCGGACAGGATGTGACCTGTGTGCAGGTGGCGGGGCTGATTGCGCGGCGGATTCTCTGCTATGTGGAAGCCGACACGCCGCTGGCGCGAGGCCAGCGTTACGGCTTCATCCGTTTTGGTTCGCGTGTTGATCTGTATCTGCCGGCGGGCACGCAAGTCAAGGTCGTGATTGGCGATAAGGTGCGTGCCTCATCGACGATACTGGCCGAGTTGTCCTGATGTCGGAGCGCGGATATTTCTCATGACGCTGCCCCGCCCCCGCCATCGCAAACCCCTGGTGAATGCTGAGTTCAGGCGGCGTGGCATTTACATCCTGCCGAATTTATTCACCACGGCCGCCCTGTTTTCTGGTTTCTATGCCATCGTTCAAGCGATGAATGGCCGCTTCGAGTTTTCAGCCGTGGCGATTTTTGTTGCCATGGTGTTCGACGGGCTCGATGGCCGCATTGCGCGTCTTACCCATACACAAAGCGCTTTTGGTGCGGAATACGATTCGCTCTCCGACATGGTGTCATTTGGCGCAGCACCTTCGCTGGTGATTTATGAATGGGCCTTGAAAGACATGGGCAAACTCGGCTGGGTGGCAGCCTTCATTTATTGCGCGGGTGCGGCTTTGCGCCTGGCACGCTTCAACACCAACATCGATGTGGTGGATAAGCGTTATTTTCAGGGCTTGCCCAGTCCGGCCGCGGCCGCGCTGGTCGCCGGTCTGGTGTGGGTGCTACATGGCCTAGGCTACACGGGTGACGATGCACGCTGGTATGCCTGCATTATCACCGTCTTTGCCGGGGTCACCATGGTCAGCAATATTCCCTACTGGAGTGGCAAGGACATCAACCTGCGACGCAGTGTGCCTTTCATCATTATCGCCGCCATTGCCCTGGCGTTTGCGCTGATCGGCATCTACCCCGAAGGGATGATGTTCGGGCTGTTCCTTTGCTATGCCCTGTCGGGTTATGCGGTGGTGACCTGGCGCTGGATGAAACAGGGAAAGCATGCCCCGCAGAATGACCGGAGTGGTTGACGATTCCGCGGATAAACCGATATATTCGAGCCATGATTTCGATCGTCTTTTTTTCCGCCCTGTTTCTTTGTCTCTCCGGCGTGCTGCTGGCGAGAGTGCCGCTGCGTTTCGCATTGCGGCCGCTGCTGCGCCGCGCGCGCTGACATTACCCTCCCACAATTTGGTTTTGAGTTTGTTTGCAGCGCTGCAAGGCACTGCAAACATTGATATTGTTTCGCCCCGTTAAGGAGATGACCATGGCGAAAGCGCATTTGAAAATTTTTGATACCACCTTGCGTGACGGTGAACAAAGCCCGGGCGCAGCCATGACCCGCGAAGAAAAGTTGCGGATCGCACGGCAGTTGGAAAAACTGCGTGTGGATGTGATCGAAGCGGGCTTTCCCGCAGCCTCACCGGGTGACTTCGAGTCGGTCAAGGCGATTGCGACCGCGATTCAGGAATCGACTATCTGTGGCCTGGCACGTGCCAACGAGAATGATGTGCGACGTGCGGGTGAGGCTATCCAGCCTGCGCGTTCAGGGCGCATTCACACCTTTATTGCCACCAGCCCGATTCACATGGAAAAGAAGCTGCGGATGCAGCCGGATCAGGTGGTCGAGGCGGCGGTGGCTGCGGTCAAACTGGCTTTGCAATACACCGATGATGTCGAGTTTTCCGCCGAGGATGCGGTGCGCTCCGAGTTTGATTTTCTTTGCCGTGTTTTTGATGCGGTCATCAAGGCGGGTGCTAAAACCATCAATGTGCCTGATACCGTGGGTTACAGCATCCCCGAGTTGTGGGGGGAGCGCATCCGCAAGCTGATCGAGAACGTGCCGAACTCAGACCAGGTGGTGTGGTCGACGCATTGCCATAATGATTTGGGGCTGGCGGTGGCCAATTCGCTTTCAGCTGTGCTGGCGGGCGCGCGTCAGGTGGAGTGCACGATCAACGGCCTGGGCGAGCGGGCGGGCAATGCTTCGCTCGAAGAAGTGGTGATGGCGGTACGAACGCGCGGCGATATTTTCGTTTGTGAAACCCGGATTGATGCCACGCAGATCGTCCCGGCCTCGAAACTGGTGTCGCAGATTACCGGCTATCCGGTGCAGCCGAACAAGGCGATTGTGGGCGCCAATGCGTTTGCCCATGAATCCGGCATCCATCAGGATGGCGTGCTGAAGCATCGTGAAACTTACGAAATCATGCGTGCCGAGGATGTCGGCTGGACAACCAACCGGCTCACGTTGGGCAAGCTTTCCGGGCGGAGTGCCTTCAAGTCGCACCTCAAAAACCTGGGGATCGAGCTGGCGAGCGAGGAAGCCTTGAATGCAGCGTTTGCGCGCTTCAAAGAGCTGGCGGACAAGAAGCGCGAGATTTTTGATGAGGATATCTACGCGTTGATCAGCGATGAAGCCATGACGGCAGAACACGAGCACTATCGGCTGGTCTACACGCAGTTCCATTCGCAGACTGGCGAGACACCGCGCGCGCGCCTGACGCTGGCGGTCGGTAACGAGGAGCATAGCGTTGAATCAGATGGCAGTGGGCCGGTCGATGCGGCTTTCCGGGCGATCGAAAAACTGGCGCATAGCGGGGCGGATCTGCAACTGTATTCAGTCAACAGCATCACGACAGGAACCGATGCCCAGGGCGAAGTCACCGTGCGGCTGTCGCAAGAGGGACGCATCGTCAATGGTCAGGGGGCGGATACGGACATCGTGGTGGCTTCGGCCAAGGCGTACCTCAATGCCTTGAATAAGCTTCACGCCAACCAGCAGCGGCTCAACCCTCAGCTCTGAATCGGCGGCGATGATGCAGCAGGCTGACCAGCGCAGGTGCTGGTCAGCAGCCATTGTGCGAACGTGTCGGCCGCCATGGGGTGGGCAAAATAATAGCCCTGCACGATGTCGCAATTGAGATGGCGCAGGAGGTGCAATACATCCTTGTCCTCAACCCCTTCGGCTACCGTTTCAAGGTTGAAACTACGCGCCAGCTGGATCACCGCACGCACGATGGCCACATCCTGAATGAAGGATTTGTCGATCTTCAGCCGGTCGACCGGGAAATTTTTCAGATAGGCCAGGCTGGAATAGCCTGTGCCAAAATCATCCAGTGAAATATGCAGCCCCATTTCCTTCATCTGGCGCAGAAGCTGGGTGGTTTTGCCGGGGTCGTGCATCACCAGGCTTTCGGTGATTTCCAGTTCAAGTTGCGAAGGCTGCAGCCCATGGGTGCTCAGTGTGTGGTAGACCACATCCAGCAGTTTGCTTTGACGAAACTGACGTGCGGATAGATTGACTGCCACCATGACCGGATCGGCGTACAGGCCTAACCAGCGCTTGGCTTCACTGCAGGCCTTGTGCAGCACCCATTCACCGATGGGGACAATCAGGCCGGTTTCTTCGGCGATGGCAATGAAACGAGAGGGGGGCAGCAGTCCCAGCTCTGGATGTTGCCAGCGGATCAAGGCTTCCGCACCGACCACCCGCCCGCTTTCCAGGCGTACCTGGGGCTGGAAGTGGAGGACGAACTCTTCGCGCTCGATGGCCTTGCGGAGCTGGGTTTCGATCGTCAGGCGCGTATTGACGTGCGAGTGCATTTCCTCGGTGTAATACTCCAGATGGTTGCGACCATGCTCTTTGGCGCGGCGCATCGCCAGGTTGGCACATTGCAGCAAGGTCGCCGCTGTGTCCCCATCACGCGGGAAGATGCTGGCGCCAATGCTGGCGCTTATGACGATTTCATGGCCACCGATTTCGATCGGCTGCTTGAAAGCCTCCAGTATGCGTCGAGCCACCAGGGTGAGGGTTTCCTCGCGGTTGAGTTCGTCGAGCAGAAAGACAAATTCATCGCCGCCGATACGCGCCAGGGTGTCGCCACTCCACAGGCAGGTGCTGAGGCGTTTGGCCGTGGCGACGATCAGTTGGTTTCCCACGTCGTGCCCCAGCGAGTCGTTGATGACTTTGAAGTGATCCAGATTGACGAACAGCAAACCGAGTTTGCGGGTGTGGCGGGTTCCGGACGAAATGGCCTGTTGCAGCCGGTCGAGCAGCAAGACACGATTCGGCAACTCGGTCAGCGCGTCGAAATTGGCACTTTTAACCAGGGCAGCCTCTTGCTGCTTTCTTACCGTGATGTCCTTGAATATGCTGATGTAATGCGAAACGAAGCCGTTGTCGTCGCGCACGGGGGATACGGTCAGCTCGTTCCAGAAGCGTACGCCGTCTTTGCGATAGCAGGAAAGAATGACACCGCCTTCGTCACCTTGGCGCAGCAGCTCACGCAGTGCTTCGGCTTCGGGTTGGTCAAGTTCCTTGCCCAGAAAGACGCGTCCGCTGTGACCGATGACTTCTTCGGGTTTGTAGCCCGAGATGCGTTCGATGGCCGGGTTTACATAGAGGATCGGATGATTGGTGGTTTGCGCGTCGGTAATCATGATGCCGTCGCGGCTCGACTCGATGGCGCGCTCGCGCAGATGCAGGGCGGACTGATCATGCTGGCGCTGGGTAATGTCGCGGAAAAAGCCGACATACCAGTCCTCGGTCGAAATCCGCACGCGTGAGAACGTGAGTTCTACGGGAATTTCGCGACCTGAACGATGCAGTGCCAGGGTTTCCAGGGTGCGCCAGTCGCTGTCATGCGGCCCGGCTTGTGCGTCCCGGCTGGCCAGATAGATCGCCAGATTTTCACGGTGGACTTCGCGCAGGTGCACGGGCTGGACGATCGTGGCATCCTGGCCGAGTAATTCTTCAGGGGGGAAGCCGAAAATATGGGAGACGGCAGGGTTGGCAAACTGGATGATGTTTTTTTCATCCACAATGATAATGGCATCGGCCACAGTTTCCCAGAGTGTGCGATTCATGAGCTCGCTGTCGCGCAAGGCTTGTGCGGCACGGGCGTGCTTGTTCAGCAAGGTGTGCAGGGCTTCTGCCGCACGATTGAGCGTGCTGGCAAGATGGCCGATCTCATCATGAGACTGGTAGGCAATGCGCGCATTCATGTCGCCATTGGCAAAACGATGCGATATGGCGATGATTTCCTTGATCGGTTTGAGCAAGCGACGACGCACATACAGATACATGGCGCTGGTGAGCAGGCAGCCTAGCAGGGCGGCGGCAGGTGTCAGCATTTGCAGATGGCTGCGCGTATCGGTAAAACGGGGGGTGATGTAGCCGAGTGTGGCTTCGGCAGCAGCGTGAATTTCATCGCTGTTGCGGTCGATGATCCGGGCATGCGCCTGGGCTGCTGGGCTGCCGGGGGCGGTCTTCTGCAGTGCATTCAGGGCTTCGCGGCTGGGTTGCCAGGCGGCTTTCATGCGGACGAATGGTTTCTGCGCGGGAGACTGATCGAAAATTTCGCGTCGAGCCGGGGTCGCTTCGAGGTAGCGCAGGTCTTCTTCAAATTCGTTGCTTAACTGTGGCAGCAGGCTGCGAGCGGCGGCATCGTCCTGTGCAGCGGCATGCTGTGCGGTCAGCGCAATGCGCTGGGACAGCGTACGCAGGCGGCCTGTGGCTTCGAGCAGGCTGTTGAGTTCGCTGTATTTTTGCAGCTCGAATTGCACGGCCATCCCCGCTACAAGACCGAGAATACCCAGCAGTACGAAGGTGGATGCAATGTCCCTGCCGATCCCTGGTCTGAACAAGGTGCAAAGACGAGCTTTGATGCGCGGCATCCGGGTGTTGGCATTCATGGGGGTATCAGCGTGTCGCCTTGGTTCCGGCAGTGTGCGAAACGGGGGGGTCACCGGTGAGCGGTCTGGAACGTAAATTCAACCCGCCATTTTGCCATAAGCAACAGACCTTACGGTGATTTTGCGGTGGCTGTGGGCGGTTGTGGGCGGCTGTACTTTGCGCGCGCAAGGTTAGAATGCCTCATTTTGATGCCCCGGTTAATGATGTTTCTTGCTCCGTTTCATCTCGTGGTGCGTGTCATCCGGCGCTTTCAGGCAGAGCGCTGTTTCCAGATTGCCGCCAGCCTGTCGTTCAGCACCCTGATCGGCCTGGTGCCGCTGATTGCCATGGGGCTGGTTTTGCTGATGTACATGCCGTTTGCCGCAGACATCGGCGTGGCCATGGAGCGATTCCTGCTGGCCAATCTGTTGCCTGACAAGGCAGGCAAAATCATCGCGCGTTACATTCAGCAGTTCGCCCACAAAACGGAACGCCTGACCCTGCTGGGCGGCGTGATTCTGGGCGCAACGGCATTGATGCAGATGCTGACCATCGAGCGCACATTTAACGCCATCTGGCGTGTCAAGGCCGGGCGGCCGTTGATGCGTCGCCTGGGCATGCATTTGCTGGCGTTGTTTCTCGGGCCTTTATTGTTTGGCGGTGCCCTGGCGGGCATCGGTTACCTTGCGGGCGTTTCGTTCGGGCTGGTCAATGAGGCTAAATGGGTCAATGTGGCGTTCTTCAGAATGTTTCCGCTGGTGGTGATGACCCTGTTGTTTGCCCTGCTGTATTTCGTGGTGCCGAATCGCCCGGTCAATCGCTGGCATGCTTTGATCGGCGGGCTGTTTGCCACACTGGGCTTCAGCCTGATGCAGCACATGTTCAGTACCTATGTGGCCCATTTTCCGGCGTATGCCGTGGTCTACGGAGCGTTTGCGGCCATCCCCATTTTTTTGATCTGGCTGCATCTCTCCTGGAGTGTCGTGCTGGTGGGCGCTTTGGTGGTTGCCGAGTTGCCGGGGGTGAGCCATCCTGCTGCGGCGAGCGGCGCGACACGCCAGAAGCGCAAATCGACAGCGGCGTGATCCCGTGAATTGCGGGTGGAGGCAGTATCAGAAGATGCCCAGGCTGAGTCCGGCGGCCAGCGCAGCACCTAATTCTTCCGCCGACTGAAGATCGTGTGCGGTGATTTCCTTACGGACGATCAACGGCTCGGCCACTCGTTTCCAGCCGTAGCCGGTGGCAATGCGTTCGATCTGCATGACCGCCCCCCGCCCGTCATTACCTGCGGAAACAAACACAGCATAAGGCAGGCCGAGCGTCTTTCCTTCGGCCGGATAGTAGGTGCGGTCGAAAAAGTCCTTGAGCGCGCCTGACATGGTGCCAAAATTTTCTGGTGTGCCCAGCAGCAAACCCTGGCAGGTCAGCAGATCTTCGAGGCTTGCCTCGAAGGCGTGGCGAAACACGATCGCTATGCCCGGCTCAGATTGCGCTCCACGCAATGCAGCCGCTGCCAGTCGCCCGGTATTGCCCGTCTGGGTGTGGTGGATCATCAGCAGGGTTGGGCGGGAAGCATTCATCGCTGCGGGGTGGCGGGGGGTGGGTGTGGCGTAAAATGGAGCTTGCCAGAATATTGTAGCGACCTTAAGGGAAATCGAGATGCAAAGAGATGTGATGTGGATGCAGAAGCGGATGCAGATGAGGGGGCGCGTCGGCGTGCGGCGAGCTTTCATGATGGCAATGCTGGGCACGGTGGTCGTGGCTGCGTCAGCAGGTGCTGAAGGGCAGCTGGAGATCAGCGCGGGGATCCATCGCATACAGGCCGAAGTGGCCAATACTGCCGCTACGCGCGCGCAGGGCTTGATGTATCGCAAGCAATTGCCGGGTAATCAGGGCATGCTGTTTGTCTTCCCAAAGATCGAACGTCAATGTATGTGGATGCGGAACACGCTGATTCCGTTGTCAGTAGCTTTTCTGGATGAGCAGGGACGCATCATCAATGTCGAAGAAATGCAGCCGCAGACCGAAGATCATCACTGCGCGACGCAACCGGCGAAGTTTGCCCTGGAAATGTCGGCCGGATGGTTTGGCCAACGAGGCCTGGGCAGCGGGGTGGGCATTAACGGAATTGCTCGGGTGCCTGCTGGGCTTTGAAGAAATTCCGCCGTGGCGGGCGGCTTGTGGTGCTGCATCTGCTACACTGCGCGCCGCGTAGGTAATTCATCAGTCGGTTGCCGCGTTTTGCGTGCGGATTTTCCGGGCGTTTTATGACAAGCAAGCAACCCGTTCGGACTGATGTGTCTTTGATGCACAGGGCGGGTCTCGGGAGATTTTCATGCGATTCACCGACCTTGGCCTGAGTGCCGAGATCCTCCGTGCCATTGCCGATCAAGGCTATGACACCCCCACGCCGATTCAGGCACAAGCCATTCCCCTCGTTCTTGCGGGGCATGATCTGATGGCCGCCGCACAGACCGGAACGGGCAAAACCGCCGGTTTTACCTTGCCCATCCTGCAACTGATCAGTACCCGCCCAGCGGCCTCGCCCGCGCGCCCGCGTGTGCTGGTGTTGACGCCGACGCGCGAGCTCGCCGCTCAGGTTGAAGAGAGTGTGCGAACGTATGGCAAACATCTGCCCGTTAAAACCGCCGTGGTTTTTGGTGGGGTGGGCATGGGCACCCAGGAAAGGGCACTTCGCAGTGGTGTCGATATTCTGGTCGCCACGCCAGGGCGTCTGCTCGATCACCTGTCGCAACGTACCGCCGATCTTTCGGGCGTTGAAATTCTAGTGCTGGATGAAGCCGACCGCATGCTCGACATGGGCTTTTTGCCTGACATGCGTAGGCTCTTCGCCGTCCTGCCCAAGCAGCGACAAACATTGCTTTATTCAGCCACCTTCTCGGACGAAATCCGCACGCTGGCGCATGGCATCCTGAACGCCCCCCGTTCCGTTGAAGTCGCGCCGCGCAACTCGACCACCGAACTGGTGACGCAGGCGGTTTATCCGGTTGATAAAGCGAGAAAGCGCGATCTGCTGGTCAAGCTCATCACCGACCACAACTGGCATCAGGTGCTGGTGTTTACCCGCACCAAACACGGTGCCAACGCCCTGGCCGAAAAGCTCGACAAGGCAGGCATCAGCGCAACCGCGATTCACGGCAATAAAAGCCAGAATGCGCGTACCCGTGCGCTGGCAGACTTCAAAAGCCTCAAGCTTCATGTGCTGGTGGCCACCGACATCGCCGCGCGTGGTATCGACATCGACCTGCTGCCGCATGTCGTGAATTATGAACTGCCCAATGTGCCGGAAGATTATGTCCATCGCATTGGCCGCACCGGGCGTGCGGGTTCGAATGGTGAGGCGGTATCGCTGGTTTGTGTCGATGAGCTTCAGTTATTGCGTAACATCGAGCGACTGGTCAAGAAACCTATCGAGAAGCGCGTGGTGCCTGGCTTTGAGCCTGATCCCAACATCAAGCCTGAGCCCATCGAGAATGGCCGCAACAGCCAGGGACGTGGTGGTCGCAGCCAAGGTGGGCCGTCGGGCAAGCGTCCTTCACAAGGCGGCAATCCTGCCGCTAATCGCGGCACTGGGAATGCGGCGGGGCATGCGGCAAAACGCAGCAGTGGTGCATCGCATCACTCAGGTAGCCGGCATCGCTAAAGATGCAAAGCCGCTGCAAGGTTGCGCTAGTCGCGGTGCTCCAGGCAGGAGCACCGCGTGGCAATCGCTTACGCCAGTCCCCGTGACAGATCGGCTTGCAGATCGGCGATACTTTCCAGACCCACAGCGATACGCAGCAAACCTTCGGTAATGCCCGAGGCGGCACGTGCTTCCGGGGTGATGCGGCCGTGGGTGGTGCTGGCGGGATGGGTGATGGTGGTTTTTGTATCGCCCAGATTGGCGGTGATCGACAATAGTTTGCAATGGTCGACCACACGCCAGGCCGCGTCACGTTCGCCTTTGACTTCAAAGGAAAGGATTGCGCCAGAGCCGGATTGCTGGCGGCAGGCGAGGGTATGCTGGGGGTGCGAAGGCAGGCCGGGGTAGTACACGCGGGCGACTTGTGGTTGGGCTTCCAGCCAGCGGGCGAGTTCCAGTGCGCTGGCGGATTGGGCACGCATGCGGATGTCGAGGGTTTCCAGCCCCTTGAGGATCACCCAGGCATTGAAGGCGGACAGCGTGGGGCCCGTGGTGCGCAGAAACTTGAAAACTTCTTCGCCGATCTGCTGGTTGGCGCAAACTGCGCCGCCGAGCACGCGCCCCTGGCCATCGAGATATTTGGTGGCGGAGTGAATGACGATATCTGCGCCGAGTGCCAGTGGTTTTTGCAGGGCGGGTGTGCAGAAACAGTTGTCGACGGCCAGCCAGGCACCCGCACTGTGCGCTACTTCAGCCAGGGCAGCGATATCGAACAGCACCATCAAGGGGTTCGAGGGGGTTTCGATGAAAACCAGCCGGGTGTTGGGGCGCAGGGCGGCACGGAAGGCCGTCGGGTCGCTGTCGGTGACGAAGGTGGTTTCGATACCGAATTTCGGCAGGATGTTGCCGAGCATCTGTTGGGTCGAGCCGAAGATGCTTTGTGAGGCGACGATATGGTCGCCGGCCTTCAGCAAGGCCATGATGGTTGCCAGAATGGCCGCCATGCCTGATGCGGTGGCGATGCAGGATTCGGCACCTTCGAGTGCGGCGAGACGATCTTGCAGCATGGTGACCGTCGGGTTGGTGAAACGCGAATAGACATTGCCGGGGCGTTCACCCGAGAAGCAGGCGGCGGCATCGGCGGCGCTGTCAAACACAAAGCTGGAGGTGAGATAAAGCGCCTCGGTGTGTTCGTTGAACTGGCTGCGCTGCTGACCGGCGCGTACGGCCAGCGTGCTGAAATCAAAGGGGGTGCTGGAGGACGTGTTCATGGTGTGCAGGAATTATTCGTCACCGCCGAGGTTGAGGTCGAGCTGGCCGGTTTCGTGATCGTCGTCGTGCGCATTGCTGGGCGTGGTGCGCGCGGTTTCAAGGTTGGAGAGATATTCCGGATTGATGTCGCCGGTGATGTAGTGGCCATCAAAACAGGAGGCTTCGAACTGGGTGATGGCCGGATTAACCGCACGCAGCGCGGCTTTGAGGTCTGCAATATCCTGGTAGATCAGGGCGTCGGCATTGATTTCGCGGCGGATCTGCTCGTCGCTGCGGTCGCTGGCGATCAGTTCAGCGCGTGTCGGCATGTCAATGCCATAGACATTGGCGTAGCGCACCGGCGGGGCTGCGGAAGCAAAATAGACATTGCGTGCCCCGGCCTCGCGCGCCATGCTGACAATTTCGCGGCTGGTGGTGCCGCGCACGATGGAGTCATCGACCAGCAGGACATTTTTGTTCTTGAACTCCATGCCGATGGCGTTGAGCTTCTGGCGTACCGACTTCCTGCGCTGGGTTTGCCCCGGCATGATGAAGGTGCGACCGATGTAACGGTTCTTGACGAAGCCTTCACGGTAGGGGATGCCCAGGCGTTGCGCCAGTTCCATCGCGGCGGGACGGCTGGAGTCAGGAATGGGAATGACCGAGTCGATTTGCAGATGCGGCAGGGTGTGACGGATTTTGTCGGCGAGGAAGTCGCCCATTTTCAGGCGGGTTTCGTATACGGAAATGCCATCGATCAGCGAATCCGGGCGTGCCAGGTAGACAAATTCAAAAATGCAAGGCGCATGGATGGTGCGTTCGGCGCACTGGCGACTGCTGAAGTTGCCTTGAGTGTCGATGAGTACGGCTTCGCCCGGAGCGACGTCACGCATCATCTTGAATCCCAGCGTGTCGAGGGCGACACTTTCCGAGGCAACCATGTATTCCATGCCGGCATCAGTCTGGTTACGGCCGATGACGAGCGGGCGGATGCCGTGCGGATCGCGGAAGGCGAGCAGGCCGAAACCGGCAATCATGGTGACGACGGCATAGGCACCGCGGATCCGGCGATGCACGCCAGCAACGGCGCGGAAAATGGCTTCAGCATCGGCCTGGTATTGAGTCGAGGCGGCCTGCAATTCGTGTGCCAGCACGTTGAGCAGCACTTCCGAGTCGGAATTGGTGTTCATGTGGCGCAGGTCCTGGAGGAACATGTCCTTCCTGAGTTGCGCCGAGTTGGTGAGGTTGCCGTTGTGTGCCAGCATCAGGCCGAAGGGCGAGTTCACATAGAATGGCTGGGCTTCGGCAGCGTTATGCGCCGAGCCCGCAGTGGGGTAGCGGCAATGGCCGATCCCCCAGTGGCCGTGCAGGTTCCGCATGTTGCGTGTGCGAAACACGTCACGCACCATGCCAGAACCTTTGTGCATGTGAAAACGCCCGCCTTCCGCTGTGGCGATGCCGGCGGCATCCTGGCCGCGATGCTGGAGCACTTGCAGACCGTCGTAGAGCAACTGATTGACTGGGGTGGTTGCCACGACCCCGATGATTCCACACATAGCATCACCGCCTGTTGATTAAATGGATTGGATGGTTTGAATGGTTTGAGCTGTTTGATCTGTGAAGTGAGGAGGATTTTGTCGTAGTTTGCCTGCGAACACATCGTCCACTCAGATTTGGATTCAGTTTTTTGTGTTGCTGCGATAGTGTAGCTTTTGTGCCAGCATCGGCGGTAGCCAGGGCTTGCTGGCAATGACCGCAGTTTCCAGTGGGGGGATCAATGAGGCATCGCGCCAGATGTCTTGCCTCGGGAGTGCGGTCAGTCCGGCTAATAGTACGCCGATCCAGACAATCAGGAGGGCACGTCCGCAGCCGAAGAGTGCGCCGAGCAGACGATCCACCAGGCCGAGACCGATGGCGCGCAGCAGATTGGAGGCCAGCCAGCGCGCCAGCGCGAAGGCCAGCAGGGTCAGGCAGAATACCGCAACAAACCCGGCCAGATAACGCAAGCCCGGATCGTGTAGGCTGTGGGTGCTGCCGATGAGTTCGGCCGCCGTTCCGCCCCAGGCACGCGCGGCAAGAAAAGCCGCCAGCCAGGCGAGTAGCGCCAGAATTTCACTGGCCAGGCCGCGCCACAGGCCGAGTGCCGTGGAGAGCAGAACCACGGTGAGAATCAGGAGATCCAGCCAGTTCAGCGCACTCATGCGTTTGGGCTCGTGGGGCTGGTGAGTGAATAAAACGGGATTGCTGCGACGATTAAAGCGTAGGCCAAGACTAAGATTTCGTCTGGCTGATGCTGCCACCGGTGGGGCCGCCTGCGCCGATTTTCTTTAGTCGCACCTGTGCTTTTTCAGCCGCAGCGCGACTGGGGAAGGGGCCGCAGCGCACGCGGATGCGAGTGCCGTTGGCGGTGTCGATTTTTTCGATGTAACTCGGGTAGCCGAGTTCTTTCAGTTTGGATTGCAACACTTTGACGTTGCCATGCTCTTGATATGCGCCGAGTTGAATGATCCAGTGTTCATCGTTGAGTAGCGCGGCAGCACGTACACTTTCATCGGCACGGGGTTTTTCAGCCGCTTTGTCGACGGGTTTTTCGGTGGGTTTCTCTGCAGATTTCTCTATGGCAGGGGCGTGGTGCGGCGTTTCTGGTTTGGCTTCAGGCTTGCTTGCTGGCTTGGCCACGGGAGGATGTTCTGCCGCTGGGAGCATCTGAGTTTTTGGTTCGTCTTTGGTGATGGGGGGGGCGGGTGGTGTGTCGGGTGCTGCCTGGGCGGGCGCAAGGGTTGAGGGCGCAGGGGCTGCAGCGAGATTCGTGGCGGGCGCAGCGGTGGTTGAAGCTGGTTTTGTGGTGATGCGCGAAGTCACCGTGTGCGCCCCGGGATCCTGGCTTGGAATGCGTATCTGGATATCCTGCACGGGGGGGCGTGCTTCCTGATCCATGACCATCGGCAGAATGATGACGGCCAGCAGCGCGAGTGCGGTGGCACCGACCAGACGCCGCCGCGCCCGTTTTTTCAGGTGGAGTTGTGGGTCGGCCGAAGCCGGATTGCGTGGGGTGTCGGTAGCCGGGGCTGGGGATTTATCCGCCATGTTGTTCAAACTGTGTGCCAGGGGGCAGGGCGCGGCAACCAGTGTCGGTTGATGGGTGGCTGAACGTCGGTTACAGACGCTGGGCACTCCGCAAGACCCGCATGACCTCGGCGACGGTCAGGAAAGAGCCAAAGATGAGAATTCTATCATCTTCGCCTGCCTTCTCTTGGGCGTACATGAAGGCGGCGGATGGGGTGTCAAACGGCAAGGCAGTGGAGATGCCCGCCTGTTCCAGTTGGGCGGTCAGCTCCGTGGCTGTGGCAGCGCGCGCGCCGGGCAGGGTGCAGGGCAGCCAGTGGTCAATGCGGGGCTTTAAGGCAGCGATGACGGCGGCACGATCCTTGTCGCGCATCATGCCGAACACGGCCCAAGTCTGCCGATAATAGGCTTGCCCCTGGGCACCGAGATTGTCTGCCAGTGCGCGGGCGGCATGTGGGTTGTGGGCGACGTCGAGGACGATGGCCGGTCGTCCCGGCAGCATCTGGAAACGTCCGGGGAGTTCCACTTCAAGCAGGCCACGGCGGATGTCCTGCATGGCCACCGGTAGCTGGTCAGCCAGTGCATCGAGCGCGGCGAGTACGCCGCTGGCATTTTGTAGCTGTACGCTACCCCGTAGGCCGGGAAAGGCCAGGCTGCTGCGTTGGTGGAGTTTTTCTCCGTGGCGGTGCCAGAATTGCCATTGCAGTTCTTGGTTGCGAAAACCAAAATCCCGTTCGATGAGGCGCAACTCGGTGCCGATGCGG
Source organism: Sterolibacterium sp. (assembly GCA_018061005.1). Classification (GTDB taxonomy): domain Bacteria; phylum Pseudomonadota; class Gammaproteobacteria; order Burkholderiales; family Rhodocyclaceae; genus Sterolibacterium. The sequence continues at coordinate 14,382 of JAGOVA010000026.1, read as the reverse complement.
GTGGCGTGATCGATCAGGCTTTGCGGTGGCTGCGTATCGCAGCAGATGGCGGCCTTGCATGGGCGGTAGATGCCGGCCTTTTCAAAGCCGATGGCTTCACGCGTGTCTCCCAGATAGTCGCAGTGATCGATATCAATGCTGGTGACGATGGCGCAATCGGCATCATAGAGATTGGTGGCATCGAGCCGCCCCCCCAGGCCGACTTCGAGGATGATGACATCGACCTGAGCCGCCATGAAGCATTCCCAGGCCGCCAGCGTGCCTGCTTCAAAGTAGGTCAGTGCGATGTTGCCCGCAGTCTGGCGTGCTGTTTCAATGCGGCTGAAGGCGTGACAGAGCGCGGCATCATCAATGGGCGTTTCTGCGATACGGATGCGTTCGTTGTAATCCAGCAGGTGCGGTGAGGTGTAAAGCCCCACGCGATACCCGGCACAGCCCAGAATTTTTTCCAGCATGGCGCAGGTCGAGCCTTTGCCATTGGTGCCGCCGACGGTGATCAGCGGTACGCTTTGTCGCTGGTTCAAAGCCTGGCTGACGGCACGCACGCGCTCCAGCCCCAGTTCGATCCCGGCCGCCCCTTGCGGGTGGCGGGATTCGAGCAGCGTCAGCCAGTCGGTCAGTGTGACGGGGGGGGCTGGGTAGGCCAAGAATGCAGCAGGCGTGTTGATTGCGGGTTGCTGGTTGGCTGTTTATTGTGCCGCCGGAACGCGCAGCAGCATGGTCAGCAGGGCACTGAGTTTGTCGCGCAGCTCGCGGCGGTCGACGATCATGTCGATCGCCCCTTTTTGCAGCAGGAACTCGGCACGCTGAAAGCCTTCTGGCAGTTTTTCACGCACCGTCTGTTCGATCACGCGAGGGCCGGCAAAGCCGATCAGCGCGCCGGGTTCGGCAAGCACCACATCGCCCACGAAGGCGAAGCTGGCCGAAACACCGCCCATGGTCGGGTCGGTGAGCAGGGTGATAAAGGGCAGGTGCTGCCGATCGAGCAGGCTCACGGCAGCAGTGGTTTTGGCCATCTGCATCAGCGAGAACAAACCTTCCTGCATGCGCGCGCCACCGCTGGCGGTGATGCAGATGAAAGGACACTGGTTTTCAATGGCGGCCTTGACCCCACGGGTGAAGCGTTCGCCGACCACCGAGCCCATCGAGCCGCCCATGAAATTGAATTCGAAGCAGGCCACCACCACAGTTTGTGATTTGATCGCGCCTTGCATGACCACCATGGCATCGGTTTCATCGGCATCATTGTTGGCGGCCAGCAGGCGGTCGGTGTAGCGTTTGCTGTCCTTGAACTTGAGCATGTCGACCGGTAGTACCTCAGTACCGATTTCATGACGACCTTCCGGGTCGAGCAGCAGGTCGAGCCGGTCGCGTGCGTTGAGGCGGTGATGGTGATGGCACTTCGGGCAGACGCCCTGGTTGTCTTTCAGGTCCGTGGTATAGAGCACGGCCTCGCAAGCGGGGCATTTGCTCCAGAGCCCTTCGGGGATGGTTTTGTGGCCGCTGCCTTCGCTGCGCTTGATTTTCGGGGGGAGGAGTTTTTGCAGCCAGCTCATGGTGTGATTTCCTTGGAGTCGAGTGCGATACGGATGCCTTGCATGAATGCCTGGACGCGTGATGCCGCCTGGTCACGCGGGGAATTTTCGATTTCTTCGATGATGCGGCTGCCGATGACGACTGCATCGGCCACCGCACCGATGCGCGCCGCACTGGCCGCATCACGGATGCCAAAGCCCACCCCCACCGGCATGCCGACACGGCTGCGGATGAGAGGAATGCGGCGGGTGATTTCGTCGAGGTCAAGGTGCGCCGCGCCGGTCACGCCTTTGATCGAAACGTAATAAAGATAACCGCTGCCCAGCGTGGCGACTTCTGCCATGCGTTGTTCCGTCGAGGTGGGGGCGAGCAGGAAGATCGGGTCGATCTGGTGCTCACGCAGCAGTGCGGTGAATTCGGTACACTCTTCGGGTGGGTAGTCGACCACCAGCAGGCCATCCACCCCTGCGCTGGCCGCATCTTGCGCCAGTTCGGTGGCGCCGTAAGCTTCGATGGGATTGGCATAACCCATCAGCACAATCGGCGTGGTGTCGTCTTCCTGACGATAGCGGCGAACGATTTCCAGCACACCCCGCAGGCTCATGCCGTGGACGAGTGCCTGCTCGGAAGCCCGCTGGATGGTCGGGCCATCGGCCATCGGGTCGGAAAAAGGAACCCCCAGTTCGATGATGTTCGCACCACCGGCCACCAAGGCGCGCATCAGCGGCAGCGTCAGCTCCGGGTCGGGAAAGCCGGCGGTAATGAAGGGAATCAGCGCCTTGCGGCTTTGTGCGCTGAGTGTGGCAAAGGTCTTGGTAATTCGACTCATGTCATCGAGGTGCGTATGCAAATAAGAAAAGGCCGGAATATAGAAAAGCCTATTTCAGGCGTACATCAGGCGTGCGCCTTTGGGCTGCGGGATCGGACGGCCAAATTCGTGTGCGGTATCCAGCCATAGCATGATGGCTTCGTCGGCTTGGGCCAGTGCCTCCTGACGCGAAACACCGTGCGCCATGCAGCCGGGAAGTTCGGGGACTTCGGCAATGAAAGTGTGGTCTTCGTTACTCCAGTAAATGATGACTTCATAATGATCAGTAGACATCATTTTTCTCCTGACAATCGGTATTTCACAATAATCTGACGCACCTGCCTGACCTGATAAGCCTTGGACTGGCTGCCGTCAGATTGCAGGTTGATTTGCTCCATCACATCTTCACGACGAAAAATATGGTGACTGCCGCGTATCCGCTCATCAAACTTCATGCGCCGCAACAGATTGCAAAGTTCATCGAAACTGATATGGCTATCGGCAAGACCACTGAGTATTCTGGCCATCAGCTTTTCATCGCGGCTCATTTTAAAGCCTAAAACTGGATTCCGGATTTTTCGGCGACCGTGTGCATGTCCTTGTCGCCACGGCCTGAGAGGTTGACCAGCAGGATTTTATCCCGGCTCAGGGTCGGTGCGATTTTTGCGGCGTAGGCCAGTGCGTGGCTGGATTCGAGCGCCGGGATGATGCCTTCGAGACGGCACAGGTTGTGAAAGGCGGCGAGGGCTTCGTCGTCGGTGATGGCGACATAGTGGGCGCGGCCGCTATCCTTGAGCCAGGCGTGTTCCGGGCCGACGCCGGGGTAGTCGAGGCCGGCGGAAATCGAATGGGTTTCGATGATCTGGCCGTTTTCGTCCTGCATCAGGTAGGTGCGGTTGCCGTGCAGCACGCCGGGGCGTGCGTTGGCGGTGAGCGGGGCGGCGTGCTGGCCGGTGGCCAGGCCGTGACCGGCCGCTTCGACGCCGACCAGTTGAACGTTGGGGGTTTCGAGATAGGGATAGAAGATACCCATTGCATTCGAGCCACCGCCCACGCAGGCGATCACCTGGTCGGGCTGGCGACCAACGAGTTCGGGCATTTGTAGTTTGCATTCATCGCCGATCACTGCCTGGAAGTCGCGCACCATCATCGGGTAAGGGTGCGGTCCGGCGACGGTGCCGATGATGTAGAACGTGTTGCTGATATGGGTCACCCAGTCGCGCATGGCTTCGTTGAGCGCGTCTTTGAGGGTTTTTGAACCACTTTCGACGGGCACCACAGTGGCGCCGAGCAGCTTCATGCGATAGACGTTGGCGGCCTGGCGGCGGATATCTTCGCTGCCCATATACACCACGCATTCCATACCGTAACGCGCGGCGACGGTGGCACTGGCCACGCCATGTTGTCCTGCGCCGGTTTCGGCAATGACGCGTGGTTTGCCCATGCGTCGTGCCAGCAAAGCCTGGCCGATACAGTTATTGACCTTGTGTGCGCCGGTGTGATTGAGGTCTTCGCGCTTCAGGTAGATCTGTGCGCCGCCGAGTTTTTCCGACCAGCGTTTGGCGTGATAGATCGGCGAGGGACGACCGACATAGTGTTTGAGGTCGTGTTCGAATTCGGCACGAAAGGCAGGGTCACGCTGCGCGTCGGCGTAGGCTTGTTTCAGCTCTTCGAGGGCGGGAACCAGGGTTTCAGCAACGAAACTGCCGCCGTAGGGGCCGAAATGACCGCGTGCGTCTGGCAGGTTGTAGGTGTGCTCAGGGTGTTGCGTCTGCATTGCGTACTCCGTTGATGAACGCGGCGATGCGCGCTGCGTCTTTGATACCTTTGCGCCCGGGGCTTTCCACGCCGCTGCTGACGTCAACAGCCCAGGGGTGTTGTTGCCGCACTGCGGCACCCACGTTATCTGCGTCTAGTCCACCGGAAAGAATGAGGGGCAACGGGAGTTGGGGTGGGATCAGCGTCCAGTCGAAGGTTTTGCCCGCTCCGCCGTAGCCATCCACATAGGCATCTAGCAACAGACCCCGGGCATCGGGAAAAGCGGCTGCGTATTCTAGCAAATCAAGCCCGGGTCGGACGCGGGCGGCCTTGATGTAGGGCAGGCCGAACTGCCGACAGTAGGCGGCCTCTTCGTCGCCGTGAAATTGCAGGAGCTGAATGGGGACGCGCGCCAGGGTTTCCCGAACCTTGATCGGATTTTCATTGACGAACAGGCCGACCAGGGTGACAAAAGGGGGAATTTGGCGTGCCAGTTGGGCCGCAGCTTCGAGATCGAGGTGGCGCGGGCTGGGGGGGAAGAAGACAAAACCCAGCGCATCGGCACCGAGTTCGACGGTGCTACGCAGGTCTTCGGTGCGGGTAATGCCGCAGATCTTGATGCGGGTGCGGTGAGGGTTTGCAGGCAGCACGTGAGGGCTTATTCGGTGAATAAAGACGGCATGATACGTGGCGTTGCCGGGATGTTCCAGTGTGCGTCGTACTCAACCCCGGTCAGGTAAAGTCCGGCAGGGGAAAAGGTGGGGGCGGCGCGGGTGCGGTCGCGGCTGGCCAGCAGGCTGGCTATGGATTCGACCGGTTCCCGGCCTAAGCCGACATGTACCAGCGCGCCGACCATATTGCGAACCATGTGCTGCAGAAAGGCACTGGCACGGAATTCAAAGACGATCATTTCACCGACACGCCGGACTTCGGCGTGGTGCATGGTCTTGATGGGGGATTTGGCCTGGCATTCGGCGGCACGAAAGGCCGAGAAGTCATGTTCGCCCCGCAGGGCGGCGATGGCGGCCTGCATCGGTTCAATGGCGAGCGGGCGATAGTGCCAGCCGACGCGAGCATGCTGTAATGCCGGGCGTACCGGGTGGTTATGTAATAAATAGCAGTAGCTGCGTGAGCGTGCATCGAAGCGGGCATGAAAGCGTTCGTCGACAGATTGTGCCCAGCGGATGGCGACTTGTGGCGGTAGATGGGCATTGCCGCCACGCACCCAGGCCTGGTCGGTGCGGGATGCGGCGCAATCGAAATGCACGACTTGTCCGAGTGCATGGACACCGGTGTCGGTACGTCCGGCGCAATTGACACGCACGGCTTGCCCGGCCACGCTGGAGAGTGCCAGTTCCAGCACATCCTGTACGGTCAGGCCGTGTGGCTGCGACTGCCAGCCATGAAAAGCGGCACCGTCGTATTCGATGCCAAGTGCGATGCGGGTCATGAGGCGCAGTATAGAGGCTGGGGGCGGATCAGGTGTTGAGCAGGATCCCCAGCACGGTCAGGGCGGCCAGCGTGAGCAGCATGACGGTGCGGTCAAGCATGTTCAGCGGGGTTAGTTCGAGGGTGACGGGCGGGTAGTCCTGGTGAGCCTGTGCAGGGTTGCTGGGGAGATCGTCCGGCGCAAGCCAGTAACGCCAGCCGGCTGTCTGGCCTTCTTTTCGCAGTGCGCGTCCCTGTTCGACGTATTCGAGCACCAGCAGTAGTCGCAAGGCCATCTGGCTACGTCGCGGGCTTGAGCCCAGCGGTGTCAGGAGGGTGTAAAGACCCGCAATCAGCAAGGGGATGCCCAGGTGTTCCAGTAGTAACGCCAGTAGTCCTAATAGCAGGGTCAGGCGCAGGCCGTGGAGCAGAGCGAGTTGCAGGCCTTCGTGGGTGAGCCCCATGTGACCCAGCGGGGCAGGCAGGGCATGCCCCGGTGTGGCCAGGGCAAACAACAGGGCGATGGATAGCAGGAGCCAGCGGGTGCGGCGCAATAGTTGGCGCAGGCGGGTGGTTGCTTGATGAGCGGCCAGTGGAAGAACCAGCAGTGCCAGTCCGAGCAGGTGGGGCAGCGGCAGCCATTGCAGCAGCAGAACCAGTGAAAGCCAGGCCAGCAGCAGGCTGGCAGGATGCAGTTTCACGAAGTCTTAGGGTTCAGGTACGGGGGATGAGGCAGAACCCCCGGGGCGTGATGCGCTGCCCCGGGTTGCGCGGTCGGTCTGTGGGCGCGTCAGCCGATTTGATCGAGCTTGCTGCGAGCGGCGGCTTTTTGTCGGGCATTGCCTTCGTTGAGCACTTCCTGCAGCAATTCGCGCGCCCCGTCTTTGTCGCCCATTTCCTCGTAGGCCATGGCCAGTTCGAGCTTGGTGTCGACCTCGGGCGAGCCTGGGCTGCCGTCGTCAGCCAGCTCTGCGGGGGCTGCGGACGCTGCAGGTGTGGGCGTGGCGATTTCTGGCAGCGGGCTGTCTAGGCTGAGTGCGGGTGCGGCCATGTTTTCAGCTTTGATTTGGGCTTTGGCGGGGGATTCGGCGTCGGGTGCTTCCAGTTCCAGACTGATCGAAGAGAGATCAATCCCGGCAGCGGCGAGCGGCATGGCGTTAGCCGCCGCTTCGGGCAGCAGCAGATCCGGCGTGTTGGCACTGGCTTCACCCAGGTCGAATTCTAGGTCGGCGACTTCCTCGCTAGGGTTGCTATCGCTGCTGGCCGGGCTGCCGGGTAGTCGCAGTTCGTCGGCAGGTGCTGCGGAGGCCGGTTGTGCCAGACTCAGTGCGCTATCGATCGGCGCGGGGGACGGAACATCGATTTCAAAATCAATGATGTTGTCGTCAGTTGAACTGGCAGGTGTGGCGGGGATATCGGTAGCCAGCTCGGTGGCCATTGCGGGTGTCGGCGCGTCACTGCCCAGACCCAGATCAAGCCCAAGATCCAGGTCTTCACTGGCGGGGGCATCATTCTGGACGCTGTCGCCACCCAGGTCGAGTTCGAAGTCGAGTGACTCGGGGGTGTCGGCGGCATTGAGGTCAGCTGCCGGGTTGAGATTGGCCGTGACTTTGTCGAAATCCTGCGGTGTCAGCACCATGGTGGCGGCTGGGTCGTATTCCTGGGCGGCCTGATTTGCGAATGCCCCCGCAGCGGTCGGCGCATTGCCGTTGTAGAGCGCGTTGTCCGGGTCAATGGAAAGGCCGAGCGTGGCCGCCTGTTCCCATTCGTCGCCGCTGGCGTTGGTTTGGTCGTGGAGATCGCGGGCGATGGTTTCAAACTGTTTGAGACTCTTGCGTGCTGCGTAGATGTCCAGCAGTTTGAGGTGGATGGCGTGGCGCGTTGGTTCATTCTTCAATGCGTCAAGCAGGATTTCTTCGGCTTGCGCGTTGCGGCCGTAGGCCATGTAGACGTCGGCTTCGGCGATCGGGTCTACGCCTTCATTGGTATCCGTGCCGCCTACGCCCGCCACGCTGAAATCGGTGTCGAGCGAGCTGATGACGGCAGCGCTACCGGTATCAACGGCCTGGCCGCCGGTGTGGCCGAACACTGAATTGAGCGAGGGTTCGGCGTGAGGGCCGGGTATCGACAGGTCGATGTCGTGGTCAATCGCGGGTTCAGCCGACGCTTCCTTGCGCTTGCGCCATTGTTTGAATCCCAGATAACCGAGCAGCAGGGCGAGGATGCCGCCACCGCCATAGACCAGCTCCGGACTGTCGTCGATGAAATTGGGTTCTGCGATCGGCGGGGGCGGGGCGATGATTTTCTTCGGGGCAGGCTTGGGTTCGGCAGCAGGCTTGGCCTCGGCGGGCGGTTGCTCGGCAGCAACGGGTTCCTTTACCGGGTCGGCGGGTTTCGTGGCTTCTGTTGTTTCAGCCGGCTTGTCGGCGATTTTTTCGGCGGCCGGGCTTGCCTGAGGCTGCGTGGCTGCGGAGGGGGCGGGCGGTGTAGTGGCCACGGCCGCAGGGGGCAAGGGTGCTGGCGGGGTTGCCGGGGCAGGTTTGGTGGCTTGAGCCTGTTTCTGTGCGTCGGCCATGCCCTGGCTTTTCAGCTCCAGCATTTTCCGCATGTCGGCCAGGTTCTTGTCGAGATCGGCGATACGGCTGTTGGCATCCTTGAGGGATTTATCGCTGGCGAGTTTGTCTTCTTCAGCGGCGGCGGCACGTGCAGCCAGATTTTTGTCGGTAGTGGATCGTGCGCCTGTGGACTTGGAGATTTCCAGTTTGTCCTTGCTGGTTGCCGGGGCCGGTGTGGTTTCCTGTACCTTGGGTTCGATCTTGCCTGTGGCCACATGCTGAGGCGCTTCTTCTTTTGCTGGAGCGGCGGCTTCGGTCGCTGCGGCAAGTTTCTTGCGGTAAGCGTTGAAGTCGGCGGACTGGGCAATGATGATGCGGCGGGCTTCTTTTGTGTCGATGGCGGCAATGGCCGCCTGATCCGGAATGGAGAGTATCCGTCCGGTCTTGAGACGGTTGATGTTGCCGCCGGCAAAGGCTTCTTTGTTGCTGCGGAACAGTGCGACCAGCATTTGATCAAGGTTGACGCCTTCAGGCAGCGTTTGCTCGGCAATCTTGCCGAGGGTTTCACCGCGTTTGACCTGATGGGTTGTGCCTGTGTCTGCGCGCGCGGGTGTGCCTTCGGCGGCGGGCTGTTCTGTCGGCTCGGTGGCAGTGGCCTGTGGGGCTTGAGTGATGCGCTGCACGCCATCATTGCCGCGCACAACCTTCATGCCGCGTGCTGGTTTTTTCTCGGCAGCAGGCGCGGAGGGTGTGGCGTGCGTGGGCGTTGATGCAGCAGGCATGACCACCACGGGAGGGGCGATGGCTGCTGCAGGAGTGGCCGACTTTTGCAGTGATTCGGGGGGGTCGAGCAGGAAGGTGTATTCACGCTGCAACCGTCCCGCCGCCCAGGTCATTTCCAGTAACACATCAAGGAAAGGCTCATTGATGGCGCGATTGGATTTGAGCAACAGGTAGGGGCGGCCATCGGCGCGTTTGTCGACGCTGACGCGGATGTCGGAAAGCGCACCGACATATTCGATGCCCGCCTGCCGGAAAGCATCGTTGGATGCAATGCGTGCCGCCAACGAGGGAGCCTCATCGCGAGTCGCGCTGATGTCGATTTCCGCGTGCAATGGCTGACCAAGCACCGAAAGTACGGTGATCTTGCCCAGTCCTGCAGCGTTAACGGTGGCTGGCAGGGTGGCCAGAGCCAGCGTCAAGGCAACGCTGGAAGCTTTAAGTTTCTTTCGAAACGACGTTTGGGTCACAATGACCTCCCGCAAGGGAACTGTTCGGATAATGAAAATAACATCATGAGCTTAGCCTTGCAAGCTAAACCCATATCTGAAGTGTGTAAAATTTACGACACTTTCCGGCAGGAACCCCTGCCGGACCGAAGTGGATGGATGAGTGAATGATGGGGTGATGTGATGGGGTTGTTCCTGATTTCAGCCCACCAGGATGCGGAGCATGCGTCGTAGCGGCTCGGCGGCACCCCACAATAGTTGATCGCCCACGGTGAAGGCAGACAGATACTCATTGCCCATCGACATCTTGCGCAGGCGGCCGACGGGAACCGTCAGCGTGCCGGTGACTGCCGTGGGGGTGAGTTCCTTCATGGTCACTTCACGCTGGTTGGGGATCACCTTGACCCAGTCGTTATGTTGCGCCAGCAGGGCTTCAATTTCCGCAATTGGCACGTCTTTCTTCAGTTTGATGGTGAGTGCCTGCGAGTGACAGCGCATCGCACCAATACGCACACACAGGCCATCCACAGGGATCGGTGCCTGTTCAAGCCCGAGTATCTTGTTGGTTTCAGCCGCGCCCTTCCATTCCTCGCGGCTTTGGCCATTGCCCAGATCCTTGTCTATCCACGGAATCAGTGAGCCGGCCAGCGGCACGCCAAAGTTGGCGGTCGGGAAATTGTCATCCCGCAGGATGCCTGCCACTTCGCGGTCGATGTCGAGGATGGCCGAGGCTGGATCCTTCAGCAAGCCTTCAGCGACGCGATGGGCTTCACCCATCTGCTGCAGCAATTCACGCATGTTCTGCGCGCCCGCACCGGATGCTGCCTGATAGGTCATCGAGCTCATCCATTCGACGAGCCCGGCTTCAAACAGCCCGCCCAGGCCGATCAGCATCAGGCTCACGGTACAGTTGCCGCCGATATAGTTCTTCACGCCCTGATCGAGTGCGCGGTCGATTACCGTGCGATTGACCGGGTCGAGAATGATGACGGCATCTTCTTTCATCCGCAGCGTGGATGCCGCGTCAATCCAGTAACCGTTCCAGCCACTGGCGCGCAGCTTGGGAAAAACCTCGGTCGTGTAATCACCGCCCTGACAAGAAATGATGATGTCCATTTCTGCCAGCGCGCCGACATCCCTGGCATCCTTGAGCGGCACACTCTGCTTGCCGATGCCAATGTCAGGGCCTTTGCCGCCGACATTGGAGGTGGTGAAGAAGACCGGTTCGATCAGGGCGAAATCATTTTCCTCACGCATGCGCTGCATGAGCACGGAGCCCACCATCCCACGCCAACCGACCAGACCGACTCGTTTCATGATGCTGTTCCTTTTACGATGTAACGATTAACGACTAACTATTTTGATGGCTGCAATGATTGCAACAGTTTCAATGGTTTCAGTGGGTTCAGTGGTTGGTGGCGCGCTGGATGGCTTCGCCGCCTTTTTCGATATCCTTGCCCATGCCGCGCACGGTGTTGCAACCGGCCAGCAGCAAGGTGCAGGCCACAAGGCAGAGCAAGAGACGTGATTTATGCAACATGGGAGCGCCTATCCTGAAGTGAGGTATGTGTTTCCGTGTATTTCTGGCGATACAGCCAAGGATAGCCACAGAACAGCCTGCAATTATTGCACAGGGATACAGTGTGGGCGATGTTCAGGGCTGGGCAATGGTCAGGGCGAACCAAGGTCGTCCGGTGTGTGCAGGTAGCGGCGGACGATGAGCAGCCCGCCCAGCGCGAACAGCGCGCCCAGCGTGTAAGTCCAGCCTGCGCCGATGCTGTCCCAGAGCTGGCCACTCAGCAGGCCGCCCAGCAGCCCCCCCGCGCCAAAGGAAATGCTGCCGTAAAGTGCCTGGGCGCGCGTTTGCTCTCGCCCCGGAAACCAGCGGTGCAGCAGCGCCACCATCACCGCGTGGAAGGCACCAAAGGTCAGGCCGTGCAGCAGTTGCGCCAGAATGAGAAGGGGGATGGCGGATGCGCCCCAGCCGATCATCAGGAAGCGCAGCACCGCAGCAATGAAGGCCAGCAGTAAAAGCCGGTATAACGAATAACGCCGTAGCAGTCGTGGCATCCACATGAAGGCGAGGATTTCGGCGGCCACGCCCAGTGACCAGAGTGCGCCGATCAGCGTTTTGGAATAAGCGTGTTCGACCAGATGGATGGAGTAGAAAACATAGAGCGGGCCATGGGCGGCTGACATCAGGAAACAGGCCCACAGCAGGGGCAGTAGCTTAGGCTGGCGTTGCAGCATGGCGCGATAGGAGATGCTGGGGCGGGCTTCATGTCCGTGTTCAGGTGGGCTGTGGCTTTCAGGCAAGGCCAGTGCGCTGCCCAGTAGCAGCCCCAGCAAGGCCAGTGAGACCCACAGCAGACTGATGATGGGCAGGGCATCCAGCAAGGCACCGATACATTGCACGGCGACGACAAAGCCGACCGAACCCCAAAGACGGATGCGGCCATAGTGTTCTGCATGACGATCGAGCTGGCTCAGGGTGAGTGCTTCAACCAGCGGGAGTGCGGCACTCCAGAAAAACGCGAGCAGTGCGATGGCGACAAAGGTGGCCCCCAGCCCCTGCGTGAAGAACAGCAGGCTGAAGCAAAGGATGCACAAGGCGGTCGTGGCGCGCACTACGGGAGCTTGACGCCCCAGACGTTCCGCCAGATGGCTCCACAGATTGGGGGCGAACAGGCGCATGAGCTGCATCAGCGAGAGCAGCAGGCTGATGTCCCAGGCGGAGTATCCCTGTGCCTGCAGATACACGCCGAAATACGGCATGTAAGCGCCGATGAAGGCGAAGTAAAGAAAGTACCAGGTGGCCAGTCGCCAGTGGGGCATTGCGCGTGGCAGGCGGCTGGGTCAGCCAGCGATCCTGGGGGTCGGGCAGACGACATCGCCGCACTGGGCGCGATGGCGCAGTGCCTGATCAATCAGCACCAGAGCCAGCATGGCCTCGGCAATCGGCGTGGCGCGGATGCCGACGCAGGGGTCATGGCGGCCATGTGTTTCCACGTCGACCGGTTGACCGGCCAGATCAATCGAGCGACGCGGCAGGCGGATGCTGGAGGTCGGTTTGATGGCTATGTTGACGAGGATGTCCTGCCCGGTGGTGATGCCGCCCAGGATGCCGCCTGCATGATTGGAGAGGAAGCCGGTCGGGGTCAGTTCGTCGCCATGCTCGCTGCCTCTTTGCGTGATGCTGGCAAAGCCGGCGCCGATTTCCACGCCTTTGACGGCATTGATGCTCATCATGGCGGCCGCGATTTCGGCATCGATGCGGCCATACACCGGCTCGCCCCAGCCCACCGGCACGCCGTGCGCGGCGACGTGGATCTGCGCGCCGATCGAATCGCCTGACTTGCGCAGGGCATCCATCGCTTCTTCCAAGTGTGGCACGCTGGCGGCATGGGCAGCAAAGAAGGGATTGTCATTGACGATGGACCAGTCATGGATCGGGATCTCGATGTCGCCCAGCTGGGTCATGCAGCCACGGATTTCAACGCCATAACGCTCGCGCAGCCACTTTTTGGCGATTGCCCCGGCAGCAACCCGCACCGCGGTTTCGCGTGCTGAAGAGCGGCCACCGCCGCGATAGTCACGGATGCCGTATTTCTGCCAGTAGCTGTAATCCGCATGGCCGGGGCGGAAGGCCTGGCTGATGTTGCCGTAATCCTTGCTGCGCTGGTCCTGGTTACGGATCAGCAGGGCGATTGGTGTGCCGGTGGTTTTGCCTTCGAATACGCCGGACAAAATCTCGACTTCATCCGGTTCGCGGCGTTGGGTAACGTGCCGCGAAGTACCCGGTTTGCGACGATCCAGTTCGGCCTGAATGTCGTCGGCGGAAAGTGCCAGCCCCGGCGGGCAACCGTCGACCACGCAGCCGATGGCCGGGCCGTGTGATTCGCCGAATGAGGTGACACAAAACAGAGTACCGAAAGTGTTGCCAGACATCGCGTCGCCTTGGATTGAAGATGAAATAAATGACGATTTTATCATGCAGGCGAGTACCGCTTTGGCTCTTGCGGTGTTGTGTGGTGTTGCATGGCAAATGAAAATCAGAATTTTCGGCTGAGACAAGGGGGGCCAGAGCCGGAGCAAATCAGACATTCGTTTTCTACGTTGCGTCGGCTACGCATGACATCGAGGCGGACGCATCGGCAGAAAAGTAGGCCGCTGTGAGCTGACGCTATTTCAGCACGGTCGGTTGCTGCGTGTGGTGAAACGGGCGTGGTCGCGGATTTTTGCGTAGGCTTCCAGTACGGGGGAAAATTGCTGTGGTGTCGCCGCATGAATGATGACACCATCCGCACCGGCGTTGAATTGATCCTGCCAGCGTTGGGCGCAGGTGGCGGCGTTGCCCACGGCGGCGGGAAACCATTCTTTGGGGATCAACGGTTCGATCTCACGCAGCTGGTCGAGTGTGGCGGTGCTGTCGATGCCGCCGCGCATGCAGGCCACGGTTTCATTGGCGCGAAATTTCTCCAGTACGGTTGAATCCCAGCCGTTGATGTCGATCAGCAACTGCGCGAGATCGGGTGCCTGGAGATAAGTGGCCATGCGTGCCACGATGGCACGTAGCCAGGTTTCTTCATCGGGTTCGCACGCGGTGGCGACTACCGCCCAGACCTTGACCGCCGCCGGGTCGCGTCCGGCTTTTTCCGCGCCACGTCGCACTGCGGCAACTGCACGGGTCACGGCAGCATCGGAGAAAAAGGTGGAGAGGAATACGCCATCAAACACGCCCCCCGCGAATTCCAGCGTTTTTTCGCCATAAGCTCCCATCATCAGCGGGATTTTGTCGGCATCGTTGATCCAGTCGGCCATGTGCAGATACGGGTAGCTGCCCATCGCGCCGTCGTGCCCAATGACCCGTTCACCACGCCAGAGCTGGCGCATTAGCTCAGCGAAGTCGCGTAGCTGGGCGTTAGTGACGGGATCCAGTCCCCATAGTCCGGCTCGTACCCCGATCCCGCGTGCCACACCCAGCGCAAAGCGGCCACCGGAGAGACGGCTGGCGGTGGTGGCCGCTTTGCGCTGGGTGTGGCACGCGGGATCGGGGTACGAGCCGGAC
>JAGOVA010000135.1 GCA_018061005.1 Sterolibacterium sp. | reverse complement strand
GCGCAATGCGCAGTACACGGCGCAAGGCTTTGAGGATGGACTCCTCATCATCGACAATCATGATGCGGCTCATTTTTCCTCCTGGCGGATGTAAAGCGTCAGCGTTTGCTGCTCGCTTTGTTCAAGTTTGACCAACTGACCAATGATATCGCCGGTCAATACGCTGCCTTTGGCAAGCAGCAGATAGCCATCGCGGTGCGGCAGATCGCGGCTGACCACCATGCCCGGCTTGAGGTGCATGGTGCGTAGCGGCACTTCGGTCGGCACAGTTTTCCGCGTCTCGGAAATCAGCTTCAAAAAGGCGTCGACCGTAGCCGGGTCGTAACGCTTGCCGCGGTTGTCAGCGATAAAGGCCAGCGCCTCTTCCGGGCGCAATGGCCGCTGTACCAGCGTGCCGATCTGCAGTGAATCATAGTCATTGACCACGGCCAGAATACGGCTGCCCTGCGGGATGGACATGCCGGCCAGACGATCCGGGTAGCCATTGCCGTCAAACGATTCGTGATGATGGCGCACCAGAATCGCCGCATCCTTGAACTTGTCGATGGCGATCAGGATATTCTGGCCAATCACCGGGTGCTTCATCACCAGCGCCCGCTGATCCTGGCTCAGCGTATTGAATGCCTTGCCGAGCAAATCGTCGGGCAAACCCATCTTGCCGACATCGTGCAGCAAACCGGCCAGCATGATGTTCTGCACCTCGACATCACCCATGCCGAGGCGTTGCGCCAGGTTGCG
The DNA here is from genome assembly GCA_018061005.1 of Sterolibacterium sp. Taxonomy (GTDB): domain Bacteria; phylum Pseudomonadota; class Gammaproteobacteria; order Burkholderiales; family Rhodocyclaceae; genus Sterolibacterium. Next base: position 1,787 of record JAGOVA010000135.1, on the reverse strand, counting down.
CGCCATGTCGGCCACCCGCCGACCATGACCGGCCAGACGACTACCGGCCGGGCCGCTACGCAACTCGATCAGGCCGGCAAAAACCTGGACGCTGGTCAGGAAGGATTTTTTCAGTTCACCGTGGGACTGCTCGACAAAGCTCAGGGCCTGGCGCAATTCAGCAGTGCGCTCGGCCACTTTTTGCTCAAGGCTGGCATTCAACCCTTTCAATTCCTCGTTCTGGGACTGGGTCAGTGCCGTCAGGCGCAGGTTCTCCTGCTTCAGGCGGTAACGCTCCAAAGCCTCGCGCACCGTGTTGACGATTTCGTTGTCGTCCCAGGGTTTGGAGACATAACGATAAATTTCGCCCTCGTTAATCGCCGCCACGGTTGAGGTCACATCGGCGTAACCGGTCAGCAGAATACGCACCGTATCCGGCCAGCGCTGGCGCACCGCCTTGAGAAAAGTCGCGCCGTCCATCTCCGGCATGCGCATGTCTGAAATCACCAGATCGACCGGTGTTTTTTCCAGTTCGGCCAAACCCAGCGCGCCGCTTTCGGCGACCAGAATGCGATAACCGTGCGGACGGAAAAGACGACGCAAGGAAGAAAGAATGCCCGGTTCGTCATCGACGAACAACAACGTGGCGGGGGCGAGCGTTTCGCTCATACAAGAGCCTCCGGAGACGGGCCGGCAGTGCCGGCGTCCTGATTGATCGGAATAATGACGCGGAAAGTTGTGCCCTGACCGAGGGTGCTCTCGACCTCAAAGCGTCCGTTATGTTTATTGATAATGCCGTAAGAGAGCGACAGGCCGAGGCCCGTCCCCTTGCCGACCGGCTTGGTCGTGAAGAAGGGCTCGAAAATGCGTGTCAGATGCTCCGGCGCAATGCCCTTGCCGGTGTCGATCACCTCGACACAAACCTCGTGCTCACCCCGCCGGGCGGTGCGCAGCGTAATCGTGCCCTGCGTTTCAATCGCATGGCCGGCGTTGACCAGCAGGTTCATGAACACCTGATTCAGTTGCGAGATCATGCAATGGGTCTTCGGTAAGTCGCCGTATTCCTTGACCACCTTGCATTTGTACTTCAACTCGTTCCAGACAATATTGAGGGTCGAATTCAGCCCTTCGTGCAGGTCGGCCCATTGCCATTCCTGCTCGCTGACATGCGAAAAATTCTTCAAATCCTGAACGATGCGCCGGACGCGGCCAAGGCCGTCTTTCGATTCATGCATCAGCTGGACGATATCGTCGCGCATGAAACTGAAATCACGCTCCTCACGCAGCAGCATCACCTTCTCAAGCAACGGACTTTCGGCGCATTGACTCTTCGCCAGCAGTTCGTAGGCATCGATGATTTCCATCAGGTCACGGACGTAACCATCGAGCGTCCCGAGATTGGAATGGACAAAGCCGATCGGGTTGTTCAACTCATGGGCAATACCCGCCGCCAACTGGCCGATTGACGCCATTTTTTCCGACTGCAACAACTGGCTATGCGCCTCTTCCAGCCGCCGGTTCAGTTCGCGTTGCTCGCTCAGGTTGCGGGCCAGCGTGAGTTGCTGCTTCTTGCGCTCGGTGATGTCGGTCAATACGCCATCGTAAAACACCACCTTGCCCTCGGCATCGCGCAGCACATTGGTACGGTCAACCACCCAAATGAGCTGATTTTCCGGCGTAACAATCCGGTACTCCTGCTCGTAACCGGCGCAACCAGCGGCCGTATTGCTCGTCACCTCATCAACCACCCGGGCCAGATCATCAGGATGGACAAGTTCGGCAAAAGGAGGATGGCCAGCGAGTAGATC
>JAGOVA010000134.1 GCA_018061005.1 Sterolibacterium sp. | reverse complement strand
ACTGCACAGCGCCGGGGTAGCCAACATCCAGATGGTTGGCGACAGCCGCGACCTGTTGCCGGCACTCGAGAGGCAGCAGGCCAGCGCGGTACTCCTGGATCTCTTCATGCCGCACATTACCGGCAACAAACTGCTGCCGGACATCGTCCATCTCTATCCGGAAGTGCCGGTGATCGTCATGACGGCTGCCCAGGATGTCGAAACTGCCGTCCGCAGCATGAAGGAGGGGGCCTTCGACTATCTCGTCAAGCCGGTTGAAGAGAGCCGCCTGGTGGCCAGCGTCCGGCACGCGCTCGAGGTGCATTCGTTGCGGCGACAGATGGGCGTGCTGAAACATTATCTGCTCTCCGACTGCCTGCAGAACAACGAGGCTTTTGCCGGCATCGTCACCAACAGCCGCAAGATGCGGGCGCTGTTCCAGTACCTCGAAGCGGTGGCCGTCTCCGCCGAGCCGGTGCTGATCTCCGGCGAGACGGGCGCCGGCAAGGAGATGTTCGCGCACGCCCTGCACAAACTCAGCGGTCTGACCGGACAGTTCGTACAGGTCAATGTCGCCGGGCTCGACGACACCCTTTTTTCGGACACCCTGTTCGGCCACAAGAAGGGGGCCTTCACCGGCGCCGATCAGTCGCGCGCTGGTTTGATTGCCCAGGCCGGCGGCGGCACCTTGTTCCTGGACGAAATCGGTGACCTGTCGATGGCCTCGCAGGTCAAACTGCTGCGCCTGCTTCAGGAACACATGTATTTTCCGCTGGGCTCCGATGTTGCCCGCCCCAGCGATGCGCGCGTGGTCTGCGCGACCAATTGCAATCTGGCGCAGATGATGCGGCAGAGTCAGTTTCGCTCCGATCTTTTCTTTCGCCTCTCGGTGCACCAGATCGAAGTGCCGCCGCTACGCCAGCACAAGGAGGATATCCCGCTGCTGCTGCAGCACTTTCTCGACGAAGCTGCGGCGTCGATCGGCAAGCCGGCTCCCGAACCTTCGAACGAGTTGATCACGCTGCTCTCGAACTATCATTTTCCCGGCAATGTCCGCGAACTGCGGGCGATGGTGTTCAACGCCATGGCCCTGCATCGCGGAGGTGCGGTGCTGGCCATGGACAGTTTCCGTCAGGCCATCCAGAAGCAGCAGAAGGCGACTGCAGACTATCCGCCGGCAGAACCTTCCGACGGGCTGCCGGTGGTCATCCCGGGACGCTTTCCGACACTCGACGAAGTGGAGGAGGCGCTGGTCATGGAGGCCCTCAAGCGGGCAAAGGGTAATCAGGGCGTCGCCGCAACGCTGCTTGGACTGTCACGCCCAGCACTCAACCGACGCCTGGCGAGACGTGCCATGCATTCGGAGTCCTGAGTCTGGGAAGTTTCCAGGTCGGCGAGCGCGACTTCAATTCAGAGGCCTGCCGCGAGCACAACCCGTCCTCTTCGACACATGCCTTTGCTGGGTCGGCTTGCCGCGGAGGCCATGATGAGCATCCAGCGTCACATGGGGTGTTACGTTTCGACGATTTGAATGAAATTGCGTGCATCCAAGTAAATTATTGCCAAAATTAATAAAAAGGTACATCTATAGAACAATGGTATGTTGTGGTGTGCATTTTGTAACACCCCTTCAAGAGCCCGTGCATACTTCCATTTCAAGATGTAACTTGTTGTATTTCAATATATTTTAAAATCTCCCCGGTTTCGGCACAAACATTGCTAGCGAGAGTAGGCTAAGCGTCGATGGACGCGTCGCTACTTGTGGTCGGTAACTGCCGGCTGCGTATGGCGACAGCAAGAGTCAGTCTGATATCTGGGGGGATGTCATTTGGGAACACGACGCGAACTGGAAGGTGCTTTGCTGCCCGACGCCGCTTGGCGAACGGTGGCATGTCGTCGTGCGCCCGGAATCTCTCGGTTGCTGCAAGTTCCGGCAAGGAGGGTCAACAGTACGCGAATACGAATCCAGGCATATTGCCAGTCGCAACCCGGCTGGCGCACTTCGCGGCATAGACATTCCTCAGACCCCCGCGATTCAAAACACGACATCCACCACAGGGCCGCTGCATGAGCACACTACTGATATTGACGATAATCACTGTCGCCATCGTCCTTTTTTTCGACTACACCAACGGCTTTCATGATGCCGCCAACATTGTGGCGACGATTATTGCGTCGCGTGCGATGACCCCTGTGCAGGCGGTGATCATCGTCGGCACTTTCGAGTTTCTCGGCCCCTTGTTGGGCGGAACGGCGGTAGCCAACACCATTGGCAAGTTCGTCACCCTGGGAGACGTCCAGGCTGTCCTCTCGCTGGCCATCCTGATCAGCGGGCTGATGGGAGCCATTGCCTGGAATCTGGCTACCTGGTATTTCGGCATCCCGTCGTCGTCGTCACACGCGCTGGTAGGGGGGTTGATCGGCGCGGTGGTCGTTTCTGCCGGCGTAGACAATGTGGTCTGGGGCTTCTCGCAAATGATGCACGGGCAATTGACCGGTATCATGAAGGTGCTGGCCAGCCTGGTTCTGTCGCCAATCATCGGCTTCTGGGCTGGTTTCCTGATGC
>JAGOVA010000133.1 GCA_018061005.1 Sterolibacterium sp. | reverse complement strand
TTAGTCTGGCAGATTCCGCCACCCGCAACTGCGGGAAGCGATGCCAGGGAACCGGCACGCATGCAGACGGGAGTCGCAAGCGCGTGTCGAGGTGCCGGGCCGACACGCAGCGAAACATACCCCGCATTGTGTGTCGGCAAGTATTGCTGTCTAATACAAATGGGGCAAGCAGATACCAACAGGGTAAGGGATCTACTAGGGTGGGGGGCTAATGGCAAACTTCAGGGCCAGGGTCTGGATGACGTTGATCGGGGTGGCTGTACTGTCATCCATTCCGGTTTTCGTTGTCGCAGGAAGCGGTGGCGGGATGGGGGTAGCGCTTGGCGGGATGGTGCTGGCAGTCAGCATTGCAGCCCTGGCTGCTTATTTTCTGGTATCGAGTATCGGCCGCCCACTGGATCAGTTGTCCGGTCATATCGGGCAGGTGGCCAAAGGCAATCTGAACGTGACACTGCCCGCATCGGTTGGCGATGATGCGGGCAATGTTTTTTCCGCATTTGCCAGCATGGTCTCGAACCTGCGCAGGTCCATCTCCGAGGTTAGCCAGTGTGCATTGCAGATTGCTTCAACAGTCAATCAGCTGAGCACATCGGCGGCAGCGATCGCCGACAAATCCCTGGTCGCATCCAAACGTTGCTCGAGTGCCGCCGCCGCTAGCGAGCAGATGGCAGCGACTGCCGGGCATATCGCAACAAACTGCGTTGAGGCATCACATGCTGCATCGGCGGCGAACGAGGCGGCGAATGTTTCGGCATACGTTTCCATGGAATCGATCAATTCCATCCACGCCATTGCCGAGCTGATCAAGGATTCATCGGAACGTATCGGTAGACTGGGCGAGAGTTCCGAACAGATTGGTGCCATCGTTTCAACGATCAAGGATATTGCCAATCAGACCAACCTGCTGGCGCTCAATGCCGCTATCGAGGCGGCGCGGGCCGGCGAGACGGGGCGCGGTTTTGCCGTGGTGGCGGACGAGGTGAGAAAGCTGGCAGAACGTACTACGCAGGCAACCCAGCAGATTACCGAGATGATCAAGCTCATCCAGGGCGAAACCCAGAGTGCGGTCGATACCATGAAGCAGGCGGTGCATGAGGTGGAGAAAGGCGTTGAGGATGGCGCGCGCTCAAGCGAATCGATCTGCGAAATACTCGGCAAGATCACTGAGTTATCTGACGATATCAGCAAGATCGCCACTTCCGCTCAGCAGCAGAAAGCGGTCACCGACGACATCAGTTCAAGTAGCCAGCAGATGAGCACGATGGTCGACGGGTCGGCACAGGAGGCAAGTACCGTGGCGACGGCGGCGATGACCCTGTCTCGGCAAACGGATCATCTGTCCCGGTTGGTCAAGGGTTTCACGTTTTGACTGTTCCGGCTTGCTTGCCGGGGTTGCAGATCGCGTAGGCCGTTCCTGTTCATGGAGGGAAAGATGTCAGCCAGCAAACCAAAACTTGCGATGTATTGGGCAGCTTCCTGCGGCGGATGTGAAATCGCCTTGGCCAATATTGATGAGGTCTTGCTGGAAGTTGATCATCATTTCGACTTCATGTTTTGTCCTTGTCTGCTCGATACCAAGACAAAGGACATCGAGGCGCTGCCGGATGGCGATATTTTCCTGACCCTGTTCAACGGTGCGCTGCGTACCGAAGAAAACAGGGAAATGGCAGAGTTGTTGCGCAGGAAGTCGAAGGTGTTCGTCGCTTTCGGCGCTTGCGCCGCTACGGGGGGCATTCCCGCTCTGGCCAATCAGCACGGTTTGCAGCACCTGCTGGACACGGTCTTTCTGAATGCGCCCAGCGTCGAAAACGCGGCGCGGTTGATCCCTCAACCGATCTGCCATGTAACCGACGGGGAACTGGCATTGCCGGCCTTCTTGCCGCGCGTGCTGGCCGTGCATGAAGCTGTGAGCGTTGATTACACCATGCCCGGTTGTCCTCCGGAGCCGGAACAGATCATCGCCGTCATTCGCCATGTGGCTTCCGGTGCGCCCTTGCCACCGCTTGGCACCTGGCTGGGTTGCAGCAGCCGCGCCGTTTGCAGCGAATGCCCACGGGAAAAACGCGGCGTGCTGGCAGCGCGGTTGTTACGGCCCTATGAGGGCATACCGGAAACCGGTTGGTGTTTGGTCGAACAGGGGTTCGCCTGTCTTGGACCGGCCACGCGTGGCGGTTGCCATGCCCTTTGTCCGACCGCCAATATGCCCTGCACCGGCTGCTATGGTGCCCTCGATGCGACCGCCGACCCCGGCGCCAGCGCGCTGACGGCACTGGCGGCGGCGGTCGATCCCGGCAAGCTCGCTGGCAAGGACGAAGAGGACCTGCATCGGCGAATCAAGCATGCGCTATCCGGCGTGGCTGACCCGCTGGGTACTTTCTATCGCTATTCACTGGCAGCGACCGTGCTCGCCGAGCGCAAGCCGGAGGTGGAGCAATGACTCGACGTATCACCATCGATCCGATCACACGACTGGAAGGCCACGGCAAGATTGAAATTTTTCTGGACGACGCCGGCGACGTTTCCTCTGCGTATTTCCAGATTCCGGAAC
>JAGOVA010000132.1 GCA_018061005.1 Sterolibacterium sp. | reverse complement strand
CCGTTCTACTTTGACCCGCCACCGGGGTTTTCGGATTACCCCCTGATCGCTGCGCGCGGCTCGCTGATCGTGGGTGCCGCTGCGGATGAAGCCAGTCTGCGCGCGGTTTGGCAGGACATGCGTCAACTGGTGCCCAACGTGCAATGGTGGACGCAGGCCGCTATCCTGCAGCGTGTGCCCGTGTTGCGGCCGGAAATGGCGCATTGCGGCGTGTTTGAACCCGATGCGATGGACATGGATGTGCACGCCATCCACCAGGGTTTTCTGCGCGGAGCCAAGGCGGCCGGCGCGCAACTGGTGTGCGGGGCCGGTGTGCAGCGCATCCAGCGCGAGACGGGTGGTGGCTGGCGTGTGGATACGGCGGCTGGCAGCTTTACAGCACCGATCGTGGTCAACGCCGCCGGTGCCTGGTGTGACGAACTCGCCCGAATGGCCGGCGTGGCCCCGGTGGGCCTGGTTCCCAAGCGCCGCACGGCTTTCACCAGTGAAGCGCCGGCGGGTTGCGACATCAGCGCCTGGCCGCTGGTGATTGATGCGCTGGAGAGCTTTTACTTCAAGCCCGACGCCGGGGTGCTGCTGCTGTCGCCCGCCAACGAAGATTCTGTGACGCCGCAGGATGTGCAGCCTGAAGAACTGGACATCGCCATTGCGGTGGACCGTATTGAAGCCGCCACCACGCTGCGGATCCGGCAGGTTCGTCGCAAATGGGCTGGGCTGCGTTCCTTCGTCGCTGACAAAACCCCGGTGGTAGGTTTTGCTCCGGATGCCCCCGGATTTTTCTGGCTGGCCGGGCAGGGGGGCTACGGAATTCAGACCGCTCCGGCGATGGGCCGCCTGACCGCTGCGTTGGTACAGGGGCTACCGGTACCCAAAGACCTGGTCGAGTTGGGCGTGCAGATCGAAGCGATGTCGGCGGGCCGATTCGCTACCTCGGTAGCAGATCGTCCGGTTGACGGCACAGCTGGATATTCTGCAGGTTAAAACCACTGCTCTTTCCCGGAAAGATGCGCAACCGGGTGAGATCACTTCCCGGCGAAGGCAGGGGCGTCTTAAGTGTATGGGCCATGCCGTCGTCTGCAATCGGCAGCGTGAACGTGCGTTTGCTTTCGTCGGTGCCCAGGCTCTCCATGAGAATACTCTTTGATCCGACAATGCTGGCCTTCGCTGTCAGGTAGTCTGTAGGGAGAATCGGCCTGTCGAACTCGATTTCGATGAAATCACCTTCGAGTGTCGGGCCAGTGGCAAGCGCACCGCCCTTGATGTAGGCTGCATGTGCACCGAGGCCAACGGACTTCAGTTTGGCGGTTGCGGCCGATGGCCTGCACCGTGTCTGGACCAGTGCCGAGACCCGCAACAGCCATTCCGTGTTGTTGCTGACGTAGCGGGGCTCACGGAACTCATAGTCCGGTGGTGCGCGCATATCGCGCTCGGGCATTTCCCAAATCAGCAATTTGGGCGGGCTCTTCTGGAAGGAGTCGTCGCGCAGATAACCCTCCATGCCAACCCAGGCCCCGCGGTCGGCAGGCACGCCAATTCCCAGCATATCGCGTTGCAGCGTGTAACGCAGGTAGTCCGAAAAGCCGGTCCAGTCACGCGAATAACTGCTGCCCAACAGGGTGAGCCCGCCGCTCGGGCGATCGCCCTGGAGTGGGAGCTGTAAGGGCTTGGCGCGGCTGATGTAAATGTGGCTCACGCGCTCTGGCGCAATGGCCGGAGCATCCGGGGGAAGCTGGTTCAACAGATCGCGCGATACCTGGTTTCGCTGGCGCCCGCCGTTGACCAGCGTGTAGCGTTCTTCGGGAATCGTGTCCAGCAGTCTTTTCAAGGTGGCATTGCCATGGATTCCTGCCTTGACCGTTTCTGCCGCCACCATGGCGCCGGTCGGAGACCAGTGCGTGTCGAGCCGGAAAAACAGCGGGTCCTCGCTCTGGCGCAGCGGGCTGTTCAAAAAAGCCGTGTTGAGATCAATGGTGTTGACCTGTGCAGTTTTGAGGGCCTGTGCCAAGCGATCGTAGTTGCCCCGCATGTAGTCAGTGAAGGGGATGGAGTCGGGCAGATGCTCCGAATAAATCCGCATTTTGAGGGGCACCATCACGACGACCAGTCCGACCCCATTGGCAGACAGCACCTTGTTGAAGCGTGCGATGAGATCAAGTGAGACATCGGCCCGGGCCGCCTCGGATGGATCCTGTATCTCCAGACGGTAAAACAGCCAGTCGTTCTTGCCAACAATGCCAGTGGGCGGCTCGGTCGCATTGCCGAAAGCCGTGCTCAGGCTCAAGGCTAGCGCACAAGTGCTTGCCAGTTTGCTGAAATGTCTCATAGCGAAAAAATTTTGCCGGGGTTCAGGATATTCTGCGGGTCCAGTGCCCGCTTGATGGTGCGCATCATGTCCACTGCACCGTTGCCGGTTTCAGCCACCAGAAAAGCCATCTTGTGCAGCCCCACGCCGTGTTCGCCGGTGCAGGTGCCGCCGAGTTTGAGTGCGCGCTCCACCAACTGGTGGTTGAGTCGCTCGGCGGTCTCGCGCTCAGCGGGGATATTCGGGTCGATCAGGTAGCC
>JAGOVA010000131.1 GCA_018061005.1 Sterolibacterium sp. | reverse complement strand
CGCCGCAGCAGGTGCGACAACCACCGGATTTACCGCCTTGCCGCCAGCCATGGTCATGAACATGTTGTAGGCCATCAGCAGCATGCCGCTGAGGAACAACAAGCCGCCGGCCAAACGAATTGCATAGAACGGATAGGTGTACTTGACCGATTCAACGAAGGAATAGGTCAGCGTGCCATCTGGATTCGTGGCGCGCCACATCATTCCCTGCGACACTCCGGAGATCCACATTGCGGCGATATACAGCACGACACCGGCCGTGGCCATCCAGAAATGCACATTGATGAGCTTGACGCTATGCATTTCGGCCTTGCCGAACAGACGCGGGAGCATGTAATACACGGCGCCGATCGACACCATGGCCACCCAGCCCAGAGCCCCGGAGTGCACATGACCAACGGTCCAGTCGGTGTAATGCGACAAGGCATTGACGGTCTTGATGGCCATCATCGGGCCTTCGAAGGTCGACATGCCGTAAAACGACAGCGAAGTCAGCAGGAACTTGAGAACCGGATCGTCGCGCAGCTTGTGCCAGGCGCCCGACATGGTCATGATGCCGTTGATCATGCCCCCCCAAGAGGGTGCCAGCAGAATCAGCGAGAAAACCATGCCTGCCGTCTGCGTCCAGTCCGGCAGTGCCGTGTAGTGCAGATGATGCGGCCCCGCCCACATGTAGGTGAAGATCAGCGCCCAGAAATGCACCACCGACAGACGGTAGGAATACAGCGGACGATCGGCCTGCTTGGGCACAAAGTAATACATGATGCCCAGGAAGCCCGCGGTCAGGAAGAAACCCACGGCATTGTGGCCGTACCACCATTGCACCATGGCATCCTGCACACCCGCGTAGGCCGAATAAGACTTCATCGGCCAGCCCGTCACCGGTATGGCGGCGCTATTCACCAGATGCAACAACGCCACGGTCAGGATGAAGGCGCCGAAGAACCAGTTGGCGACATAGATATGCGAGGTCTTGCGCTTGACGATGGTGCCGAAAAACACGATGGCGTAAGACACCCAGACCAGCGTGATCAAAATATCGATCGGCCACTCCAGCTCGGCATATTCCTTGCCCTGCGTATACCCCAGCGGCAATGTGATCGCCGCCAGCAGAATCACGAGTTGCCAGCCCCAGAACGTGAAAGCCGCCAGACGCGGTGCAAACAGCGTCACATGACTCGTGCGTTGCACCGCGTAGTACGAGGAGGCGAACAAGGCGCAGCCACCAAACGCAAAAATCACCGCATTGGTATGCAACGGCCGCAGCCGCCCGTACGACAGCCATTCGACGACGTTCAAATCGGGCCAGATCAGCTGGGCGGCGATAATCACGCCAACCAACATGCCGACAATGCCCCAAATCACGGTCATCACTGCGAACTGACGCACGACTTTATAATTGTAAGTCGCTTGCGATTGCATGATGGGATTACCTCTCAAAAAATACGATTTGTTGATCATATACCAGCCGCATGCCAAATACGGTTGGCGATTTATCTAAACGCCGATTATCGCTCAAATGGACTATTTATTACAAATCTGAAATGTTTCGACATAAAGAATCAACACATACAAACAGAATTTACGCCAACATTTCAAAAGGATAAAAACCAAACCCGTTTCGACGACCAGAAGAAGCCAATTCGACGAGATGACACGCCGCGGCAAGTCATCCCGCCACACCGGCTTTTTTCTAGAAACGCCACCCTAGACCGATGCCGATAGCCAGCGGATCGAGTTTCAAATGACTGACCTTGGCGCCGGCGCCATTCATCAGATCGCTGCGGATATAGATCTTCTTGATATCAAAATTCAGATACATGGTGTCCGTGAGTTTCACATCGATTCCAGCCTGCAACGCACCACCCCAGGAATCGTTTTCGAGCTGTAGTGGCGTCACGCCCGGCACAGCCAGGCTGACCGCCGAAATTTTTGTGTAATTCACCCCGGCGCCGACATACGGCCGATACTGTCCTTCGGGCAGGAAGTGATATTGCAGCGTCAGGGTCGGCGGCAAGTGTTTGAAGGATCCCGCCCTGAAACTGCCGACAGCGCTACCGGTGACATTCACGTCATGTTTCTGCGGATAGGTCAGGATCAGTTCGGCCGCCAGATTCCTGGTGAAGAAATAGGTGAAATCGACTTCCGGAATGAGCTTGTTGGAAACCTGGATGGCGTCACCCGGCACCGCCAGCGCAGGAATCGCCTCGGACCGATTGCTCATATCCAGAGTTACGGCCCGCACACGAACCATCATCGAACCACCCTCAGCCGCAGCCAACGGTGCCAGTCCCATGGCCGCACAGGCCAGCAGGATTTCAAGATTGCGTTTCATTTCCCACCTCGCAACACTGCTGTCCGGTTAAATGAATGATCATTTCTCTGAAAGCCACGACTGATGAGGATTTCCGAGCGATGAAGGGTGGTGTCGATTTGAACGGCGAAATCCAATTCTGGCAATCTTCCGGGCTTTTGCCCGCAGGCCGCCATGAACACCGGCAAGACGCTGTTCGCCCAACTCATGGACTTTCTCCCATGGACAACCTTCTCCCGTTACGTTGCGCGCTACGGAGGCGACAAAGGCATTCGCTCGCTGACGTGCGCGGA
>JAGOVA010000130.1 GCA_018061005.1 Sterolibacterium sp. | reverse complement strand
CAAACGTCACGAAACGAAGGCTATCACTGCGGAAAACAGGAGACCGTGACCTAATGCACAAGGAGAGGGCAATGGCTGGGGAAGCAAGCCCTGCCGGGCTCGCCGAAGACTTCGGTGCTACCAGATAAAAAACTTATAACCATATGATTGAAAAACATGTTTCTCGCAAAATAGAGCAGGATTATGCCGAAATTATACAGCGTGCAGCGCCTTTCGGGGAGCCTTGAGGGATCCGGACCGAGGGTTTGACGGGGCATCAGGGGGATGCCCATCGAGAAACAGGGCAGAGCATAGCAGCAAGTAGAACAGGAAAGCTGACCTCGGCATGTCCAGTACGTTTGAAAACACAGCGACCGCAAGACAGCCGCTCAGCGCCGCCAACAGGTAGGGCGCGAGCACATGCTCGCGCCCACGGCCCCACAGCAGCCTGGCGAAAGCCATCGCCAGGAGGGTGAGCAACAGTGACAGTCCAACCGCCCCCTGGTCGATCAGCACCTCAAGAAAGAGGTTATCGACGTGCCAGGGCAGGAAGTAGTGCCGAGCGGCAAAATACCACTGCCCCAAGCCGCTGGTGAAAGAGCCATTCGCCAGGAGTTGCCTGCCCCGCCCATCCAGAAGGCCCAGATTGTCGACATCGACGAAATCCGCCCCCCCCTCCAGATGCACGGCAAGAAATCCCAGCGCGGGCACCCACCGGCGATCGGGCAACTCGCTTCGAAAATCGAGCGGCAGCGAGAAGTGGCGCCATCGCGCTTCCCCATCCGTCACGACAACGACCTGTCGCGTACACGCCGCGACATAGAGCAGATGTTGCTGGCACACGCCGACGCTGACCCGCGCGAAGCGTGGCGCGCGCAGGTCAAAATTCAGCGTGTAATTCCCGTTGACCAGCGGTACCCGTTGCAGCAGTTCGAATGCGCCGGAAAGGCGCACGCCCGGTGCCGGCCCGAACAGACGCAGGTAGCTTTCCTCAGGGTCATCGACGATCTGCAGATGACCCGGCAAGCCACGCCCCGCGACCGCCTGCGAGTAGTTTGTGGGGAAACGCCCGAGACCTCTGCCCAGCAGGAACTCCGACGGCGTGCGCAGCAGGCTCAGGCCCTCGCGCCAGTGCTGCAGGCGCCCGCCCAGATCGCGTTCGCCAGCCGCAAGCCTGGTGCTCATGAAATCGCCCAGACCGAGAACCGCCGCGCCCTCACAGACGAGGAGCACGACCAGCACCCGATTCCCCCACACTCGCCAGCGCTCCGGTTGCGGCGCATCGCCCCGGAGGTCGTACCCGGTCGCCGCAGGCGGCCAAGAACGCTGCCGCCGGCGGCCCGGCAGCAGGCAGGCCAGTACGCCCAAGGCAAGCCCGACGCCGAGATAAACCCCGCGCGAGAAAGTGGTCAGGCAAGTGTAACCGGCGGCGACCGCCAACGCGGCGGCGAGTACCCAGCGCCAGGGGTTACGGGCCTGCACCAGAGCATGCACGGCAAAGGGAACCGTCAGCACGAGGAAGACATCCAGTGCTGCGCCGCCGACATGCATTTCCCAGAACAGCGCCGTAGTGCGGTACGGTGTTGAGAAATCCAGCATGCCCGGATAGGCGGCGCGCTCACAGAGCACGACCAGGCTCACCAGCCCCAGCCCCGTCGCCATGCCTGCCGATAACCGGCGTACCACCAGAGCGGGTGCAGCCTGCTGCAAGCTGCGCAAGGACGGCAACAGCAGCAGCGCCAGCAAAAGACTCTTGCCGATACGCAGACTGTTCAAGGGATCTTCGTAAGCCTGGAACCACCCCAGATCCAAGCCATCCGCATCGGCCAGGCCACGCACCATGGCCAGCACGCTGGACGCGGCCAGGGCGGCCAGGCCGATCCAGGCAAACCGGAACGGATCTCGGGCAGCCGCAGCGTCCCGGGGCGCGAGAGGGACACGATTGGGGAACGGCGACTGGCAAGCCGTCAACGGGATTTCAGCACGGACGCCGGGCCTCCTCGTCCTTCGTCCCGGCAGGGCTTGCGGTGCCGGACGGGGCAACGCTGCCGGCGCAGGCTCCGGCTCGCTGGTCCGGGTTTGGCAACACCACCTCACGCCCTGCAAGGCCATGCGCGCGTAGCACCCTGACGCCGCGCCGAGGGCCAGGAGGTCGAACTCCTCGACGCCGATCCAGCCGGTCCACGCCGAAAACCCGGCGATCGGCAATGCCGCAGGCAGCACAAAAAGCCAGATCGCCGGGCGCAGGCAAACGGCCAGCCCCCAGGCGACCACAAGACAGACCAGCAACCGCGGAGCCAGAGGATGATGCAGCGCCAGAAACACGCCCAGCGTTGCGGCGAGGATCGCCAGCGTGCCATGCAGTAGCCTCACCGCGTACTCCAGGAACTCATGTTCTGCAACGGCATCACGCGCCACTGGCCGATCCTGACCGTATTGAAACCACTGGGCTCACGCTCAGCAGCGATTCATCCTGCCGCGTTGCGGCCATCACGGATCTGTGCCAGGCCAGCCTCCTCCGCGCACCACCTGTGCGTCACCCTTGCCAGCGAAGGATTCTGTCGTCTCGCCAGAACTCTGTCAATCGACCGCCCTTGCACGCCAGCGCCGCCCTTCGGCAACCTGACAGCCGCCACG
>JAGOVA010000025.1 GCA_018061005.1 Sterolibacterium sp. | reverse complement strand
GGGCGACAACGTCTCGATCACCGTCAAGCTGATCGCTCCGATCGCCATGGAAGAAGGCCTACGCTTCGCGATTCGCGAAGGCGGCCGTACCGTCGGCGCCGGTGTGGTGGCGAAGGTTCTCGAGTAAACCTCGTTTAGACACTTGCAATGAAAGCGAAGGGGCGGTAGAATTCCGCTCTTTCGCGCTTACGCCCTGCGTGGAATGTTGAATGCAGGGTTTCGCTCTTTAAGTTTGATTGGGTAGCTGACATGCAGAATCAGAAAATCCGCATTCGTCTCAAGGCATTTGACTATCGTCTGATCGATCAGTCGGCGCTTGAGATTGTCGAAACAGCCAAGCGCACGGGTGCCGTAGTTCGTGGTCCTGTTCCTTTGCCGACGCGCATCGAGCGTTTCAACGTGCTGCGTTCGCCGCATGTCAACAAGACCTCGCGCGACCAGTTTGAAATTCGTACCCATCTGCGTCTGATGGACATCGTTGACCCGACGGACAAAACCGTTGATGCGTTGATGAAGCTGGATCTTCCGGCGGGCGTGGATGTTGAAATCAAGTTGCAGTAAGTAAGAGCGGCGGTACATCGGGGAGTTTGCTTTCCGGCGTTACTGTCATTGGTGAATGGTCGACCAATTGCAGTCGACACCTCTCAAGAGGAAATAATAAATGACTTTAGGCCTGGTAGGTCGCAAGGTCGGCATGACGCGTATTTTTACTGAGGATGGCACGTCCATCCCGGTAACGGTGCTTGATGTGTCGAATAACCGTGTGACTCAAATCAAAACGCCTGAGAACGACGGCTATGCCGCGGTTCAGGTGGCTTTTGGCGCGCGACGCGCCAGTCGCGTTAACAAGCCGTCCGCTGGGCATCACGCCAAGGCGGCTGTTGAGGCGGGTACGCTGCTCAAGGAATTTGTGGTTGAGCCGCAGAAGCTCGGTGAATTCAAGCCGGGTGATGTGATTGCCGTGACCATCTTTAATGTCGGTCAAATCGTTGATGTGAGTGGTACGACGATCGGTAAGGGCTTTACGGGTGCGATCAAGCGCCACCACTTCTCTTCGAATCGTGCCTCGCACGGTAACTCGCTTTCGCATAACTCGGCGGGTTCCATTGGTATGGCGCAGGATCCGGGGCGTGTGTTCCCGGGTAAGCGCATGGCGGGTCACTACGGTGATGTCAATCGCACCCAGCAGAATCTGGAAATTGTGCGTGTCGATGAGGCGCGGCAATTGCTGTTGGTCAAGGGCGCAGTCCCGGGTGCCAAGGGCGGCGACGTAGTCGTGCGTCCGGCAGTGAAGGGGGCGTAATGGAACTCAAGCTTATCAATGATCAAGGCCAGTCGTCGGCGACGCTGACGGCTTCCGATGCGCTTTTTGCGCGCGATTACAACGAAGCGCTGATCCATCAGATCGTCGTGGCCTATCAGGCCAATGCACGTTCTGGCAATCGCGCTCAGAAAGATCGTGAGCAGGTCAGGCACAGCACCAAGAAGCCGTTCCGTCAAAAGGGAACGGGTCGTGCGCGTGCGGGTATGACTTCCAGCCCGTTGTGGCGTGGGGGTGGTCGTATTTTCCCGAACCTGCCGGATGAAAATTTCAGCCAGAAGGTGAATCGCAAGATGCATCGTGCGGGGATCGCCTCGATCCTCTCGCAACTGGTGCGTGAAGACCGTCTGGTCGTCGTCGAAGAATTCAGCCTGGATACGCCGAAAACCAAACAACTGTCACAAAAGATCAAGGGCATGGGGCTGGACTCCGTGCTGATCGTGACGGACTCCCTGGAAGAGAATCTTTATCTGGCTTCGCGCAATCTGCCGCGTGTGCTGGTGCTCGATGTCTCTGAAGCCGATCCGCTGTCGCTGATTCGCTTCCCCAAGGTGTTGATGACCAAGGCTGCTGTTGCCAAAATCGAGGAGATGCTGGGATGAGAAACTTCAACCAGGAACGTTTGTTGCAGGTGCTGCTGGCACCGCAAATCTCCGAGAAGGCAACCTTTATTGCCGACAAGAACGAGCAGGTTGTGTTCTTTGTAACCTCGGATGCCACCAAGCCCGAAGTCAAGGCTGCCGTTGAACTGTTGTTCAAGGTGCAGGTTGATTCGGTGCAGATCTCCAATCTGAAGGGCAAGGTCAAGCGTTTTGGCCGCAGCATCGGCCGCCGCAGCAATGCGAAGAAGGCTTTTGTCTGTCTCAAGCCCGGTCAGGAAATCAATTTCGCTGAAGGGGGGGCCGCTTAAATGGCACTCGTTAAAGTCAAGCCGACATCCCCCGGCCGTCGTTCGCTCGTCAAACTGGTCAATCCGGATCTGCATAAGGGTCGCCCTCATGCGGCGCTGGTCGAGTCGAAGCACAGCAAGGCCGGTCGCAATAATCATGGCCATATCACGGTGCGTCATCAAGGCGGCGGTCACAAGCAGCATTACCGCATCGTTGATTTTCGTCGCAATAAGGATGGGGTTCCGGCCAAGGTTGAACGCCTTGAGTACGATCCCAACCGCAGCGCCAATCTGGCACTGCTGTGCTACGCTGATGGCGAGCGTCGTTACATCATCGCGCCGCGGGGCGTGGCGGTGGGTACGCAGTTGATCAGCGGCTCGGAAGCCCCGATCAAGCCGGGTAACACTTTGCCGATTCGCAATATTCCGGTCGGTACGACGATCCATTGCATCGAAATGGTGCCGGGCAAAGGCGCGCAAATTGCGCGTGCTGCTGGGACTTCCGTTCAGTTGATGGCACGTGAAGGCTCTTATGCCCAGTTGCGTTTGCGTTCGGGTGAAATTCGCCGCGTGCATATTGAGTGCCGTGCCACGATTGGTGAGGTCGGTAACGAAGAGCATAGCCTGCGCTCCATCGGTAAGGCGGGTGCCCAGCGTTGGCGTGGCATCCGTCCGACCGTTCGCGGTGTGGTTATGAACCCGGTCGATCACCCGCACGGTGGTGGTGAAGGTCGTACGGCAGCCGGTATGCATCCGGTCAGCCCGTGGGGCGTCAAGACCAAGGGCTATCGTACTCGTAGCAACAAGCGTACGACCAGCATGATCGTTCAGCGTCGCCCGCGTAACAAGAGGTAAGCCATGACACGTTCACTTAAAAAGGGCCCGTTCGTCGATGCCCATCTGCTCAAGAAAGTCGACACCGTACGTGAGACCAGCGACAAGCGTCCGATCAAGACGTGGTCGCGTCGTTCCACGATCCTGCCGGATTTTGTCGGTCTGACGATCGCTGTGCATAACGGCAAGCAGCATATCCCGGTCTTCGTTTCCGAAAATATGGTTGGTCACAAGCTCGGTGAGTTTGCGCTGACGCGTACTTTCAAGGGCCATACCGGCGGCAAGAAAGCCGTCAAGAAGTAAGGAATGACGATGGAAACCAATGCGATTCTACGCGGTGTGCGCCTGTCGGCTCAAAAGGGCCGTCTGGTGGCTGACCTGGTCCGCGGCAAGCCGGTCGATCAGGCACTCAATATTCTGAGTTTCAGCCCGAAGAAGGGTGCGACGATCATCAAGAAGGTACTCGAGTCTGCGATTGCCAATGCCGAACATAACGATGGTGCTGATATCGATAGTCTGAAAGTCAAGACGATCCATGTCGAGAAGGCCGCTGTTCTGCGTCGGTTTACGGCACGCGCCAAAGGCCGTGGCAACCACATTCTCAAGCAGACGTGCCACGTCTATGTGACGGTCGGAGACTAAGGGGAAATTATGGGACAGAAAATTCATCCGACTGGTTTCCGCCTTGCGGTGACCCGTAACTGGACTTCTCGCTGGTTTGCCAACAGCAAGAATTTCCCGGGCATGCTCAACGAAGACATCAAGGTTCGCGAGTATCTGAAGAAGAAGCTCGCGCACGCTTCGGTCGGCCGTGTTGTGATCGATCGCCCGGCGAAGAATGCGCGCATCACGGTGTATAGCGCGCGCCCCGGTGTGGTGATCGGCAAAAAGGGTGAGGACATTGAAGTTCTCAAGGCGGATTTGCAAAAGATTCTTGGCGGTCAGGTGCATGTCAATATCGAGGAAATCCGCAAGCCTGAAATTGATGCCCAGCTGATTGCTGATTCGATTGCCCAGCAGCTTGAAAAGCGCATCATGTTCCGCCGCGCGATGAAGCGTGCGATGCAGAATGCCATGCGTTTGGGTGCCCAGGGCATCAAGATCATGAGTTCGGGTCGTCTGAACGGTGCAGAAATTGCCCGTTGCGAGTGGTATCGTGAAGGTCGCGTGCCACTGCATACCCTGCGTGCCGATATTGATTATGGTACGTCCGAAGCTAAGACCACATTTGGCATCATTGGCGTCAAGGTCTGGGTTTTCAAGGGCGAAATGACCGGCAAGAATGATCTTGCTGCACAGGCTGCTGCTGATGCAGCTGCTGATGAGCAACGTCGCGGTGCGCCGCGACGTTCGCCAGGGCGTGCGGGTGAGAAGGCGGATGGCAAACCGGCAGGAGCGCGTCGCCCGGCGGCACGCCAGGCCGAGGGTGCAGAAGTTGCCAAGCCTGAAGCGCCTGCGGATGCGACTGCAAAGGCTCCCGTCAAACGTGTTCGCAAGACCGCTGACGCAGCTGCCAAAGATGTGAAGGAGTAAAACATGCTGCAACCGTCACGTACCAAGTATCGTAAACAGCACAAAGGCCGCAATACGGGCGTCGCTACACGCGGTGCCAAGGTGAGCTTTGGTGAATTTGGTCTCAAGGCCGTTGGCCGTGGTCGTCTGACTGCGCGCCAGATCGAGTCGGCTCGTCGAGCTATGACTCGTCATATCAAGCGGGGTGGGCGTATCTGGATCCGGATTTTCCCGGATAAGCCGATCTCTAAAAAGCCGCTCGAAGTGCGGATGGGTAACGGTAAGGGCAATCCTGAATATTGGGTTGCTGAAATTCAGCCGGGTAAAGTTTTGTACGAAATGGATGGTGTCGACGAGACGCTGGCACGCGAGGCATTCCGCCTGGCTGCGGCCAAGCTGCCGATCGAAACAACCTTCGTCACGCGCCTGTTGGGGTAAATCATGAATGCAAAAGATTTGAGACAGAAGGATACGGCTGAGCTAGAAAAGGAACTGCTGGATCTCCGTCGTGCACAGTTTGGCATGCGGATGCAAGCAGCGACGCAACAGCTCACCAATCATAGCCAGATTGGCAAGACGCGCAAGGATATCGCGCGAGTCAAAACCATCCTGAATGAAAGGGGCGTCGCCAAATGAGCGAGACGACCGAGAAGTTGCACAGAACCCTGACGGGGCGTGTGGTCAGCGACAAAATGCAGAAGACGGTAACCGTTCTGATCGAACGTCGCGTCAAGCATCCCGTCATTGGCAAAATGGTTCTTCGCAGCAAGAAGTATCATGCCCATGTTGAGAACCCCGAAGCAAAAATGGGTGACCTGGTGCTGATCGAGGAATGTGCTCCGATCTCGAAAACCAAGGCCTGGCGTGTGGCGCAGATCGTCGAAAAGGCAAGAACCGCTTGATGGGTAGGTGTTTTCTTTAAAAAAGTATTGACAAGTACAATACGGTCACCCATAATAGTCGACTTTGCTGTAATTCATGTCGCGGTCGGGTAGCTGGCTGCGGTTCAGACCCAAACGGGTTCCAAGACTGATCGCGTAGCTACATCAATCGCGAATTAAGTTGGAGAAATATCAATGATACAAATGCAAACTAGGTTGACTGTCGCCGATAACACCGGCGCACGGTCGGTCCAATGCATCAAGGTGCTAGGCGGCTCGAAGCGCCGCTATGCGGGCATCGGTGATGTCATCAAGGTCAGCATCAAGGATGCTGCGCCGCGTGGCCGGGTCAAGAAGGGTGATGTATACACTGCGGTCGTGGTTCGTACCGCCAAAGGTGTGCGCCGTTCTGATGGCTCGTTGGTTAAGTTTGATGACAACGCTGCTGTTTTGCTGAACAACAAGCTCGAGCCGATTGGCACGCGCATCTTCGGGCCGGTGACGCGTGAGTTGCGTACCGAGCGATTCATGAAGATCGTCTCGCTGGCGCCTGAGGTTCTCTAAGGAATTGCCATGAACAAGATACGCAAAGGCGATGGTGTCGTTGTCATTACTGGCAAGGACAAGGGTAAGCGGGGTGTGGTATTGGCGCGCCTCGACGAGCAGACGGTGCTGGTCGAAGGTGTTAATCGCGTCAAGAAACACACCAAGCCGAATCCGATGAAGGGTCAACAGGGTGGTATTCTCGAAAAAGAGATGCCTATTCAGATTTCCAACGTGGCGTTGTTCAATCCGGCCACCCAGAAGGCAGATCGTGTCGGGATCAAATCCCTTGAAGACGGTCGCAAGGTGCGGGTGTTCAAGTCGAATGGCGAAGTCGTTGACGCTTGAGGGATATCATGGCGCGCTTACAGGAATACTATAAAAACACAGTGATGGCCGAGTTGAAGGGCAAGTTTGCCTATGGCTCGGTGATGGAAGTGCCGCGCATCACCAAAATCACCCTGAACATGGGGGTTGGTGAAGCGGTTGCGGACAAGAAGGTGCTGGAGCATGCGGTGAGCGATATGGTCAAGATTGCTGGCCAAAAGCCCGTCGTGACCAAGGCTCGCAAGGCCATTGCAGGCTTCAAGATTCGTGAAAACTACCCGATCGGCTGCATGGTGACTTTGCGTGGCGATCGCATGTACGAATTTCTTGATCGCCTGGTAACGGTGGCGATGCCGCGGATCCGCGATTTTCGTGGGGTTTCCGGCAAGGGTTTTGATGGTCGTGGCAACTACAACGTCGGCGTCAAGGAACAGATCATTTTTCCTGAGATCGAATACGACAAGATTGATGCGTTGCGCGGCATGAACATCAGCATCACGACCACCGCAAAGACCGATGCAGAAGCCAAGGCACTGCTCGCTGCTTTCAAGTTCCCCTTCAAGAACTGAGGGATATATGGCCAAGAAATCCATGATTAATCGCGAAGTCAAGCGCGTTCGCACGGCTGAGAAATTTGCAGCCAAGCGTGCCGAGTTGGCTGCGATCTACAACAATGTGAACCTGCCAGCCGAAGAGCGTATGGCTGCTCGGCTCAAGTTCCAACAGTTGCCCCGCAATTCCTCACCTTCGCGCCAGCGTAATCGCTGCGAGGTAACGGGTCGTCCCCGGGGTGTTTTCCGTAAATTCGGTTTGTGCCGTAACAAGCTGCGTGAGGTTGTCATGCGCGGTGAGGTTCCTGGCATGACCAAGGCCAGCTGGTAAAGGAGAGATCACTATGAGTATGACTGATCCGATCGCCGATATGCTGACCCGCATCCGTAACGCCCAATCGGCGCAAAAGGAGGCTGTTCTGATGCCCTCTTCCAAGCTGAAGGTGGCGATTGCCAGCGTTCTGAAGGACGAGGGCTATATCGGTGAGTTTGCAGTTCGTGAAAACGGCGGCAAGCCGCTGCTTGATATCGCACTTAAATATTATGCTGGTCGCTCTGTAATTGAGCGTATTGAGCGTATTTCCAAGCCCGGTCTGCGTGTTTACCGTGGCAAGGACGATTTGCCGCAAGTCATGAATGGCCTGGGCGTTGCTATCGTCTCCACACCCAAGGGTGTGATGACCGATCGCAGTGCGCGTGCCGCGAATGTCGGCGGTGAAGTCCTCTGTATCGTGGCTTAAGGTTAGGGGCTGTAATGTCTCGTATTGCTAAATATCCGGTCGAAGTGCCGAAGGGTGTCGAAGTCGTTTTGAACGATGCCGCAATCAGTATCAAAGGGCCGCTGGGGGCGATGACTCAGTTCATGTTGCCGGCTGTCAAGATTGAACGTGAAGGTGATCAGTTGCTGTGCAAGGCTGTCGCAGGACAGCCGAATGCAGGCGCGATGTCGGGAACGATGCGTGCGCTGGTCAATAACATGATGACGGGTGTGACCAAGGGCTTTGAGAAGAAGCTGACGCTGGTGGGGGTGGGCTATCGTGCCCAGGCTCAGGGCGACAAGCTGAATCTGACACTGGGTTTTTCTCACCCGGTGGTTCATGAGATGCCCAAAGGCGTCAAGTGCGAAACCCCGACGCAGACTGAAATCGTCATCAAAGGGATTGATCGCCAGCAGGTTGGCCAAGTGGCTGCCGAGATTCGAGCCTATCGCAAGCCGGAGCCTTATAAGGGCAAGGGTGTGCGCTACGCCGATGAGCGTGTGGTCATCAAGGAAACGAAGAAGAAATAAGGCGGATCAACATGAACAAGAAATCGATGCGCTTGCGCCGGGCCGCCAGGACTCGCGCCAAGCTCGCAGAGCTCAAGGCGGTACGGTTGTCGGTCCATCGCAGCAATTTGCATATCTACGCACAGATTTTTTCTGGCTGCGGTACGCGCGTGCTGGCTTCGGCCTCGACCACAGAAGCCGATGTCCGCGGCAAGATTCCCAATGGCGGGAATGTCAAGGCGGCCGAGTTGGTTGGCAAGTTGATTGCCGAACGTGCAAAGGCACAGGGGATCGAAAGCGTTTCTTTCGATCGTTCCGGATTTCATTACCACGGACGCATCAAGGCGCTGGCAGAAGCTGCGCGTGAAGGCGGTCTGAAGTTCTGACGTGCGGCACGTACGCACTGCTCGCATATAGAGGCTAATAATGGCAAAACCACAAACCAGGAAGCAACAGCAAACGCCGGAGAAGATTGACGACGGCATGCGCGAGAAGATGGTCGGCATCAATCGCGTCACCAAGGTGGTGAAGGGTGGCCGTATTCTCGGCTTCGCTGCACTGACCGTTGTGGGTGACGGCGATGGTGGTGTCGGCATGGGCAAGGGCAAGTCGCGTGAAGTGCCGGTTGCCGTGCAAAAGGCCATGGAAGAGGCGCGTCGCAAACTGACCCGCGTCAACCTCAAAGAAGGCTCCTTGCAGCACACCGTCATTGGTCACCACGGTGCTTGTCGTGTGCTGATGCAGCCCGCAGGTGCCGGTACCGGCATCATTGCCGGCGGTCCGATGCGTGCGGTATTCGAAGTGGCTGGTGTCACGGATGTCGTTGCAAAGATCTATGGCTCCACCAATCCTTATAACGTTGTGCGTGCCACCATCAATGGCTTGCAAGCGATGAATACGCCTGCCGAAATTGCCGCCAAGCGCGGCAAGAGCGTGCAGGACATCATGGGGTAAGTAACATGGCTGATAAAAAAATCAAGGTGACGCTGGTCAAAAGCCTGATCGGCACCAAGTCGGATCATCGTGCCACCGTTCGGGGTTTGGGGCTGCGTCGTCTGAATAGCAGCGCCGTTCTGGAAGACACGCCGTGTGTGCGTGGCATGATCAACAAAGTCGCCTATCTGGTGAAGTGTGAGGGTTGAATAATGCGACTGAATACCATCAAACCCGCTGAGGGCTCGACTCATGCGCGTCGTCGCGTAGGCCGTGGCATAGGTAGTGGCCTGGGCAAAACCGCAGGTCGCGGCCACAAGGGGCAGAAGTCCCGTGCTGGCGGTTTCCACAAGGTTGGCTTTGAAGGCGGCCAGATGCCGTTGCAACGCCGTTTGCCTAAGCGTGGTTTTGTTTCGCTGACGCGCGATCGCAATGTCGAAGTCCGTCTTTCGGAAATTGAAAAACTGCCGCTGACGGAAATTGATCTGCTGTCTTTGAAGCAGGCAGGCGTTGTCGCTGCTGACGCGCTTTCGGCTAAGGTCATCCTCTCTGGCGAGCTGACGCGCAAAATTACCTTGACTGGCGTTGGTGCCACCAAGGGTGCGAAAGCCGCGATTGAAGCGGTTGGCGGCAGTGTCGTCGTTGCAGCCTAACTCAGACATCCTGATCGAGTCCGGATACTACCTTGGCTAATCCTTCCCCCTATTCCTCTGCAAAAGCGACTGGGAACACTGGCAAGTTCGGTGATCTCTGGCAGCGCTTGTGGTTTTTGCTGGGTGCGATCGTCGTCTATCGTATCGGGGCGCATATCCCCGTTCCCGGGATTGATCCGGTCGCCCTTGCGCAGCTGTTTGAAGGGCAGAAGGGCGGCATCCTGGGTGTGTTCAACCTGTTTTCGGGTGGGGCACTGTCACGGTTCACGATTTTTGCCCTGGGCATCATGCCTTACATCTCGGCCTCGATCATCATGCAGTTGGTAACGATCGCATCGCCGCAGCTGGAAGCATTGAAGAAGGAAGGCCAGGCAGGTCAGCGCAAGATTACGCAATATACGCGTTACGGCACGGTCGGTCTGGCATTGTTCCAGGGCATGGGTATTGCCATAGCCCTTGAATCGCAGCAGGGCTTGGTGCTTGACCCGGGTCTTGCTTTCCGGGTTACCGCGGTAATCACCTTGTTGACCGGAACCATGTTCCTGATGTGGCTGGGTGAGCAGATTACCGAGCGTGGCTTGGGCAATGGCATCTCCATCATTATTTTTGCGGGGATTGCTGCGGGTTTGCCAAACGCGTTGGGTGGGTTGTTTTCTCTGGTTAGTACGGGGAGCATGCATCCGGTGGCCGCTTTGTTCATCTTTGCCCTGGTGGTTCTGGTGACCGGTTTCGTGGTATTCGTTGAACGGGGTCAGCGCAAGATTCTGGTGAATTACGCCAAGCGGCAAGTGGGCAACAAGGTATACGGTGGGCAAAGCTCCCACCTGCCTTTGAAGCTCAATATGTCTGGTGTGATCCCGCCGATTTTTGCATCGAGTATCATTCTGTTCCCGGCAACGGTGGCAGGCTGGTTTGGTCATGGTGAAGGCATGGGTTGGCTGAAGGACATTGCGGCAACGCTTTCGCCAGGTCAGCCGCCCTATGTGCTTCTTTATGCAACAGCCATCATTTTCTTCTGTTTTTTCTATACGGCCCTGGTGTTCAACTCCAAGGAAACAGCAGATAACCTGAAGAAAAGTGGTGCGTTTGTTCCCGGCATCCGTCCGGGTGAGCAAACTGCTCGCTATATTGAAAAAATCCTGATGCGGCTGACGCTGGTTGGGGCTGTTTATGTCACGGTCGTGTGCTTGATTCCTGAGTTCCTGATACTCAAGTGGAATGTTCCCTTCTATTTTGGTGGAACATCGTTGCTGATTATTGTGGTGGTTACCATGGACTTCATGTCGCAAGTACAGGCTTATATCATGTCACATCAATACGAGAGCCTCCTGAAGAAGGCTAACTTCAAAGGAGCCGGTTTCTCGGCAAGGTAAGAACGATGTCGAAGGAAGACATGATCGAAATGCAGGGGGAGGTCCAGGAAAACCTGCCCAATGCAACATTCAGAGTCAAACTCGAGAACGGCCACGTCGTTCTCGGGCATATCTCCGGAAAAATGCGGATGCACTATATCCGCATTCTTCCCGGTGACAAGGTCACGGTGCAGTTGACGCCTTACGACCTGACCAAGGGGCGTATCGTTTTTCGCGCCAAGTAGTTTTGTATTCAAATCCTTCCGGAGAAGCATCATGAAAGTAATGGCTTCGGTCAAATGCATTTGCCGTAACTGCAAGATTATCCGCCGCAAGCGTGTTGTTCGCGTTATTTGCACGGATCCGCGCCACAAACAGCGCCAGGGTTGATCGCTTGAACAAAGCGGTTTTATCGTCTATAATTCTCTGTTTCCCATTCTTGGGACTTAATTTCAGGGTGAGCCTATGGCCCGCATTGCAGGGGTAAATATTCCGAATCATCAACATGCTGTAATCGCCTTGACGGCGATTTATGGTGTTGGTAACACGCGCGCACAAAAAATTTGTGCTGCTGCAAAAATCACGCCGTCGACCAAGGTCAAAGATCTGACCGACAGCGAGATGGAGCGTCTGCGTGATGAAGTTGGCAAGTACACGGTTGAGGGTGACCTGCGCCGTGAAGTCACGATGGGCATCAAGCGTCTGATGGATCTGGGTTGCTATCGCGGCCTGCGTCATCGTCGTGGCCTGCCCTGCCGTGGTCAGCGTACGCGCACCAACGCACGTACACGCAAGGGTCCGCGCAAGGCAATTGCGGGCGCCAAGAAGTAATTTAGGAAACTGACATGGCCAAGACTGCAACCAAGGTTCGCAAGAAGATCAAGAAGAATGTGGCTGAGGGTATTGCCCACGTGCACGCTTCTTTCAATAACACCATCATCACCATTACCGATCGTCAGGGCAATGCATTGTCCTGGGCGACTTCGGGCGGCGCGGGCTTCAAAGGCTCACGCAAGAGCACCCCGTTTGCGGCTCAGGTTGCTGCTGAAGCGGCGGGCAAGGTGGCGCTGGAATGTGGTATCAAAAATCTGGAAGTTCGCATCAAGGGCCCCGGCCCCGGTCGCGAATCGTCTGTCCGTGCGCTGAATGCGCTGGGCATCAAGATTTCCAGCATTACGGATATCACCCCGATTCCTCATAATGGATGCCGGCCGCCCAAGCGTCGTCGCATCTGACCTACGGTTTTATCCGTAGGGATTTACAGAATTCAAGGAGTAAATTGTGGCCCGCAATCTGGATCCCAAGTGCCGCCAGTGCCGTCGCGAAGGCGAAAAGCTGTTTTTGAAGGCGGAAAAATGTTTTACCGACAAGTGCTCCGTGGAGCGCCGTGCTTATGCTCCGGGCCAACATGGTCAGAAATCGGGTCAGCGTCTGTCCGGTTATGGCACGCAGTTGCGTGAAAAGCAGAAAGTACGTCGTATTTATGGCGTACTTGAGCGTCAATTCCGTAAAACCTTTGCTGAAGCAGATCGCCGCAAGGGTCAGACGGGTGAGAACCTGCTGCAACTGCTCGAAGGTCGTCTGGATGCCGTGGCTTTCCGGATGGGTTTCGGTGGTTCGCGTGCCGAGTCGCGCCAGGTTGTTCGCCACAATGGGCTGCTGGTCAATGGCCGTCGTGTGAATATTCCTTCGTACACTGTGCGTCCGGGCGATGTCATTCAACTGACGGATGCCTCGCGTAACCACCTGCGTGTCAAGGCAGCGCTTGCAGCAGCTGAGTCGCGTGGCTTCCCTGAGTGGATCGAAGTGGATATCAAGGCGGGCAAGGGGACTTTCAAGTCCTATCCGCAGCGCACCGAGTTGCCCGCAACGATCAATGAAGGCCTGATCGTCGAACTTTATTCGCGCTAAACCATAGACATCGTGGCGGGTCTGCCTGCCGCGATGGTCACGGATTGAGGTGCGCCGGTGGCGCACCTTGTCCTATTTGAGCGCCAACAAAAGAAGGAATGCAGATGCAAAGCAGCGCACTTCTCAAACCGAAACATATTGATGTACAAACCCTTTCTCCGGTGCATGCGCGTGTCGTCATGGAGCCGTTTGAGCGAGGCTATGGACATACGCTGGGTAATGCCCTGCGCCGCATCTTGCTTTCATCGATGCCCGGATTTGCGCCGACTTCGGCCAAGATCGAAGGCGTGTTGCACGAGTATTCAACGCTGGATGGCGTGCGCGAAGATGTCGTGGATATCCTGCTGAATATCAAGGGTGTCGTCCTTAAGCTGCATAATCGCAGCGAAGCCGTTCTGAGCCTCTCCCGTCATACGGAAGGTGTGGTCAAGGCGGGGGATATCGAAGTCACCCATGATGTCGAAATCATCAATCCGGATCATGTCATCGCCCACGTGGCGCCTGGCGGCAAGCTGGATATGCAGATCAAGATTGAAGCAGGTCGCGGTTACGAGCCCGCATCGGTGCGCCCGAATGACAAAGAGTCGCGTGCGATTGGCCATGTGGTGCTGGATGCTTCTTACAGCCCGGTGCGTCGCGTCAGCTACGCGGTTGAAGCGGCGCGCGTCGAACAGCGCACCGACCTTGACAAACTGGTCATGGACATTGAAACCAACGGTGCGATTGATCCTGAAGAAGCCGTGCGTTATGCCGCGCGCGTTTTGATGGATCAGTTGTCGATTTTTGCGGATCTTGAAGGTACGCCGACCTCTGCTGAAATGCCCAAGCAAGCTGCGGTGGATCCGCTGCTGCTGCGCTCGGTGGATGATCTGGAACTGACCGTGCGTTCGGCTAACTGCCTGAAAGCCGAGAACATTTATTACATCGGCGATCTGATTCAGCGCACCGAACCTGAACTGCTCAAGACCCCGAATCTGGGTCGCAAGTCACTCAACGAAATCAAGGAAGTTCTGGCTTCGCGTGGGCTTGCACTGGGCATGAAGATTGAGAACTGGCCGCCGCAAGGCTTGGGTCTCGAAAAGATTTCCTGATTTTTAACCCCTCCCCATAACGATCAACCGGCCACCCGCCTTGAGCAGTGGCCGCACAAACCAGAGGAAAATATCATGCGTCACGGTAACGGCTTGCGTAAGCTGAATCGCACTTCATCGCATCGCCTGGCGATGCTTCGCAACATGACCAACTCGCTGTTGCGTCATGAAACCATCAAAACCACCCTGCCCAAGGCCAAGGAACTGCGCCGCGTGGCCGAGCCGATGATTACTCTGGGCAAGAAGCCCAGCTTGGCTAATCGTCGTCTGGCTTTCGATCGCTTGCGTGATCGCGAAATGGTTGTCAAGCTGTTCGACGAACTGGGTCCGCGTTTTGCCAACCGGAACGGTGGTTATCTTCGTATCCTGAAGATCGGTTTCCGTGATGGTGACAATGCACCGATGGCACTGGTGCAACTGCTCGATCAACCGGATCAGGAAGAATCGCCCGCTGTGGCTGCCTGATCGTCGGATGGTTGGATGCTTGTTGCAGTCATTAAAAGCCGGGTCAGCCCGGCTTTTTTTTCGTCACGACGGTGCAGGTGTTTTTCAGGGGGTGGAGCCGCGGGGGTGGAACCGTATACCACCAGGCGAAAATGCGAGTCACGGCTCGCTTTGCATCGCGGCGACCATGGCGTACTGGTTTTCAGTCAGGGTAATGAATACGCCGCGCGCCTCGGCCAGCAAGGTTTCGCCAGAAAAGATTCGTCCCACGGTATGTATTTTGCGGCCTTCCGTGCCTTCAAGCACCCCTTCCAGTTTCAGCTCGGTGAGCAAGGGCGTGGGGGCGCGATAGGTGATGGTGAGCGTTCCCGTCATGCCTGGCTGTTCGGCAAAACCTTGCACAAAACCCAGTAATTCGTCGAACACTGCGGCCACATAGCCGCCATGAACGACCCCTGGTGCGCCCTCAAAGCAGCGGCCAAAGCTCACCCGGCCGTGTGCGCGACCATTGGCAACCCAGATTTCCAGGGGTGGCGCGATGGGGTTGGCGTGACCCACCAGCGGGCTGAATTCGAGAAAGTCGCGTACATCTTCGGGCTTCATCCGATGGCCGAAGCTGGTGCGTGCGGGCTTGTCCGGCATGGCTTCCAGCGTGGCGGCGATGGCTTCAAGTTGTTCTGCACAGGTGGAGAGGGTGCTGACTTCGGGGTGCTTCATGATGATGCCGTCGATGATGCGGCGGAGTGCAGCACCGGCGCGACGTTTTTCATGTTGCATTTCAGTACTGCCGGTCGGTTCGGGAAAGGCCACTGTGACGCTGCTGTCGGATTGACGGTAGGAATCTGCTTTTTTGTGTGGGCTCATGATGTCATCAAGGAGGTGTTCAGAGTGGCGCGATAATCTGGACATGCGCCCGGCAGACGTTGATGAAAGGCGCGCTCACCACATGGCGTGTATTGCTGCCGATTTCAAAAACCTCGGCATCCGTGACGGCCACAAAATCCTTGGCACCGTTCATCAGATCCGTAATGCGCGCGCCGGGCATCAGTTCCACATAACCTTTGATCTGAAAGCTGCTGGTGAGAATGGCGACGCGTGTGCGGTTTTGTGCGGGTTCGATAGGGCTCATAATCTGCTCCTTGAAGTGGGCTGGAAAACATTAGCAAAACTTCGCCATCTTACCTGAGCGGCAAGTCAGCAATTATAAGGAACGGTCATGAATAACACGCCCTCTTCGATACAACGTGTCGCATTGGTCAGTGGCGGAGGCACAGGCATCGGCCGTGCCATCTGCCTGCGTCTGGCGCGGGACGGCTTGAAAGTTGTCGTGGTCTGGTCGCGTTCGGCCGAAGGTGCGCGGCAGACGGTGGCCAGCATCGAAGCTGCTGGGGGCACGGCCTGCGCGTTGCGTGCCAATATTGCAGAAGAAACTGATGTGCAGTCGCTGTTTGCGGCCGTGCAGGCGTGTTATGGGCGGCTCGATGTGCTCATCAACAATGCGGGCATCGGTCACATGAAGTCGTTTGAGAATATCAGCATGGCGGCGTATGACCAGATATTCAGCGTCAATGCACGCGGCACTTTCATGATGTGTCGCGAAGCCGCGCGTTGCATCGAGGCGGGCGGGCGCATCGTGAATATCTCCAGCGGCATCACCGTCGCCAACAGCGAAGGCATGGCGTTGTATGCCGGCAGCAAGGCTGCGCTGGAGGCTTTTTCCAAAGTGCTGGCACGCGAACTGGCACCGCGTGGCGTAACGGTGAATATCGTTTCACCGGGTATGACGGATACGCCGATGCTCGAAGGGGGCGATGCAGCCATGCTCCGCAAGGTGGGCGCGAGTCTGGCTGCGATGAAACGGCTGGGGCAGCCAGAAGACGTTGCTGATGGCGTCGCCGCGCTGGTTTCTCCGGATGGGCGCTGGATCACCGGGCAAAACATTCATGTGGATGGCGGAACCATTATCGTTTGAGGCGCAGAATTGATACGCATCGATACGTATTGACATGCGCGGTCGTCGGTTCAGTGACGGCAGGCTGTTAGAATTCCCCCTTTGTCGGCCGTCGCTTTGCTGTCTGGCCGGATTTGTTACGGGTAAGAAGGGGCACGATCATGGCAGGTCATTCCAAATGGGCCAACATCCAGCATCGCAAGGGGCGGCAGGATGTCAAGCGCGGCAAGGTGTTCACCAAACTCATTAAAGAAATCACTGTCGCCGCAAAAATGGCCGGCGGTGACATGAATTTCAATCCGCGCCTGCGCCTGGCCGTGGATCGTGCCAAGGCCGAGAACATGCCGGCCGATAACATCAAGAACGCCATCAAGCGCGGCACGGGCGAACTGGAAGGCGTGAATTACGAGGAAATCCGCTACGAAGGCTATGGCATCAACGGTGCCGCGGTAATCGTCGATTGTTTGACCGATAACAAGGTGCGTACCGTCGCCGATGTGCGTCATGCCTTCAACAAAAATGGCGGCAATCTGGGCACGGATGGTTCGGTGGCTTTCCTGTTCAAACATTGCGGTCAGCTGATTTTTGCGCCTGGCACCAGCGAAGATGCCCTGATGGAAGCCGCACTCGAAGCAGGGGCTGAGGACGTGCTGACCAACGAAGATGGCTCGATTGAAGTCTTGACCCCGCCCAATGAGTTTGTCGCCGTCAAGGAAGCCCTGGAAAAAGCCGGTTTTACAACGGAGCTGGGTGAAGTGACCATGAAGCCTGCCACCGAAAATCTGTACACCGGGGACGACGCAATCAAAATGCAGAAACTCCTTGACGCGCTCGACGCGCTCGACGATGTGCAGGAGGTGTATACCAACGCGGTGATCGAGGATCAGGACTGATCGGCCACCGCACCCACCATCCGCATGCGTATCCTTGGTATCGACCCCGGCTTGCGCGTGACCGGCTTTGGTCTCATCGAAAAACAGGGTAGCCGCCTGCATTACATC
Source organism: Sterolibacterium sp. (assembly GCA_018061005.1). Classification (GTDB taxonomy): domain Bacteria; phylum Pseudomonadota; class Gammaproteobacteria; order Burkholderiales; family Rhodocyclaceae; genus Sterolibacterium. Next base: position 20,122 of record JAGOVA010000025.1, on the reverse strand, counting down.
GGCAGCGGCTGCATCCGCACCACCGGTGCGGGGGTTCGGGCGAGTCAGGAACCGGGCAGCGAAGATCTACCCGCCCGCCTGAAAATCATCCTCGACGGCATGGCGGAAATCATCGCCACCTATCAACCGCAACAAACCGCGATTGAAAAAGTGTTCGTGAACGTCAATCCACAATCCACCCTGCTGCTCGGCCAGGCGCGCGGTGCAGCCATAAGCGCACTGGTGCTGGCCGGGCTGCCGGTGGCTGAATACACGGCCCTGCAGATCAAGCAGGCGGTGGTGGGGCATGGCAAGGCCGCCAAGGAACAGGTCAGCCACATGGTGCAAAAACTGCTCGCACTCGATGGCGCGCCCGGTGCGGATGCCGCCGACGCGCTGGCCTGCGCGATCTGCCATGCCCATGGCGGGCAAGGGTTGGGGATGCTGGCCACGGCCGGACGACGCGTGCGTGGCGGTCGGCTGCTTTGAACTCTTTAAGGAAACACACATGATCGGTCGCCTGACGGGCATCCTCGCCGCAAAGAACCCACCCCAAATCCTGCTCGATGTCGGCGGTGTCGGTTATGAAATCGACGTGCCGATGAGTACCTTCTACCACCTGCCCGCAGCGGGAGACAAGGTGGCGCTGCAAATCCAGATGATCGTGCGCGAAGACGGCCATTATCTGTATGGCTTTCTCACCGAAGACGAGCGCGCAGCCTTTCGCCAGCTGCTGAAAATCAGCGGTGTAGGCGCGCGCATCGCACTGGCCGTGCTCTCCGGCCTTTCGGTGCGCGAACTGGCACAAGCCGTCACCCTGCAGGAAGCCGGGCGACTGGTCAAGATCCCCGGTATCGGTAAAAAAACGGCCGAGCGTCTGCTGCTCGAATTGCGCGACCGCCTGCCAAAAACGGCGAGCAGCACCCCACAAACCGGCATGGCTGAACCCGTTCCCGCCGATGACATTCTCAATGCCCTGATGGCACTAGGCTACAGCGAACGCGAAGCCCTGCCCGCGCTGAAAACCCTGCCTGAAGGGGTCGCCGTCTCTGAAGGCATCCGCCTGGCCTTGAAGCAGCTGTCCAAAGCCTGAACCTGACGCCAGCAAATACACCCCAAAACACCAGGCCAGGGCGCAACTCTCACCGGCAATCGACACCCTGCGACACGACCTCGGCCTGTACCGCGAGCTCGATGTGCTGGATCGCCTGCAGCAATCTCTCCCCGCAGGCTACGAAATATTCCACAGCGTCGCCTGGCAGGGCACCCATCGGGGCGAGCACCAGCAAGGCGAAATCGACCTCGTCGTTCTCGCACCCAATGGCAACATGCTGCTGATGGAAGTCAAGTCAGGCGATGTCGAACTGGTTGAAGGCAACCTGTTTAAACTCTACGGAAAACGTCGGCATGACGTAGCGCGCCAAACCCTGGTGCAACATGCCGCCATGCTCGCACGACTGGTCATTCAGGGGATCTTGTCTGGGTTCCTGGCGTGTCAGTGCGTAGAGTCCGTCGTAGGATTTGCGCATGTCGACCGGGCGGCCATAGACATGTACCCGAATCTGGCCTTCGGGGAAGAACATTAGTCGCGTACCAGATGCAGGCTCAGGCCGTCGCCGAGGTCGAGCTTGAGTTCGATCCGCGTTCGCTGTGGGGCGGTCGTGTTCAGCGGTTCCAGTTCGACGAAGGCAGGTGCTCGGTGGCTGATTGCGGCTTCGCCACTTTTGCTGTCGTTGTTGAGGAGATTGCGCCAGCGGTAGAGGCTGGCCGCACTGATGGCTTCGCGCCGACAGAAGGCGTCGACGCCCAGGCCGCTGCCGTCAAATGCGGCCAAGAGGGTTCGCCATTCATGCCGGCTGCGCTTTGATCCCTTGCCCTTCTTTCGTTCTGCCATCGCCGTTGCTCCCGTGTGTAATTTGTCTCGGGAGTAGTTTTAGGTATGGTGCGTTCGATGGGAGGTACGCCGGTGGGTTAACTGTTACGAAAAAGCAGCGGCTGCGGCACTGAGTAGTAGGGTGAAAATGGCGATGTCGATCAAGCTGCCCAGACTGAAAAAGCTTTCCATACCAACGCCACCGGTATAGCCGCAGGCCTGCGCCAGCGTACTGCTGCCAGCCAGGATCAGTAGCGTGATGTAACGAACCCACTGGGACATGACGGTGCTCCTTATTCAGGTCAGATATGCAGGATTGTAACGCCGAGGGCTCGGGTTTCAATGGGTAACTCCACCCTGTCATCGTTTTGCTATCCTTCCTCAAACTCAAACATCATCCTGATTGGAAAGAATGGTCTGTCTCGTGCGTCATTTCCGCGCAGGCGGGGAACCATGGCCTGCTTCACCACCGGTCTTTCCCCGAGGTGCTAGCGGATGCTCATTGCTAATCAGGGAAAATACGTGCTTCGCAGCAGTTTGATGAATGTGGAATTTTAGTGTGAAAGTCGTAGGTAGCACTTTCGCGGTAAACTTGCTGGTTATGGCCATAGAAACCGATAAGCTGAGCAGTCTTGCAAATGCGACGGGTGAGGCGCGGCTGATCGATGCGGCTGCCGTATCCTCGCACGAAGACGTGCTGGAGCGCGCCTTGCGGCCGAAGATGCTGGAGGAGTACGTCGGCCAGCAGAAGATCCGCGAGCAGTTGCAAATCTTCATCCACGCGGCACGGCAGCGCAAGGAGTCGCTCGACCATGTGTTGCTGTTCGGCCCGCCGGGGCTGGGCAAGACGACGCTGGCGCATATCGTCGCGCATGAAATGGGCGTGAATCTGCGCCAGACTTCGGGGCCGGTGCTGGAGCGGGCGGGCGATCTGGCGGCGATCCTGACCAATCTTGAGCCGCACGATGTGCTGTTTATTGATGAAATTCATCGGCTCTCGCCGGTGGTTGAAGAAATTCTTTATCCGGCGCTGGAAGATTTTCAGATCGACATCATGATCGGCGAAGGGCCTTCGGCGCGTTCGGTCAAGCTCGATCTGCCGCCGTTTACGCTGGTGGGGGCGACCACCCGGGCGGGGATGTTGACCAATCCGCTGCGTGACCGCTTCGGCATTGTGGCGCGGCTGGAGTTTTATACACCCGAGGAACTGGCGAAGATCGTCACGCGTTCTGCCGCCTTGCTCAAATTACATATTGCAGCAGAAGGCGCAATGGAAGTCGCCAAGCGTTCGCGTGGTACGCCACGGATTGCGAACCGGTTATTGCGCCGTGTGCGCGATTATGCCGAGGTCAAGGCGGATGGGCGGATTACGCGTGCGGTGGCCGATGCGGCACTGACCATGCTGGATGTGGATCCGCTCGGGCTGGATGTGATGGATCGCAAGCTGATCGGTGCGATGCTGGAGAAATTTTCCGGTGGCCCGGTGGGGGTCGATAATCTCGCCGCAGCTATTGGTGAGGCGCGCGACACCATCGAGGATGTGCTGGAGCCGTATCTGATTCAGCAGGGTTATTTGCAGCGCACGCCGCGCGGGCGGGTGGCAACAGCGGCCATCTGGCGGCATTTTGGCCTGGAGCCCAATAGACGGGGCTCAGATGGCGCGCGTGCGCCGGAATTGTGGGATGGTGATGTGAGTGTCAGCTGAAGAAAAAATGTCGCGGAACTTTGTTTTGCCGGTGCGCGTCTATTACGAAGATACCGACGCGGCGGGCATGGTTTATTACGCGAATTACCTGAAGTTCATGGAGCGGGCGCGCACCGAGTGGCTGCGGCAGTTGGGCTTCCAGCAGTCGCGCATGGTCGAGGTGCAGGGCGTGGCGTTTGTGGCACGCTCGGCGGCGGTTGATTATTTGAAACCGGCGCGGCTGGATGATCTGCTGGAAATTGATACGCGGGTGGCTTCGGTCGGGCGCGCGCAGGTGGTGTTTGACCAGCGCGTGTTGCGCGGGGCGGAAATACTGGCGCAAGGTTTGATGCGGATTGCCTGTGTGAATCCGGCGCGGGATGGCCGCGCCTGTGCGTTGCCGTCGGATTTGCTGGCGTTGTTCCGGCAGCTGGCGCCTGAAACTGCTGAAATCTGATTTTGGAATGAAATAATGAATATGACCCAGGATATGTCGATTATCGAGCTTGTGGCCAATGCGAGCCTGGTGGTCAAGCTGATCTTGCTGTTGCTGGTGTGTGTGTCGGTGATGTCGTGGTACTGGATTTTCCGCAAGTGGTTTGCCCTGCGTGATGCGCGGGTACAAACCGAGCAATTTGAGCGCGAATTCTGGAGCGGCGGCGATCTGAACGCCCTGTATCAGGCTGCTGTGCATGATCGTCATGGCGGCGGCGCGCTGGAGCATATTTTTGAGGCGGGTTATCGGGAGTTTGCCAAGTTGCGCGGGCAGAAAACAGCTGACCCGGCGATGATCGTCGATGGCGCGCGGCGGGCAATGCGGGCAACCTGCCAGCGCGAGGTGGACGCGCTAGATGCCCATTTGTCATTTCTTGCATCGGTGGGCTCGGTGTCGCCTTATGTGGGGCTGTTTGGTACGGTGTGGGGCATCATGCACTCCTTCCGTGGCCTTGGGCAGATGAGCTCGGCTACGCTTTCGGCGGTGGCTCCCGGTATTGCCGAAGCCCTGGTAGCCACGGCCATCGGCCTGTTTGCCTCGATTCCGGCGGTGGTGGCATACAACCGTTATGCCCATGATGTCGATCGTCTGACGGTACGTCTCGAAAGTTTCATGGAGGAATTCCTCAACATCCTGCAACGCCAGTTGCGCTGAAGGAGGTTGAGACGATGAAACAGCGGCGATTGATGAACCAGATCAACGTGGTGCCTTACATCGACGTGATGCTGGTGCTGCTGGTGATTTTCATGGTGACCGCCCCGATGATCCAGACCGGGAGTGTCGATCTGCCCAGTGTCGCCAAGGCATCTCAGCCGCCGGTCGCGCCGCTGGAGGTGGTGATCCACGCCGATACGCACTTGTCGCTGCGCGATCGCAGCAAGGGGGGGGGCGAAGTGGGGTTGGAGCGCGCCGAGCTGGTGGCGCGGCTTAAGGCCGCGCAGACGAAAAACCCGCAACAGGCGATCCTGATTGCGGGTGACAAGAGCGTGCGTTACGAAGCCGTGTTGAATGTCATGGATGATCTGCAGAAGAACCAGCTCACCAAAATCGGTTTGCTGGTGCAGCCCGCAGCCACGCAGGCGGTTACGCAGCCACGCACTGATCGGTGACTTCATTGCACGCTGAACCGATGGGCCACGCCCCTGCCCAAACCTTGCCGCTGCATGAGGCGATGCCGCCCACCACGGGAGGTTCGGCACGGGGTAAATACCTCGCGCTGGGGCTGACCCTGGCGGTGCATCTGGCTTTGCTGGCCTTGCTGGTCTTTGGGGTGCGCTGGACCACTCAGGTTAATCATGCCGTTGAAGTTGAGCTGGTCCGGGCGGAGGACGTAACCGCACCTGCGGCGGCCGTGGCTGAAGTCAAACCACCGCATCCGCCTGCATTTGCGCCCAGGCCGATGGAACCCCGGCCGGTGGAGCCCAGACCTGCGCCGCCGCTGCATAAGCCGGATATTGCGTTGAAGGATGAGGAAAAAAAGAAGCCGCCGCCCAAGGCAGTGCCGGTTCCGCAGCCACCGCCACCGCAAGAAGATCCGTTCCGCAAGCAGCTTGAGCAGGAACTCAGACAGACTACGGCGCAGCGGCGTGCCGCCGATTATTCAAACGATGCGGCGCGCGAGCTGGCTCATTTGCAGCAGAGGGCAGCGAATGCGGCAAGTGCCAGAGCCACGGCCGATTACATTGCGCGCATCCGTGGGCGCATCCGCAGCAATATTGTGTTGCCGCACGATATTAACGGGAACCCGGAGGCCGTCTTCGAGGTCACACAGTTCCCGAGCGGTGAGATTCTGGATGTAAAGCTGAAGCGTTCGAGCGGCCATGCGGGTTACGATGCCGCGGTTGAGCGGGCAATTCGCAAGTCTTCTCCTTTGCCCAAACCCGGCCAGGCGGATTTATTCTCGCGCGAGCTGGAGCTCAAATTCCGTCCGCTGGAAGACTGAAAAATGGATACGACGTTATAATTTTGACATGCTGAATTTCGTACAAACTCCAAAGCCCCGCCGTTGTTCCCCTCATGCTCCTCATTTTCCGTTGCTGAGCCGCCTGCTGGGGGTTGCGCTGTGCTGCGTGACGCTGGCTGCTCAGGCGCAGCTTTCCATCGAAATCACCGGCGCGGGGGCGAATCGCCTGCCGATTGCCGTGGCTGATTTTTCTGGCGATCGATTGGCCGCCCAGGCACTGACGGCAGTGCTGCGTGCCGATCTGGAACGCAGCGGCCTGTTTCGTCTGGTGGAGCCGGGGCTGGTTTCCATGAACGAAACCAGCCCGGTGAATTTTGCAGACCTGAAGGCGCGCAGTGCCGATGCACTGGTGAGCGGTAGCGTGCAAACTGCACAAACCGCAGATGGCCGTTTCGAAACGCGGATGCGTCTGCTGGACGTTCTCAAGCAGGCCTCGCTGGGTAATCAATCCTACATTTCCACGCCCACACAGCTGCGCTCCGTGGCGCATCGTGCGGCGGATTATGTGTATGAAAAGCTGATCGGCGAACCGGGAATCTTCTCGACGCATATCGCTTATGTGGTCAAAAGCACCGGGCGTTATGAGCTGCAGATTGCCGATGCGGACGGCATGAACGCGCAAACCGCGCTGACTTCACGCGAGCCGATCATCTCACCGACCTGGTCGCCTGATGGCACCAAGCTGGCTTATGTGTCTTTCGAAGCCAAAAAGCCGGTGGTGTATGTGCATGCGCTGACCACCAGCCGTCGTCATGTGGCGGCCAATTTCAAAGGCTCTAACTCAGCACCGGCCTGGTCACCGGACGGCAAGCGTCTGGCGGTGGTGCTCTCTAAAGAAGGTGGCTCGCAGCTGTTCATCGTCAATGCGGATGGGAGTGGTGTGATGCGTCTGGCTTCTTCGCGGGGGATCGACACCGAGCCACAGTTCTCGCCGGATGGCCAGTTCATTTATTTCACCTCCGACCGCGGTGGCAGCCCGCAGATTTACCGCATCCCTGCCGGGGGCGGCGAGGCGCAGCGCGTCACTTTTGAAGGTAGCTACAACGTCACGCCGCGATTGTCGCCGGACGGCAAGAGCATGGCCTACATTGCGCGTAACAATGGCCGCTTCCAGTTGGCGTTGATGGATCTGGCCAGCCGCCAGTCACAGACCCTCACCGATACGCTCAAAGACGAATCGCCCAGTTTTTCCCCGAATGGGCGGATGATCATTTATGCCACCGAAATCAATGGACGCGGCGTGCTGGCCGCAGTTTCCAGTGATGGTCGTGTTAAACAGAAACTCTCCGTACCGGCTGCCGATGTCCGTGAGCCGGCCTGGGGACCTTTCCCTAAATGATGCATCTTGCCAGGAGAACCGCCATGTACAAATTTTCCACCCCGCTTTCCTTGCTCGCGACCGCCTTGTTGCTGGTGGCCTGTAGCAGCCAGCCACGCGTGCCGGAGGAGCAGTCCGCCGCCAAGGTGGAAGATCACAAGCCGGGGCCGGTTTCGGTCGAGTCGCCGCAGGTGACGGCTGTGACGGCGGGCACGGTGGATGGCAATGATATTGCCCAGCTCAAAGATCCCAAGAGCATCCTCTCCAAGCGCACGGTGTTTTTCGATTTTGACCAGTACATCATCAAGGATGAGTTCAAGCCGCTGGTCGAGGCGCATGGTCGTTTTCTGGAGCATAACGCCAGGCTCAAGGTGCTGATTCAGGGCAATGCCGACGAACGCGGCAGTCGTGAATACAACCTGGCGCTGGGGCAGAAGCGTGCCGAGGCGACCAAGAAATCTCTGCAACTGCTGGGCACCCGGGAAGAGCAAATGGAAGCCGTCAGCCTGGGCGAGGAAAAGCCGCGTTGCACCGAACATAGCGAGGCGTGCTGGGCAGAAAATCGCCGCGCGGACATTCTCTACACCGGCGAGTTCTGATGAAACGGCGGCTGTGCGTTTTGCTGTGTGTGGCGGCGTGGCAGGTCGGCTGGGTGGCCGCGCCGGCGCATGCGGGCTTGTTTGATGACGACGAGGCGCGCAATCGCATTGAGGGGTTGCGTCGCGATTTGACGGAGCAGACCAAACGCATCGATGCCGTAAACACCACGGCGACGACAGGTACACGCAGCCAGCTGGATCTGGCCAACCAGATTGAACAGATCAAAACTGAAATTGCTACGCTGCGTGGTCAGCTGGAGGTGGTGACGTTTGATCTGGAGACGGCGCAGAAGCGGCAGAAGGATTTTTATATTGATCTGGATGGTCGCTTACGCAAGCTGGAAACCGCTGCGCCTGAAAGCAAACCCGATGATGCAGCATCGCCACCTGCGGCAACGGATCCGGCGGCCGAGATGCGCGATTACGAAGCCGCCCTGACGCTATTCAAGGGGACTCGCTACAAAGAAGCGTTTGCGGCTTTCAATGGTTTTATCATCACCTACGCCAGCAGCACCATGTTGCCGAATGCCCATTACTGGGCGGCTTCGGCGTTGTATCAACTGCATGACTTCCGCAAGGCGGCGGATTTGTTTGGCAAGGTGGTCGCCACCTGGCCCGCCGATGTCAAGGCACCGGACGCGCTGTTGGCACAGGCCAACAGCCTGCGGGATGGCTGGGATCTCAAAGGCGCTCGCAAGGCACTTGAGCAACTGGTCGAGAAATATCCGGCCAGTGGTGCCGCGCAGGTGGCACGTTCACGTTTGCAGAAGAAGTGAAGCCGGGTTTTTGTGGCGGCGGGTGGTTTTGAATGCTGCTGGTTCATGAGATTTTCCACTCCCTGCAAGGTGAGTCGACGCGGGTGGGTTTGCCGACGGTTTTTGTTCGGCTGACGGGTTGCCCGTTGCGCTGCACCTGGTGCGACAGCGAACACGCCTTTGTGGGCGGCGCATCGCTGACGGTCGCGCAGGTGCTGGCGCGGGTGGCCGGGTGGGCTTGCCGTACCGTCTGCGTGACCGGCGGTGAGCCGCTGGCACAGAAAGACTGCCCGGCATTGCTGGCGGCACTGTGCGAGGCGGGTTATGACGTTTCGCTGGAAACCAGCGGTGCGCTCGATATCGGCGGGCTGGATGCCCGCGTGGCGCGCATCATGGATCTCAAAGCACCCGGCTCGGGTGAGGCTGAAAAAAACCGTTGGGAAAATCTGGCTGAACTGGGCGCGCATGATGAAATCAAATGCGTGCTGGCCTCGGTGGCGGATTATGAATGGGCGCGGACGCAATTGACCGAGCGGCATCTGGCGGAGATCTGCCCGGTGTTGTTTTCGCCGGTGCAGGGGCAACTGGAACCGGCACAGCTGGCGGCCTGGATTTTGCGTGATCGCTTGCCGGTGCGCTTCCAGCTACAGTTACACAAGATACTTTGGGGGAATGAACGTGGCCGTTGAATGTGCGGATGGACTGGGAGCCATGCAATGAACGCGGTTGTACTGCTCTCGGGCGGGCTGGATTCGGCCACGATACTGGCATTGGCGCGCAGCCAGGGGTTTACCTGTCATTGTTTGTCGCTTGATTATGGCCAGCGACACAACGCTGAGCTGAAAGCTGCCGCGCGCGTGGCGGCCAGTCTGGGCGCGGCGGCGCAGCGCACCCTGCAGCTGGATCTGGCCACTTTTGGCGGCTCTGCACTGACCGATGAGCGCATTGCTGTACCCACGGGCGGCGTGCAGCCGGGGATCCCCGTGACCTATGTGCCCGCACGCAATACCATCATGTTGTCGCTGGCGCTGGCCTGGGCGGAGGTGCTTGATGCCCGGGATATTTTTGTCGGGGTCAATGCGGTGGATTATTCGGGTTATCCGGATTGTCGGCCGGAGTACATCCGGGCTTTTGAAGTGATGGCGAATCTCGCCACCAAGTCGGCCGTGGAAGGGCGCACGCTGCATCTGCATGCGCCGCTGATTGACTTGTCCAAGGCTGAAATCATCCGGCTGGGGCAAAGTCTCGGGGTGGATTATGCCCTGACGGTGTCGTGTTACCAGGCGGATGAGCAGGGTCGGGCGTGCCGACAGTGCGACGCCTGCCGTTTGCGCCACGACGGCTTTGTGGCCGCCGGGCTGGCAGATCCGACGCTTTACGCGGTTTAACCTGGAACACGCCTGCGGGCTTGCGTCGGACAGGGGCGTGGCAGTACCATAACCGGCTTGTTTTTGCGGAGATTTCCATGATCAAGGTAGGTGTCGTCGGTGGCACGGGATATACCGGTGTCGAACTGTTGCGTTTGCTGGCGCAGCATCCTCAGGTGGCGCTCAAGGCGATTACTTCGCGCGGCGAGGCAGGTACGGCTGTGGCCGACATGTTCCCCAGCCTGCGCGGGCGGGTTGCCCTGTGTTTTTCCGATCCGGCAGATTCGCCGCTGGCCGAATGTGATGTGGTTTTTTTTGCCACGCCCAACGGCATTGCCATGCAGCAAGCCCGGGCTTTGCTGGATGCCGGGGTGCGGGTCATCGACCTGGCGGCGGATTTTCGCATTAAGGATATAGCGGTCTGGGAAAAGTGGTATGGCATGACGCATGCCAGCCCCGATCTGGTGGCCGAGGCGGTGTATGGCTTGCCGGAAATCAACCGGGAGCTGATCCGTGGCGCGCGGCTGGTGGCCAATCCGGGTTGCTATCCGACGGCCACCCAGTTGGGTTTTCTGCCACTGGTTGAGGCGGGCTGTATCGATCTGGCGCATCTGGTGGCGGATGTGAAGTCGGGTGTTTCCGGCGCGGGACGCAAGGCGGAAGTGCATACCCTTTTTTCCGAATCGGCGGATAACTTCAAGGCGTATGGTGTGGCCGGGCATCGTCATTTGCCAGAGGTGCGTCAGGGTCTGGCGCGAGTGGCACAGCGTGAGGTGGGGCTGACCTTTGTGCCGCATCTGACGCCGCTGATCCGGGGGATACATGCCACCCTGTACGCGCGCATCACGCGGGAGGACGATTTCCAGACGTTGTTTGAGCAGCGCTATGCGGGTGAACGCTTCGTCGATGTATTACCGCCGGGCAGCCATCCTGAAACACGCTCGGTGCGAGCCTCCAATAGTTGCCGGATTGCCGTGCATCGGCCGCAGGGCGGCGATACCCTGGTGATCCTTTCGGTGATCGACAATCTGGTCAAGGGCGCGGCCGGGCAGGCGGTGCAGAACATGAACCTGATGTTCGGGTGCGACGAGTGTCTCGGTCTCGAGCAAATCCCCGTACTGCCCTGAAACTGCGCCGCTGGCGCAACCGTTTCGGCATTTCGGCACCGCGTGTGGCGGTACGCACGCATACGCCCGGGCACTGGTGGCTCATCGGCGGCGTTTTCGCGCTGCTGCTGCTGGCCGGGCTGGGGCGCTGGGCTTACGACCAGGGCGGCCGTGCGGCGGGTTTTGATCGTGGCAGCAGTGAGCAGCGGATTGCCACCTTGCAGGCGCAGCTTGATGATCTGCAAAAGAACGTCGGCCACTGGCGCAGCCTGGCGGATGTCGGCGAGAGTCGTCTGCAGATCGAACAAGCGGCGCAGCAGCAACTAACCCGTCAGGTGCAGGGGCTGGAAGGCGATAATGCCCGGCTCAAAGATGAGCTGGCGCTGTTTGAAAATCTGGCGCGTACCGAAGGCCAGGCCACGGGGCTGAGTATCCAGCGGCTGCGTGCCGAAGCAGATGCCGTGGCCGCGCAGCACTACCGCTACCACCTGCTAGCAGTGATGGCGGGTGCGGCGCGCGAGCAGAAGGAGTTCAAGGGTGAGTTGCAACTGTTGATCCGCATGCGCCAGCAGGGTCAGGATGTTATGATGACCCTCCCCGTTGCGCCGCAACCGGCTAAGGATGTGACGCAATATCACGTCAGTTTCAAATACTTTCGGCGTATCGACGGTGAATTTACAGTGCCATCGGGGGCGCGCGTGGTGAGTCTGGAAGCGCGTCTGTTGCAGAATGGCACGCTGAAGGCCAGCCGCAGTGTGACCTTGTAAGAAAGGAAGCGAACATGTTCGCACGAAAAAAATCAGCCATCACACCCGGGCGTATCGATACCCTGATCGGTGCGGGGACACGCATCGTGGGTGATGTCAGCTTCACGGGTGGTTTGCGGGTGGAAGGTGAAATCAAAGGCAATGTGACGGCGGAAGGCGGTGCGCTGGTAGTGAGCGAACAGGCGCGCATCGAAGGAGACATCCGCGTGGCGCATCTGGTGATCAACGGCACGGTCGACGGCGCGCTGGTGGCGGGTGAGTTTCTGGAACTCCAGCCGCAGGCGCGAGTCACAGGCGATGTCCAGTACAATACAATCGAAATCCACCTGGGTGCTGTCATCGACGGGCGGCTGATGCACCAGGGCGAGAACGTCCAGGCCGTTGAACTCAAATTGGCGGCCAGTCAGTAGGCTTTAGTCGCATCAACAATCAGTAAGCAACAAGTAACAAGCAGCAACCAATAACCAACAATTCGGGGTGATCATGACCCATGAAACATGATGATAACGGCGCATTGCTACATGGCGCCGTTGTGCTTTAATGAATTCAATATCCCTATTTTTGACAAGGAGTTACACCATGAATGCCCCGACTGAAATGCCCCTGCCGATGGTCTTTACCGACAAGGCCGTTGAGAAAGTGCGTGACCTGATCGCGGAAGAAGGCAACCCCGATCTCAAGCTGCGCGTGTTTGTGAGCGGTGGCGGCTGCTCCGGTTTTCAGTACGGCTTCACCTTTGAGGAAGACACCAATGAAGATGATACCGTGGTGGAAAAAGGCGGCGTGCAGCTACTGATCGACCCGATGAGTTATCAGTATCTGGTGGGTGCCGAGATTGATTATTCGGAAGGGCTGCAAGGCTCGCAGTTTGTGATCAAGAACCCGAACGCCCAGTCCACCTGCGGTTGCGGTTCGTCGTTCTCGGCCTGATCTGTTTTTGCAAGGCTGAAAACACAACGCCCACCTGCTGTACGGAAGGTGGGCGTTGTGTTTTACGTTACGGTTTGCTTTTTTGAGCGGCTTGTCGGTCTGTTGGTGTGCTGGTTACGGTCGCCGCGCCATTCCAGCCGGCTTATTTTTCGACGAAGGCGCGTTCGATCACATAATCACCGGCCACACCGATGCGCGGGGACACCTTGAAGCCACGGGCATCGAGCAGGGCGCAGGTGTCTTTGAGCATGTGCGGGCTGCCGCAGAGCATGGCGCGGTCGCGTGCCGGGTCGAGCGGTGGCAGGCCGATGTCCTCGAACAGCTTGCCGGATTCGATCAGGTCGGTCAGGCGGCCGCGATTGCGGAAAGGCTCGCGCGTGACGGTCGGGTAGTAGATCAGCTTGTCACGCACGTCTTCACCGAAAAACTCATGCTCTAGCAGTTCGCGGCTGATGAAATCGGAATAAGCCAGCTCGCTCACCTGACGCACGCCATGCACCAGTACCACTTTCTCGAAACGCTCGTAGGTGGCCGGATCCTGGATCAGGCTGATAAAGGGAGCGAGCCCGGTGCCCGTGCCGAACAGGTACAGGTTTTTGCCGGGCAACAGGTCGGTGACGACCAGTGTACCGGTAGGCTTTTTGCTGACCATGATGTCCTGACCTTCCTGCAAGTGTTGCAGGCGCGAGGTGAGCGGACCGTCCTGCACCTTGATGCTGAAGAATTCCAGATGTTCGGCGTGGTTGGCACTGGCGATGCTGTAAGCGCGCATTAACGGCTTGCCTTCGACCTCCAGACCGATCATGACGAACTGGCCATTCTCGAAACGCAGGCCAGGGTCGCGCGTGGTGCGGAAGCTGAACAGGGTATCGTTCCAGTGATGGACGCTGAGGACACGTTCGGTATTGAGGTTGCTCATGACAGGCTCCGGGACGAAAGAATGAGCGAATTTTAGGGAATGCTGATTTATCTGTAAAATTGATTTTTCCGAGATAATCGTTCGGTTTTATTGAATATGAAATACAGTCTGCGTCAGATCGAGGTGTTTGTCGCCGTGGCGCGTCTGGGGCGTGTTTCACACGCGGCGGATGCGGTGGCGTTGTCGCAATCGGCGGCCAGTACGGCACTCAGCGAGTTTGAGGGGCAGTTTGATTGCCGTTTGTTCGAGCGGGTGGGCAAGCGTTTGCAGATCAACACGCTGGGCGAGCAGTTGTTGCCCAAGGCGGTGGAGTTGCTCGACCGCGCAGCGGAAATTGAAGCCTTGCTGGAAGGACGCACCGGCTTGGGCGCATTGCGGATCGGGGCGACGCTGACCATAGGTAACTATCTGGCGACGTTGATCGTGGCGGATTTCCTGCAGCAGCATCCGGAGGCCAAGGTGCAGCTGAAAGTGCATAACACGGCGACCATCGTTGAGCAGGTGGCCGGCTACGAGCTGGATCTGGGGCTGATCGAAGGCTCCTGCCGCCATCCCGATCTGGTCACCCAACCGTGGGTGCGTGATGAGCTGGTGGTGTTTGCCGCGCCCGATCATCCGCTGGTGCGGCGGCGCACGGTGCCGGTTGAAACCCTGATGCGCGAACGCTGGATTTTGCGCGAGCAGGGTTCGGGGACGCGTGAAGTGTTCGAGCAGGCACTGCGTCCGTTTCATGTTGAAGCCACGCTCATGATTCGTCTTGAGCTGGAACATACCGAAGCCATCAAGCGCGCTGTGGAGTCGGGTTTGGGGATCGGCTGTATTTCCCGGCTGGCACTGCGTGAGGCTTTCCGGCGCGGCAGCCTCGCGCCGATCGCCACGCCGTCGCTGGACTTGACCCGACGTTTCCAGTTTCTCTGGCATCGTGATAAATATCACACTGCCGTGTTGCGCGAGTTTCTGACGGCTTGCCAGACCCTGTCGGCCGGAGCGGAACGCAGCGACCTGATCGAGTTGCCGGAAATTCCCTGAACCATCGTAATCATCATCGAACGGGTAAACTGCGCGCTGTTCATTGTTGTTGAAGTCTTCATGTCCAAGCTCAATCCGCCGCAGCGCGAAGCCATCCGTCATCTCGATACGCCCCTGCTGGTGCTGGCCGGGGCAGGTTCTGGCAAGACCCGTGTCATCACGCACAAGATCGCTTATCTGATCGAAGAATGTGGCATGCAGCCGCAGCATATTGCGGCCATCACCTTCACCAACAAGGCCGCGCGTGAAATGCAGGATCGCATCGGCAAACTGATGCCGGGGCGTTCCCTGACGGGGCTGACGGTGAGCACCTTTCATGCACTGGGCGCGCGCATCGTCCGCCAGGAGGCGAAAGCCTGCGGGCTCAAGCCGGGCTTTTCCATCCTGGATGCGGGCGATTGTGCGGGGCTGATTGCCGAACTGCTGGGCAATGCTGACAAGGCGCGCATCCGCGCCGTGCAAAGCCGCATTTCGATGTGGAAAAACCAGATGGTCGAGCCGGATGCCGCCATCGCGGCCGCCGAAGAGCCGCTGGAACTGGCCGCAGCGCGGCTCTACGTGGAATATGAGCGCACCTTGCAGGCGTATCAGGCGACGGATTTTGACGATCTGATCCGCTTGCCGGTGCGGCTGTTCGAGCGCGACGCGGAGGTGCTGGCGCGTTGGCAGGGGCGGCTGCGCTATCTGCTGGTGGATGAATATCAGGATACCAACAAGTGTCAGTACCGGATGCTGAAGCTGCTGGCCGGGCCGCGTGCGGCGTTCACTGCGGTGGGGGACGACGATCAGTCGATTTACGCCTGGCGTGGCGCGGATGTGGAAAACCTGCATTTGCTGCGCGAGGATTTTCCGCTGTTGCGCCTGGTCAAGCTGGAACAGAATTATCGTTCGACCGTCCGCATTTTGACGGCGGCGAATAACCTGATTGCCCATAATCCCAAGGTATTCGAGAAGAAACTCTGGTCGGAGCATGGCCACGGCGAGGCCATCCAGATTCATGCCTGCCGGGATGGCGAGCATGAGGCCGAACTGGTGGTGATGAAGCTGCAGGCGCATAAATTTCAGCAGCGCACCCGTTTCAGCGATTACGCCATTCTTTATCGCGGCAATCATCAGGCGCGCGCTTTCGAGCAGCAGTTGCGCGACAACCGTATTCCTTATGTCATGTCCGGCGGGCAATCATTTTTTGATCGTGCCGAGATCAAGGACATGACCTGTTATCTGCGCCTGATTGCCAACAATGACGACGATCCGGCCTTTATCCGTGCGATTACCACGCCCAAACGTGGCATCGGCGCGGCTACGCTTGAGGCACTGGGACGTTATGCCGGACAGCGGCGGATAGGCTTGCTGGCAGCAGTGCTTGAGGTGGGGGCGGATAGCCATGTCCCGGCCAAACAGCTTGGGGTGGTGCGGGAGTTCTGCCATTTCATTCAGCGCATCGAGTACCGCGCCGCGCGCGAACCGGCGGGGGCGTTGCTCGAAGAGCTGCTTGCGGCGATCGGCTACGAAACCTGGCTGTTCGAATCTTGCGAGGCGCGGGAGGCCGAGAGCAAATGGAGCAATGTGCGCGACTTCATCGGCTGGCTGTCAAAAAAAGGGGAGGACGAAAAGAAAACCCTGATCGAACTGACGCAAACCGTGGCCTTGATTTCCATGCTCGACAAGAACGATGAAAATAGCGATGCCGTACAGCTCGCGACGCTACATGCCGCCAAAGGGCTGGAATTCGGCCATGTGTTTCTCGTCGGCATCGAGGAAGGGCTGCTGCCGCACCGCGATGCCGAGATTGAAGGCCGCATCGCTGAAGAGCGGCGGCTGATGTATGTCGGCATCACCCGCGCCGAACGCAGCCTGCATCTGAGCTGGTGTCAGCGGCGCAAACAGGGCAAGGAATGGCGCACTTGCGAGCCGTCACGCTTCATCACCGAAATGGGTGAAGACATGAAATTTTCGGGCGGAACCCAGGAAAATGCGTCGCAAGACAAGGCCGCTGGCCGGGCTCGTCTGGCGCAGTTCAAGGCGTTGCTGGGCGGTGGTGCGACGTAAATGGTGCGACGTAAAAACGCGATGGCGTAATGGTTTTGATAACGTAATGATGTGAGATTATTACTTCTCAACCGGTTCCTTGAAGCTCGCGCCAGATTGATTTGCCATATGAACAATGGCACGAGCCAGTTCGAAATCGCTGGCATTGGCGCCGCCCTTGGGTGGCATCGCGTTCTTGCCATTAATGGCGGATTTCAGCAGGCCGTCCAGCCCTTGCGCCAGGCGAGGCCCCCAGGCTGCTTTGTCGCCCACCTTGGGCGCGCCCGCAGCCCCCGTGGCATGGCAGGCACTACAAGCCGATTTGAACAGGGCTTCGCCGGTACGGGGCGCGCCGCCAGCGGCAACCACCGCAGCAAATTCGACACGACCCACGGGCTGCATGCGCGTGGCAATGCCTTCGTCATCAGCCGGATGGGGCCTGGAACCCATGGCCTGCACGTTGCCGATGGCCAGAGCCAGCAACCCGGTGATGAGCAATGAGTGAGCAGATGCGTGAGTGCGGCAGGACATGGGGTTTCCTTGTAAAAATGGGGTAGTGGTGTGGTCGACGAGCGGCTTGCATCGACTAAAATCGAGCCAGAAGCGCGGCGAACAATCTTTAGATTTTAACCATTTTTGCGGCGGACTCATAGAATCTTCCCGGAAGTGATTGACAGCTTGGGCAAGACACGGCAAAATGCTGCGCTTTCGTCGACTTGTTGTTCGCGACCTGTCGAAGTTGGGGAGTCGCCAAGCTGGTTAAGGCACCGGATTTTGATTCCGGCATGCGAAGGTTCGAATCCTTCCTCCCCAGCCACCTGCATCCAGGTCGGGCATGCAGAAACTCGTTGCTCGATCTGCCCTGTTTTTTTTTTCCGATCATCTGCTCACGAGTCTCGCATGGCCTACGATAGCCTGATGGTGTTTACCGGCAACGCCAACCCCAAGCTGGCTGCTGATGTCGTCAAGCCACTCAATATCGCACTCGGTCGCGCCGTCATAGGCCGCTTTTCCGATGGCGAAGTGAATGTCGAGATTCTCGAAAACGTGCGCGGTCGCGATGTCTTCGTGCTGCAATCGACCTGCCAGCCGACCAACGACAACCTGATGGAATTGCTCATCATGGTCGATGCGTTGAAGCGAGCTTCGGCCGGGCGCATCACCGCCGTTATCCCCTATTTTGGTTACGCCCGTCAGGATCGTCGGCCGCGCTCGGCGCGTGTGGCGATCACCGCCAAGGTGGTGGCCAACATGCTGCAGGCCGTCGGTGTGCAACGTGTGCTCACCGTAGATCTGCATGCGGATCAGATTCAGGGCTTCTTCGATATTCCGGTCGACAACATCTACGCCGGCCCCATTTTGCTAGGCGACATCTGGAAGCAGCGTCACGAAGACCTGCTGGTCGTTTCGCCGGATATCGGCGGCGTGGTGCGCGCCCGTGCGCTGGCCAAACACCTTGAATCCGATCTGGCGATCATTGATAAACGTCGCCCCAAGGCCAATGTGTCGGAAGTCATGAACATCATTGGCGAAGTCAAAGGGCGCACCTGCGTCATCATGGACGACATGGTCGATACTGCCGGCACCCTGTGCAAGGCCGCGCAGGCACTGAAGGAGCGCGGCGCGCTCAAGGTGTTGGCCTACTGCACGCACCCGGTGCTTTCCGGCGCGGCCATTTCACGCATCAGCGAATCCGATCTCGATGAACTGGTCGTTACCGACACCATCCCGCTGCACGAGGCCGCACGCGCTTGTCCGCGTATCCGCCAGGTATCCATCGGCGGCCTGCTGGCCGAAACCATGCTGCGGATCAGCAACGAAGACTCAGTCTCATCGCTTTTCATGGAGTAAAACGGGCAGCGTCAGCGTGTTTCATGCCTGACAATGCCGTTGTACTCATAACCCACCGGCCTGGTCGCGGGCAGGTATTTTCAGGAGCAGCAAAATGCAATATGAATTCAACGCGCAAGTGCGCACCCTGCAGGGCACCGGAGCGAGCCGCCGCCTGCGTAGAACCGGTCGTATACCGGGTGTCGTCTACGGCGGGGAAAAGGCAGCGCAAGCCATCGATATCGACCACAACGAAATCTGGCACAAACTGCGCAAGGAAGCCTTCCATTCCTCCGTGCTGCACATGAACCTCGCCGGTGTCAATGAAACCGTGCTGCTGCGCGACATTCAAATGCACCCGTTCAAGCGTCAGATCCTGCATTTGGACTTCCAGCGCATCGATGCCACGCACGCGATCCACCAGAAGGTGCCGCTGCACTTCGTCAATGCCGACATCGCCCCGGGCGTCAAGCTGCAAGGCGGTCTGGTTTCGCACATCATCAATGAACTCGACGTCAAGTGCCTGCCGGGCGATCTGCCCGAGTTCATCGAAGTGGATCTGAAAGAACTTTCCGCCGGTCACTCGATCCACGTTTCGGCACTGAAACTGCCGAAGGGCGTTGAAATCGCCATGCACAAGGGTGAAGACCCCGTGGTGGTGACCATCGCCGTGCCGCGTGGTGGTGCAACCGAAGAAGCCACACCGGAAGCCGCCGCTGCTCCGGCAGCGGATAAAAAGAAGTAATTCAACGCATCCGTTACATCGACGGCGGCTCAACGCACACGGTACGCAAAATACAGCATGCAGCGACCGCCCCGACTCGTGATCGGCCTGGGTAATCCCGGGCTCGAATACGCCAAAACCCGGCACAACGCCGGGTTTTGGTTTTGTGAGCGGCTGGCCGCCGATCTGCGTCTGCCGCTCGTCCGTGAAACCCGTTTTCACGGCATCGTCGGCAGTGCACGCGCGGGAACCTCGACGCCCAACGGTCTGTGGCTGCTGCTGCCGCAGACTTTCATGAATCGCTCGGGTCAGGCGGTGCGCGCGCTGGCACAGTTTTATCGCATCGAACCCGACGAAATGCTGGTCGTGCATGATGAACTCGATCTGCCTCCCGGTCAGATGCGGCTTAAATTTGGCGGCGGCCTCGGCGGCCACAACGGCCTCAAAGACATCACCGCCCATCTGGGTACCCAGGATTACTGGCGGTTGCGTGTCGGCATCGGTCATCCGGGGGATCGCAACGAAGTGGTTCATTTCGTGCTCAAACCCCCGCAACGCGCCGAGCAGGAGTCCATCGACAGCGCACTCGATCGCGCCCTGTTGACCTGGCCGCTGCTGGCTGCGGGCGACTGGCCTGCTGCCATGCAGAAACTCAACGTCAAACCGGCGGGCAAGCCCTGATTTCACCTCACCTTTCACGTCTCACTGGAAAACGCCATGTCCCTCAAATGCGGCATCGTCGGCCTGCCTAACGT
>JAGOVA010000129.1 GCA_018061005.1 Sterolibacterium sp. | reverse complement strand
ACTGTAATGACCTTGAGCTCGGCAGCGTTGATCTCGGCCAGCGCGGCGTAGAGCGTTGTGGTCTTTCCGGATCCGGTTGGCCCCGTGACCAACACCATGCCTGCACTTCGGCCCAGGACCTCACGAAACCGCCTAAGCATCACCTCGGGCATGCCGATACTGTCTAGGCGGCGCATGCCCGAGCCCTGATTGAGCAGTCGCATCACGGCCGACTCACCATAGACCGTTGGCAAGGTAGACAGACGCACATCAACGGTGTTGTCCTTGATGCGCACGCTGAAGCGTCCATCCTGCGGCAACCGTTTCTCGGAGATATCCAAACCGGCCATCAGTTTGAGCCGCTGCGCCAGTGCAGCCCCGATCCGCTTGTCGGCCTGGGTTTGTGATTGCAGCACGCCATCGACCCGCACGCGCACCTGCAGGCCGGTTTCCTGCGGTTCAATGTGCACGTCTGACGCACCCACCTGCATGGCGTCTTCAAACAGCGACTGCAGCAAGCGGACAACGGGCGCACCTTCCAGTCCTACCGAAGCCGACAGTTCGCCAAAATCCACTGCATCGCCCAGATCCTTCTCCAGTGCCCGGGCAAGGCCGCTGATTTCTTCGGTGCGGCGGTACAGGCGATCAAAAGCCGGTGCCAATCCACTCTCAGGCACGGCTGCGATGGCAATATTGCGCTTGAGAATGCGTGAAAGCTCATCAAAGGCGAACAGGTCCAGCGGATCACCCAGGGCGACCAGCAGGGTGTCGCCCTTGTCTTCGAGCACCAGCGCCTTGAAACGACGGGCCGCTGATTCAGGCAGCAGCTTGACCACATCCGCGCGGAATGGAAAGGTCTTGAGATTGACAAATGGAATGCGCAGCTGGCGCGCCAGTCCGTTGGCCAGCAACTCCTCGGTGAGAATGCCGTTGTCGATCAGCAATCGCCCCACCTTCTTGCCGGTTGTGCGTTGCAAATCGAGCGTTTGCTGCAGTTGCTCCTGCGAGATCAGGCGCTGCTGTACCAGCACATCGCCCAAGCGCAATTTCTCGGGCCGACCCGGTGCGGGTCGCGGGGAGCCCGGTGCAGTGGGCGCACTTGCTGCCATATTCATGCGCATGTTCCTTGAGGGATAGAGCAAAAATAATAGCACGCGCTACTGCTGCACCTCCACAACCCACACCCAACCCGCACAAAACCACGCACGCGAGAATGTGGTCACGTCCCAAACCGGCAACGAAATGGCCCGGATGTGCCTAAAGGCCGAGTACCCCTGCGTTAACCGTTACGTGCGCACCCACCGACACCACTGCGGCATGTTCCACACGCTGAAGGGAGCCATCTTCCATGCGGACGTCCACCTGGTAAACCGTTTCCTTCTTCATGCGCCTCTCCACATTGTTGCCAGCCCAGCCACCGCCAACGGCACCCAGAACGGTTGCAATGGTCTTGCCGGTGCCGCCACCCACCTGATTGCCCAGCAACCCGCCCAGCACGGCACCAGCGACTGCGCCAGCACCACTGCCCGCACCGTCGCGCTCGACCGGAGTCACCGCTTCGACAACTCCGCAGTGCATGCACACCACTTTGGCTGGTGCAGTTGGTGGCATCGGTGCCGCCACGGGCGACTGCACGGTTGGCTGCACGGCCGGCGGACCTGCATGCACCGCAGGCGTAGTCGGAACAGTCGGATCCGATTCGGCAACAGCTACATTTTTTGTAGCAACAGGTGTTTTCTTCACGTGGGCTGGTGGCACTTTTTGTTTGACAACCGTCGCGCTCGGAGCCGGAGCCGGCTCCGACGCTGCCACGAGCGGCGGCGCGGGAATGGCCGCCACAGACTGCGCGGGTACCGGAGTTGCCAGCGGCTCGGGCCGCATCTGTACCAACGCCACACCCATGGCGATGGTGGTTGCACCCAAAGCCCCGACAGCGGCCCACAACCAGCGGTTGGGCGTTGTGGAGACTTGGACAGGGGATAGCATGGCGCTCGACATAGGAATCCTTCAGGTTGATCCCCTCAACGCGCCGGCGTCACCCGCGGACCACACAACCTGGCCAAAGCGGGAGCGCTGATTTGTAACCGTTCGTAAAACGGCCGTGCGCTGTATCCTACAGGTTGGGTGAGAGCAGCCGCTGCAGCGCCTGGACACTGAGATTGCGTCGCCGTGCCAGATCCTGCACCTGGTCATCGCCAATCTTGCCGACGCTGAAATAGGTACTGTCAGGGTGCGCAAGATAGAAGCCACAGACGCTGGCCGCCGGGGTCATCGCCAGACTTTCCGTAAGTCCCATGCCAATTTCTTCGCATTGCAGCAGGGCAAACATGTCACTCTTAGCACTGTGATCCGGGCAGGCCGGGTACCCGGGCGCCGGGCGGATGCCTTGGTATTTCTCGGCGATCAGGTCCGCTATCCCCAGCGACTCCGCGCTCGCATAGCCCCACAGGTCGGTGCGAACCTTCTTGTGCAGACACTCGGCAAAGGCCTCGGCCAAGCGGTCGGCCAGGGACTTGAGCAGGATGGACGAATAGTCATCATGCGCCGCTTCAAAAACCTCTGCGCGCTTGTCCGCACCAATACCTGCTGTCACGGCAAACAGGCCTGCGTAGTCGGGGGTTGTGGGAGCAACAAAGTCTGCCAGACAACGACTCGGCATCTGCTGACCGTCCACCACCTGCTTCTCGGTCTGCTGGCGCAGCCCGTACCACGTCAGTGCCCGATCCGTACGGGAC
>JAGOVA010000128.1 GCA_018061005.1 Sterolibacterium sp. | reverse complement strand
CTATATCCGTATAATAATCAACAACTTACGGATCATTGCCAGTTTTAAGAAATCCAGCAAAATCCACATTTTTCAGACTTTTAATCCGTTTGTCGTGAGTTCGACCCCCGCACGTCCCACCAGATAAGCCCCATGGGCGTTGAAAAGCCTGCTACCTAATCAGTAGCAGGTTTTTTTATGTCTGGGCTGGTGACAGTTTGATGACCACTGTGCTGCTGATGCGCCACGCCATCCTGCGCGTCTACGCCTGGAAGCCAATCAGCTGCCGCCCAAGCCTTGTGATGCTGAGTACGTCTGCCGCAGCCCTTGAAGTTGCTGCCACGGCGGAAATTTTTGCCTCTATGTAGCCACGGGACCATAGCCACTGAACCAGCGCGAGTTGGAAGGGATGGGTTACGCGCACGGCGTTTCTGCTGCGTTCCAGCGCAAGGGCGAGTTGTCTGAGATATGCGATGGGCATGGCCAATCCTTTGATTTCGCAGATTTCACAGTCGCTCCATTACACGCCGTTCCTGTCGGCACCGGGTTACCAGGTGTCGCAAGGTGTCAGCTTGTCAACCCGCCGTAACGGCGGACGACTGATCGGTCATGCCCTGGCAAGTTTTTTTACATTTTGGCAACGCCCTTTCGGTGGTCAGGCGGCAGTCCGACGGACTGGCATCGAAATTTGCGGAGGGGCGGCGTCGGCATTGCGGTCGCTTGTTCTGCGCGGACTGTCGACCCTGACGCGACACAACGGTGCCCGGGATGCGTCTGCGGCCGATGCGGGCCCGCCGCCGCTAGGTTTCTTAATAACCAGATGGTCTTATTACTTTATTTTTCGATATTTTGATTAGTTATGCTTTTTGATTACAGTTCGGGCCTCATTCAACTTCTTGCGCTGCGGCGGCCTTTGGGGCTTCGCGGCGCAATTTCATTTTCATGATCGACTTACGGGGCATCACCCAGATTTATCCGGGCCCACAAGGCCCGGTCGAGGCCCTGCGCGGCATCGACCTGCACATCACGCCGGGCGAAGTGTTTGGCATCATCGGGCGCAGCGGCGCGGGCAAGAGTTCGCTGGTGCGGGTGATCAACCTGCTCAACCGGCCCACCAAGGGCGAGGTGATCGTTGCGGGGCGCGATCTCACGCAGCTCAATGACGCGCAGCTGCGTGCCGCGCGCCGCGATATCGGCATGGTGTTTCAGCACTTCAACCTGCTGTCCTCGCGCACGGTGTTCGACAACGCCGCGCTGCCATTGGAGCTGGCGGGCATGGACAAGGCCGCCATTCGCGAGCGTGTGAACCCGCTGCTGGAGCTGGTGGGCCTGTCGGCGCTGGCCGACCGTTACCCGTCGCAGATTTCGGGCGGACAAAAGCAGCGTGTGGGCATTGCGCGCGCGCTGGCCAGCCGTCCCAAGGTGCTGCTGAGCGACGAGGCCACGTCGGCACTCGACCCTGAAACCACGCGATCCATCCTGGCACTGCTGCGCCAGGTGAACAAGGAACTGGGCCTGACGGTGGTGCTGATCACGCACCAGATGCAGGTCATCAAGCAGGTGGCCGACCGTGTGGCCGTGATCGATGCCGGCCGTATCGTCGAGCAGGGCCCGGTGATCGATGTGTTCACGCGCCCGCAACAGGCCATCACCAAGAGCCTGATCGATGAGATCGTGCCGCAGGAGCTGCCCGCCAGCGTGCTGGACCATGTGCGCCATCTGTCGCGCCAGTTGCAGGGTGGCGGCGTGGGCCAGCTGCTGCGCCTGTCGTACTCGGGCGAGCGGGCTTATCAGCCCATCTTGTCGCGCCTGATTCGCGAGCATGGGCTGGACCTGTCCATCCTGCACGGCCAGATCGACGAGATCCAGGACCAGACCTTTGGCTCGCTGGCCGTGTATGCCAGCGGCGAGGGTGCCCGGCTGCAAACCGCCATTGCGCAGTTGCGCGGTGAAGGTGTGGTGGTGGAAGAAGTGACAACGGAAGGCTGAGCGATGTTCGAGAATTTTTCAGAAATGATGCTGGAGCTGTTTGCCACCTCGCTGTGGGAAACCATCGTGATGGTGGGCATCTCGGGCGTGGTGGGTGGCCTGATCGGGATTCCGCTGGGTGTGTTTTTGCGCCTGACCGACCGGGGCGGCGTGCTGGAAAACAGCCCGCTCAACAAGACCGTGGGTTGGCTCGTGAACGCCGTGCGCTCCACGCCGTTCATCATCTTGCTGGTGGCCATCATTCCGTTCACGCGGTTGATTACGGGCTCGTCCATCGGCACGGCCGCTGCCGTGGTGCCGCTCACGCTGGCCGCTGCGCCCTTCATTGCGCGGCTGGTGGAAACCGCGCTGCGCGAAGTGGACAACGGCCTGGTCGAGGCCGCCCAGTCGATGGGGGCCACCACCAGCCAGATCGTGTGGAAGGTGCTGCTGCCCGAAGCGCTGCCCGGCATCGTGGCGGGCCTGACCATCAGCTTCGTCAGCCTCACCGGCTACTCGGCCATGGCTGGCGCCATTGGCGGCGGCGGCCTGGGCGACCTGGGCATTCGCTATGGCTACCAGCGCTTTTTGCCCGACATCATGCTGGCCGTGGTGGTGGTGCTGATCTTCTTTGTGCAGGCCATCCAGAGCCTGGGCGATTGGGCCGTGCGGCGCTTGAGTCATCGCTGATTGCTAGCTAATTGATAGCTACTAGCGCTTTATTTATAAGCGCTAGAGGCTGTTTTTGCTTGAAACGGACCTGGTCGGATCGACAG
>JAGOVA010000083.1 GCA_018061005.1 Sterolibacterium sp. | reverse complement strand
GCAGCCATTTGAGCAAGGCGACGAACAGGAAGGTCATCAGCCCGTACAGCAGCCCGGCGATCACCAGATAGCCCAGCACACTGCCCCAGCGGCCTGCGCCGGCCAGCGGCATCAGGTTGAGCACGACGGTGTAGCCCGCTGCAATCACGAAGGCATGGGGCGTGATGATGCGGAAGGCTTCGATCAGCGCGCGTAGAAGCCGTCGCAGCGGCGTGGGGTGAAAGGTCAGTTCGGCGGGAAATCCCTGGGTTTCTTCGCGGGCGGGTAGCAGCAGCGGGGGCGAGCCGAGCCAGGTTTCTCCTGGCTGCATCTGGTGATTTTGCGGCGCGCGGGAATGCACGCCGATCAGCACATTTTCGGGGAGTATCGTGCCATCGGGAACATACGCGCCGTTACCGACAAAGCTGCGGCGCGAGATGAGGGTGGGGCGCAGGGTGATCCAGCCGCCCTCGATTTCTTCGTCGCCCAGCATCACGGCATCGGCGATGAAGGTTTCGTCACCGAGGGTCAATAGATCCGGGATCAGCCCTTGCGCCGTGGAAATTTCGGCATCACGCCCGACCCGCGCGCCGAGCAGGCGGTACCAGTAAGGCGCGTAGACGGTGGCATACACGCCATGCAGCACGTTGAGGCTGGCTTCCTGAATCTGGTTAACCAGCCAGCGGCTGTAATACACCGAGCCATGCACGGGCCAGCGGCCTTCGTGCAGGCGCGGCAGGAAGCTCCAGCGCATGGCGGCGGAAAGCAGGGCGGTGCAGACGATCAGCACGGCCGTGCCCGGAAAGGAGATCAGGAAATAGCGGATCAACTGCATCGGGATATCGCCGCCCGCTTGCCAGGGCAGCCAGACATCGAGCCAGTCGACCAGAATGAAGCTGGGGAATACCGGGATGAAAAAAATCACCGAGGTGATCATCACGCCCGCCATGAACAGCAGCATTTCGGCATGGCGTCGCCCCCGGCTGACGGTCGGGCGTGGGGGCAGTGCTTCTGTGTCCACCGCACCCGTATCGTGTGCCGGTGAGCCGCGCCAGCATCGCCCAGCGGGGACGCGCATGCCGCTTCCGAGCGCAGACTGGCCGTCGAGATGGCCATGAATGCCGACGCCGGTATCGCCTTCCAGTACGGCGTAAGAGCCGATGCAGGCTTCATCATTCAGCGTGATCGGGCCGACATGCAGTTCGCCACGTTCGACCCGCACGTTTTCCAGATTGACGGCGTTGCCGATGCTGACGCCGTTGCCGATGTCGAGCAGGTCGTGGGCGCGCAGGGTCAGCGAGCCGATCAGCACGTCATGGCCGATGCGTGCGCCCAGCGCGCGCAGCCAGCCAATGTAGAGCGGCGAGCCGTTGAGCAGGTAGGTGGGCGTGGACTCGATCAGGCGGTCGCTCAGCCACCAGCGGAAATAGGTCAGCCCCCATAGGGGATAACGCCCCGCTTGCAGGCGGCCGAGGATCAGCCATTTGCCGGCAATGGCCAGCAGGAAGCGCGACAGCACGGCCAGCAGGAACATGCCGATGGAAAGGGCGATGGCGCGGGGAATGGAGTCGCCCGGATCGCC
Organism: Sterolibacterium sp.; assembly: GCA_018061005.1. GTDB lineage: Bacteria > Pseudomonadota > Gammaproteobacteria > Burkholderiales > Rhodocyclaceae > Sterolibacterium. The sequence goes on along the minus strand of JAGOVA010000083.1, from coordinate 8,396 downwards.
GGTGAAGTAATGGTAGGTAAAGAAGGGCGACAGCCACTGCGCCATGTTCAGAACCACCAGGCAGGGAATGATCGCCAGTTGCGCCAGCGCGCATAAGCCACGACGAAATGGCGAGGGCGTTGGCCAGTCCATCGTCGGTGTGGACCGCGTCGCGGGGTCAGCAGCCGTGTTTTCGGTGGGGTCCGGATGGCGGGCGAGGGCGGTGGCAATCTGCTGGATGGTTCGATGCTGGTAAATGTCGCGCACCGTGAAGCGGGCGTAGCGCGGATGTGCGCGCAGGGCAGAAGCCAGCCGTGCGGCCAGCAGCGAGTGGCCGCCCAAATCCGCGAAGAAATCTGCTTCGCGATGCAGCGGTGCGCCGGGAAAAAAGCGGCTCAGCTCGCTCATTAGCAACGCTTCCTCGGGGCTGGCGGGCGGGTCGTTGGCGTGGTCGGTGGCGGTGTGGGTGGCGTGGGTTGCGCAGGATGCGGGTTGCAATGGACGGGCGCGCAGGGCTTTGCGGTCGATCTTGCCCGAGGTCAGGCGTGGCATGGCCTCCAGCACTTCAAAATGGCCGGGCACCATGTACGGCGGCAGCCGCGTCGAGAGGGCGTGGCGGAGTGCTGTTTCGGCCGGAACCGGCACGCTCCCCTCAGCCACAAGATAAGCGACCAATCGCTCCAGCCCGTCGTCCTGGCGCAACAGAACCGCCGCAGTGCCGATGCCCGGCTGCTGGCACAAAACGGCTTCGATCTCGCCCAGTTCAACCCGGTAGCCACGAATCTTGACCTGATCATCCACCCGGCCAAGGCAGTGAATCTGTCCTTCGCTGTCGATGCGCGCCAGATCGCCGGTGCGATAGAGGCGGTCGTCCTGCACGCCGGTGGCCCAGGGGTTGGGCAGAAATTTCTCAGCCGTCAGCTCGGCGCGGCCGGGATAGCCGGCCGACACCCCCGGGCCGACGATGCACAGCTCGCCGGTGGTATCGCGCGGCAACAGGCGCAAGCCCTGGCTCACGTCGGAGTCGATGACCAGCAAGCTGTAATTGGGTAGCGGCTGGCCGATGGTGACGGGTGCTCCGGCATGTAGTTCGGCCAGGCTCGCCGAGACGGTGGCTTCCGAAGGGCCATAGGTATTGAAGACCTGCCGTCCCGGGCGTGCCCAGCGGCTGACCAGCGATTCCGGGCAGGCCTCGCCGCCCAGATTGATGAGGCGGAGATCAGGAATGTCGCGTTCAAACAGCGCCAGCAGGGTCGGCACGGCGTGCAGTACCGTGATGCGCTGGTCGATCAAGGCCTGCGGCAGGGCATCCGGGTCGCCCGTCAGTTCGCGGGGGGCGATCCACAGGCTTGCGCCCACCAGATAACTGATCCAGATTTCCTCGAAGGACATGTCGAAGGCCACGGAAAAGCCTTGGTAGACGCGGTCATGCGGCTGGATCTGGAGGATGCTGTTTTCACTACGCAGGAAATGACAAATCGCCCCCTGGTCGATGCGGATGCCCTTGGGCTTGCCCGTCGAGCCGGAGGTGTAAATGACATAGGCCGGATGGTCGGGCCGCATCGGCGCCCGTTGCCGCAGGGGCGCAGTGTGTGGCGTGAGCAGTGCTTCGGCATCCCAGTACGGGCATGGAAGCGACGTATGTAACGCGTGAGACGCGTGTGACGTGTCCGTCAGCAGGCCAACGGCTGCAGCATCTTCCAGACAGACCCGGACGCGATCAAGCGGCGTTTCCGCATCGAAAGGCAGCCATGCCGCGCCACTCTTGGCTATTCCCAGCTGCATGACCAGCAACTCGATGCCGCGTGCCAGCCAGAGCCCGACGATGTCACCCGGTTTGACCCCCGCTGCCACCAGCCGCGCGGCGACCCGTTCGGCACGCGCATCCAGTTCGGCATAGCTCAGTACCACCGCGCCAAAAATGAGCGCGGTATTTTCAGGACATCGCCGCACCGTTGCCGCGAAGAGATCGGCCAGCGATTCATGCCGCAGCAGCGCCGGGCAAACCGGGCCATGCAGGATGCTAAGGGAAGGGGATGTGGAAGAGGATGTCAACGTGCGTCCTGATTATCTTGATTCGCAATGAACGTCAGCAGGTCAATGGCATGAATGGGCATGAATCTGAAATGGGCGTAAATCGGAAAATGAGCGCGAAATGAGCGCGCTGAGCAGGGCTGAAAATATCCCGGCTTGCCCGGGTTGCATGACAGGCAAAAGTGTATGACCATGCGCTTGTGACGAAGCGCAACATTCTAAGTCACCGGGTCGGTTTGCAGTGTCATCATGAGATGGGTCAGCCAAGGAGGGCATCATGGATACGCAAGTCTTGAATCAGCCAGTCGCGCCTTCCGCTGCAAAAATCGGGGGGCTTCGTGTGCGCCTGATCGGTGTCAGCAATGGTTATGGCGTGCCACCCGTATCCAGTGAAGGCAGCGCGCAGGCGGCGCAGGCACTGCGTCTGGCCGATGTGGGGCGTGGGGTGCGGCGTAACCGGGTCGAATGTGTCTGGGACGCGTCGCTGGCCTTGCCGCAAGATGAGGTCTCCGGGCTGGCGCGCGAAGCGGCATTGCGCGAAATCTGCACGCGGCTCGAAGCACGGATTGTGGAAGCGGTGTCTACAGTGCCCACGGTGCCTGCAACGAGCACGGCAGCCCTGCAGAGCCGGGTGTTTCCGGTCATCCTCAGTGGCGATCACGCCACCGCAGAAGGCGCGTGGCGCGGCGTATCGGCCACCTGCGCCGGGTTGCCCGGCTTGTTGTGGATCGACGCGCATCTCGACGCGCACACCTCCCTCAGCACGCCCAGCGGTAATCCGCATGGCATGCCGCTGGCCGCCTTGCTGGGCTGCATGCCGAATCCGTGGAATCAATCCACTCCGGTGATCGACGCGCGGCGTACCTGCGTGTTTGGCGCGCGCAGCTTTGAAAGCGAAGAGCTGAAGCTCTTGCAGGCGCAAGGCGTGCGGATTTTTGACATTGAAGAAATCCGCCAGCGTGGCCTGGCGGCCAGCTTTGCCGAAGCGCTGGCGCATGTCAGCCCGGCGGAAAGCACCCCTGGAATTGAACAACCCCTGCAACAACCTTTTGGCATTTCGCTCGATCTGGATGCCGTCGACCCGCTGCGCGCGCGCGGCGTAAATACGCCGGTGGTCGATGGGCTGGAGGCGGAAGCCTTGATCGATGCCCTGCGCGGGCTGGCATACCGGCCGGGCTGCGTGGGCTTCGAAGTCAGCGAATACAACCCGCTGGCCGATGAAGACTGCCAGACCGCCTTGCTGGTCGAACGCCTGTTGGAATCGCTGACCCTGCCGGACGACGCGAGCCTGATGGCCTGTGAGCAGCACCATGGCGCGCACAACTACGCGCCCCTGCCGGTGGTGCTCACGCGCGGCCTGGGCTGCTATGTGTGGGATGGTGCCGGGCGACGTTATCTTGACATGATGTCGGCGTATTCCGCAGTCAGCTTCGGCCATGCCCATCCCCGCCTGGTGGCCGCACTCACCCTGCAGGCGCAACGGTTGGCCGTCACTTCCCGCGCCTATTACAACGACCGTCTGCCGCTCCTGCTGGCGCGGCTGACCGGTCTGTTCGGTTACGAGGCCGCGCTTCCTGTAAATACCGGGCTGGAAGCCGTAGAAACCGCGCTCAAGGCCGCGCGCAAATGGGGGCATCAGGTCAAGGGCATTGCTGAAGATCAGGCGCAGATCATCGCCTGTCACGGCAATTTTCATGGTCGTTCGATCGCCATTACCGGGCTGTCGTCGGAGCCGCAATACCGGCGCGGATTCGGCCCTTTCCCGCCCGGCCTGTTACAGATTCCCTATGGCGATGCCGCCGCACTGGAAGCCGCCATCACGCCCGAAACAGCCGCATTTCTGGTCGAACCGATACAAGGCGAGGCCGGCATCGTCGTGCCCCCGGCAGGCTATTTGCGCGCCTGCGCGGACATCTGCCAGCGTCATAACGTGCTGCTGATCTGCGACGAAGTGCAGACTGGACTGGCACGCACCGGTCAGCTGCTGGCCGCATGGCATGAAGGCGTGCGGCCGGATGGCGTGATCCTCGGCAAGGCACTGGGCGGCGGTTTGCTGCCGGTTTCCGCCTTTCTCGCCGATCGTCGGGTGATGGACGTCTTTCGCCCAGGCGATCACGGCAGCACCTTCGGCGGTAACGCGCTGGCTGCGGCGGTGGCACTCGAAGCCATCGACCTGCTGGAAACGCTGGAGCTGGCCGAGCGCGCCACCCAGTTGGGCGCACATCTGCTGCAACGGCTGCACGCCTTGCAGTCGCCCCTCGTCAAAGACATCCGTGGCCGCGGGCTGCTGGTCGGCATCGAACTGCACCCACAACGCGCCGATGCCCACGCGATCTGCCTGAAATTGCTGGAGCGCGGCATACTCAGCAAAGACACCCACGGCACGGTGATCCGCATCGCCCCGCCACTGGTCATCACACAGGATGAACTGGACGCGGGGATTGAAGTCATCGCGGCAGTGCTGCGCGAACCCCCGACGCATCTTTTACCGAGGTCTTTATGAATCCTGAACGTCGCCGCCTGTTGCGGCATCTGAGTGCTGGCGCGCTGGTCGCCGGGGGTGTTTCCGGGCTGATACGCCAGGCACTGGCCATGGGCAAGCACCCCATCGTGCCGGGTATCCATACGATGCGTGGCGTCGTTCTCGTCAATGGCCGGCCCGCCCGCCCCGGCGAACCGGTTTTGCGCGGCGACAGCGTGAGCACCGGTGCCGACGGACACGTCGTGCTGGTCATCGAGCGTGATGCCTTCCTGTTGCGCGAAAACACACAGGCCGTTTTCGGTACAGAAGCCCTGAAACAAACCCTGCGCCTGATCAGCGGAAAAATCCTTTCGGTGTTCGCCCGGGGGGAGCATCGTATCCAGATCCCTACCGCAACCATCGGCATACGCGGCACGGGTGCCTATTTGGAAGCCGTTGAAGACGAGCGTAACTATTTTTGCCTGTGTTATGGCGAGGCGGAGGTGGACAGCGTGGGCGGCCAGCGTGCCACCTACAGCACCACTCATCACGAAGTGCCGCGCTACCTGTTCCGTGATCGTATCGTTGCTGCCCCCATGCTCAACCACACCGATGACGAACTGATCATGCTGGAGGCACTGACCGGGCGTTATCCGCCGTTTTACGGCAAGTACACCGACTATTGAATTCCTGGCATGCAATGAGCGTCATCCGGCCGCACCATCGGTTTCCGTTATTCCTGCGCGGGCTCGGGATGGTCTGCAACAGGCGTTGACAAACACCGCCCTGGCCACCGCACAGGGTGCTCATACGCTGGCGTGACGTGCTGTCCATGCCCCGTGGCCGCACATCCGCTCAACTGCGGTTTTTAGGGGGTACGGATTAAATCCGTTCGCCCTGAGCCGGAACCCTGAACCCTTCGAGCGGCCTCGGTGCAGGTCTGTCGAAGGGCATGCTCTGAAAATGCAAGGGCTTCGATAGGCTCAGCCCGAACGGCTACAAACAAGACAGGATATCCATCGGTTTGTAGCATTCATGCGGCTTCGATGTGTTCCAGCATCAGCTGGACGTTGGCGACACCGTTGTATTCGTTGACATCGAGTTTGTAGACGGCACGAATTTTTTCGGGGACGGCATCGGCGAAGTTGAACTGGATGGCCTCGAAGCGCACGCCGTTTTTTGAAAGCGTGAGCTTGAGGTGTTTGTCTTTGAGGATGCGCTGTTGCTCGACGCGGAATTCGTCGCTGAACAGCGGGGCGGGAAAACCTTGTCCCCAGATTTGTGATTGCAGCAGGCGGGCGGAGTCGAGCGACATGTGGGCGGTTTCCAGGGCACCATCGGTTTCCAGCGTGCGGGTGAGATCGGCAGGGGAGAGCAGCTGGCGGCAGGCCTGCTCGAAGGCTGCTTCGAAGAGCGTCAGGTCGTCTTCGCGCAGTGTGAGACCCGCAGCGGCGGCGTGGCCACCAAAACGCAGCAGCAGGCCGGGCTGACGTTTATCGACGAGATCGAGCGCGTCGCGCAGGTGCAGGCCGGGGATGGAACGCCCGGAGCCTTTCAGTTCGCCTTCGTTGCCGCAGGCCAGCACGAAGGTGGGGCGGTGCAGGCGTTCTTTGATGCGTGAGGCGAGGATGCCGATCACGCCCTGATGCCAGTCGGGGTCGAAGAGGGTGATGCTGGCGCGGTCGGCGAGGCTGGCTGCTTCTTCGGCGGCCATTTCGTCGAGGCGCAGTAGCGCTTCGTCCTGCATGCCGGTTTCGATGCTGCGCCGTTCGCGGTTGAGGGTGTCGAGCTCCTGGGCGATGTTGAGGGCGCGGGCGTTGTCGTCGGTGGTCAGGCATTCGATGCCCAGCCCCATGTCGGCCAGTCGTCCGGCGGCATTCAGGCGTGGGCCCAGGCCAAAGCCCAGGTCGAAGGTGGCGGCGGTTTCGGCGCGTCGGCCTGCGGCGCGGAACAGGGCGGCGATGCCCGGCTGCATCTTGCCGCTACGCATGCGCGCCAGCCCTTGCGCGACGAGGATGCGGTTGTTGCGGTCGAGCGACACGACATCGGCGACAGTGCCGAGGGCGACCAGATCGAGCAGGCTGGCGAGATTGGGTTCAGGCTTGTCGGTAAAGGCGTTGCGCTGGCGTAGTTCGGCGCGCAGGGCGAGCATGACGTAGAACATCACGCCGCAACCGGCCAGTGACTTGCTGGGGAAGGTGCAGCCGGGCTGGTTGGGATTGACGATGGCATCGGCCTCGGGCAGCGCGTCGCCGGGCAGGTGGTGGTCGGTAATCAGGGTGCGGATGCCCAGTTTGCGGGCTTCTTCGACACCGGTGACGCTGGCGATGCCGTTATCGACGGTGATGATCCAGTCGGGTTTTTGCTGTGCGGCAAGACGGACGACTTCGGGTGTGAGGCCGTAACCATAGTCGAAACGATTGGGCACGAGGTAATCGACCCGCGCGCCAAAACCACGCAGGGCGCGCAGGCCGATGGCGCAGGCGGTGGCGCCGTCGCAGTCGTAATCGGCGACGATCAGCAGGCGTTGCCCGGCGGCAATCGCATCGGCCAGCAGGCGGGCGGCTTCTTCGGCACCGCGCAGCTGGGCGGGTGGTATGAGCGACTTGAGCTGGGTGTCCAGGTCATCTTGCGTGGTGATGCCGCGTGCGGCGTAGAGCCGCGCCAGCAGGGGCGGTATGCCTTGCTGTTCGAGCATCATGCTGGCACGGTTGGGGATACGGCGGGTGGTGATCTGGGTCATGAGGCGGCTTTCGATGGCGAGGCAGACAGGCTGTGCAGGGCGCGCGGGCGACGCCAGAAGCGCAGGCAGTCGCGCGAGCTGAGGGTGATGTCGCAGGCACTGGCTGCGTCGTCGCCCAGTGCGGTGATCTGTAGATGACGGAGCTGGCCACGGCTCAGGGCGAGGCGCAGGGGGGCGAACCAGTCGTGTTCAAGTTGCAGCAGGATTTCGCGCCAGCGCAGGGCATCGTAGGCGCGTGCGGGGGCTTGCAGGGGGGCGAGCAGGCACAGGCTGCGCGTGTCGCTGTTCAGGGTGGGTAACAAGGTGTGAAGCGGGGGGAGGGGTTCCAGGGTCGTGCCCGCCCGTTGCGCCATGCCCTTCAGGATCGCGTTCTCAGCATCACCGAAGAGGCGTAGCTGTTGTGCTGGGGGCGGCATGGCGGCAGGCAGTGTGCCGGCACCCCACAGCCACAGGGTGTTGAGGCGCGGGATGCCGCGCTGTTCGCGGCGTGCATTGCACGGCAGGGTGTGCAGCAGCATTTGCGCTTCGTTGATGCGCTGCCGCCAGTGCAGGGCGTCGTTGCCTTGCGGCAGCATGGCGTTCAGGTTGCTGGCCTGGGCGGGGGGCGTGGTCTGGAGGTCGGGCAGGGTGAGGGTGGCCAGGCGCAGGTAGGCGTGCCCGTTGCAGCCTGCGACGAGCGTGCCAGTTTCGGCAAACAGGGGGTTGAGCGCATCAACGATTTCGGCCAGCTCTTCGGCATCGGCCGGGGGGGTGTCTTGCCCCAGGGTCAGCCGACGTTGTTCGACATTTAGGTGCAGCGGGTCGGCACACAGCCAGACGGCCTGTTCTGGCGCACCATCTTCACCCAGCAGGCGCAAGGCTGCGTAGGGCGGTGGACTTTGACGCGGATTTTGCAGCAGCCCCAGTGCGGTGTAGATGATTTCTTCAGGCGCAGGAATGGGCTGTGTGGCTGGCCAGGGGGTGATGCGGGCACGCCCCAGCAACCAGGAGAGGGCAGGCAGGTCGAGGTCGGCGCAGATGTCGTGGAAAACCTTGTCAGGCCAGAGCAGGCCGGGCAGGATGAGGCGCAGGTGCAGGCAGGGAGGCATCGCCTCATGTTAACATGGCGGGCTTATGATATACGAACTCTGGATTCGCCTGCGATACACGCGCGCAAAGAAGCGCAACAGCGATAGCGGC
>JAGOVA010000082.1 GCA_018061005.1 Sterolibacterium sp. | reverse complement strand
GTCAAGACCCTGGTATTTTCATCTTCGGCAACGGTCTATGGCGATCCAGCCACACTGCCGATCCGTGAGGATTTTCCGCGCCATGCAACGAACCCCTACGGCCGCAGCAAGCTGATCATCGAGGATATCCTCGCCGACCTGCAGCACGCCGAGCCTGACTGGCGCATCGCCCGCCTGCGTTATTTCAATCCCGTGGGTGCGCATGCCTCCGGCCTGATCGGTGAAAACCCGCACGGTATCCCGAATAACCTGTTGCCATATGTCGCCCAGGTCGCCAGCGGTCAGCGCGCGTGTCTGAATGTCTGGGGGAACGACTATCCGACCCCTGACGGCACAGGCGTACGTGATTACATCCATGTGGTCGACCTGGCCGAAGGGCATGTCGCCGCACTGGCCGCGCTTGCCCGCATCCAGCCCGGTGAACCGGGCATGCTGACCGTGAATCTTGGTACGGGTCGCGGTTACTCGGTACTCGAAATGGTCAAGGCCTTTGAACAAGCCAGTGGTCAACCGATTCCCTGCCGGATGGCCGCCCGACGGCCAGGCGACATCGCCCAGTGCTGGGCGGACCCGACACTCGCTCACACGCTGCTGGGCTGGCGGGCGCAGCGCGATCTCGAACAAATGTGCGCCGATGCCTGGCGCTGGCAGCAATCCCGTGCCTTCTGAATCCCCCCTGTAGAAACTCAAAGCATCATGCGAAACCGCCTGCCGATTCTGATCAGTCTGATCCTGTTGCTGGTATTCAGCACACTGGCCGTATTTCAGCCTCCCAAGACGTATTACCCGACGGTGGACGTCGAGCTCTCCGATCCAGCAGGCAAGCTGACGCTGAGCTTCCTGTTTGAGAGCCGACCAAGCATCAAGAGTTGCGAAGCCCTGATTGGCGGCATCTCTCGCGTCATGCTGCAAAACTGCCCGGCTTGCAGCGCCAGGCAACCGCAATGCCTGGACGCCCTCTCCACCGACCAGAAACTGATTCTTTCCGCATCGCCCGTGGATGCCCCCACCGGTCGCCTGCCAAACGGCGTCGTGCGTTTCCTGTCCGCCAGTCCGCAACTCGGTGTTGAGGCCTGCCGAATGACCGAACGCCAAGCGCGCATCCAAAATGCGCACGTCGAATGTTTCGCTGCCAATACCCCGCGGCCCAAGAATGTCCAGCAAAACTACACGGGCCCGGCCTTTCTGCCCTGGCTGATCCCGCTTGCGGCACTTGCCGCCGCATGGCTGACGGTCTGGCTGATCCTCAAATACGAGCACCTGCACGCCCATCTGTCGCACGATCATGTCGATGCCGGGCCACAGAAATATCATGAATTCCCGACCCCGCGTGTCGGCGGTCTTGCCATCATGAGCGGGTTGCTGGTCGGCAGCGGCATCTTGTTGCTGTTCGATGTCCCGCAATTGGCCGAGCGGGAATTCGGCCTGCTGTTACTGGCCAGTGCGCCGGCCTTTCTGGGCGGACTGGTCGAGGACCTGACCAAGAAGGTCGGCGTACTCGAACGCCTGACGCTGACCATGCTAGCCGGCAGCATTGGCGCATGGTTGCTCGGCGCGATACTGAATCGACTCGACCTGCCGGGCGTCGATGCCGTACTGACCTGGCTGCCGCTCGCCGTCGCATTGACAATGTTTGCCGTTGGCGGCATCGCCAATGCCATCAATATCATCGATGGCTACAACGGCCTGGCGGGCGGTTTCGCCATCATTGTGCTATGCGGACTTGCCTATGTCGGCTATCAGACGGGAGACCATCTGATCTTCCTCATGGCCTTGGGCCTGGCTGGCGCTGTTCAGGGCTTCCTGTTGTGGAACTGGCCGGCGGGCAGGATTTTCATGGGCGATGGCGGTGCCTATCTACTCGGTTTCATGCTCGCCGAACTCTCGGTGCTGCTCGTCGTGCGCAACCCCACGGTCTCCCCCTGGTTCCCGCTTGCACTGCTGATTTATCCGGTCTTCGAAACCTTCTATTCCATCTATCGACGCAAAGTGCGCAACGGCCTTTCGCCGGGGCAGCCCGATAACCAGCATCTGCACCAGTTGATCCACGACCATCTCGTGACGCGCGACGCACAAGCGGGCAAACCGCCCGCAAAGCTCGCCGACAATAGCCGGGTTGCCAAATATTTCTGGGCGCCTGCCGTGGCGATGACGCTACTGGCCGGCGGCTTCTGGTCTTCCACGCCAGCGCTGATGCTCTGGGTCATTGGATTCTGCGCATTTTATGTATTCAATTACCAGCGTCTTTTGCGCAGAAATACACAGCCGAACACCCCACCAGCTTAAAATCAATCCGCATTAATGCGAAACCGGAATAACACCACCAACGGTGTAATATGTTTTTCTTTTGACCGGGGCGCCAAACAGGTTATAGAATCTGCCGGATAAGTCCAGGTACCGATTATTTATCCGCTACCCCAACCAAAACACCGAGGAGTCATTCATGGACATTTCAAGCCTTTCGCTCGACGAGCTGATTCAGTTGCAGAAACAAATTCCCGCAGAAATCAAGGCGCGGGAACACGCTGCGAAACAAAAGGCGTTAAACGAGGTTGCCGAGTTTGCCAAGGCGCGCGGCTTTTCTCTCGATGAACTGGTTGGATCGGTGCGCAAGGAAGGCGGCTCCCCCAGAGCGAATACCCGCAAACCGGCGCAAATCAAATACCGGCACCCGGTGCAAACCGATCTGACCTGGACCGGCCGCGGTCGTCAGCCCAAATGGGTTGCCACCTGGATTGCCGAAGGGAAAACCATTGGAGCACTGGCAGTTTGACGCTGCTTAAAATATAGAAACCGGGCACGCGCAATTAAAACTCAAGGGACGTTATTTCATGCCAGACAACAAAATGAACGAACCCCTGTCATCTGAAATGTTTTAGCGCTTAAACAAGACTTCCAGCGCTGCATCGATTTCCGGCCTCTTCATGAGGCCGATTTTTTTTGCGATCACCTTGCCCGAACGATCAATCACCAGCGTATAGGGTAATCCGGCGCGCGAATTCCCCAGTTTGCGCATCAATTCAAGTCCCGCATCCTTGGCCACCAATACGGAATAATTGATCTCGTAGGCCTTGGCGAAATCGCCTACCGCTTCGGTCTTGTCGTCGATGGCGATTCCCACGACGGTGAGTTCCTGAGTCTTGAACTTCTGCTGCACCTTGATGAACTCCGGAATTTCATCGCGGCACGGGCCACACCAACGCGCCCAGAAATTGATGATCAACGGTTTACCCTGCAGACCGGCAAGCGCCACGGGCTGATCGTTCAAGTCCGCCAGCCGCGCGGCAAACAGCGGCGCACTATCAGGCATCTCGGCGCCAACCGGCTGCGCTGCAGCCAAACCTGAAAATCCCAGAATAGACAGCCAGGGCAAAATGAAACCCGGCAGCCGTCTGCCAACCGGTTTCACACTGAACCGCCAGAGGATGTACTTGATATGAAAGACCATCAGGGCAAGTCGCCGCGGCGGAAAAATTGATATCCCGTGGCCGCACAAGCCAAACCGATCAGGGTCGGATACGCCAGCGCATAGGCCTTGTATCCGGCAAGACCGAACAGATCGAGGATCAGATACGCCGATGGGCCCAATACGATCAATTGCGGATCGAACAGCGACAGCGCGGCGGTACGGAAGACCTGGAGTGGATTGGCCAACGCAATGCCGACGGCTATTTCTGGCGCGACCTTGTCCTGAATCATGAGACCCAGCAGAATCAGATCGAGGAACAGCAACAGCGTCAGCCAGACCAGGAATGCGGCGCCCTGCGCCATGTCGGTGCTGCGGGCGATGGAAGAGATCAGCATGCCGATGCCAAGAAAGCAGGCGGCCATGGCCGCCAGCAGCGCCGTGTAATAGACAAACATTTCCCACGGCACTTCGATCTCGCGTACCAACGCCCACAGGACTGCGCCCAGCATGGCGACGAAAACGGGCAGGAACACGATCAGGTAGCGCCCCAGAATTTTGCCCCAGAACCATGCAGCAAGAGAGACGGGCAGCGACAGCAGATATTCGAACACCCCGGCCTCGCGATCGCCGGCGACCGAACGCACCGTAGTAATGAGGACAAAAATCGGCAAGATTGCCATCGTCAGCTGAATATAGGTCACCAGCAAACGCGACAGGCCAATGAAGCCCAGCACGCGCGATTCGGTCAAGCCAAAGGCAAACAGCATGGCAACGATGCCGCCGAATACCAGGCTGTAAATCAGGAACCAGCGCGCCCGCAAGGATTCGACAATATCCAGTTTGGCGGTCAGCCAGAGTTGTTTCATGCTTTCTTTTCCTTGAGCAATACTTGCTGCTGCATGCTGTTGAAATCCAGACTGCCGGCTTGCGCTTGCGCGATTGCCGCATAGTTGTATGCCATCGGCGACACCTTGCCGTGAACGTAATGGGCCGTACGTGCATCAAGCCACTGATTGCCATGCATGTCCGCCGCATCCATGACCCAGATGCGCGTGGCGGGTTCGCTGCCCCAGGACTGCGCCTTCAGCCAGGTCACCGCACAGCCGATATCGTCAAATTTGAATGCCTGCTGTGGCGTTCCACCGCGCAGTTGAACCGCAAAACGGCGGTCGCTGATCACCATGCCGCAACGTGTGCAGGTGTCCCGATCCCATTTGATGTCAACGAGTCCATCCGGCAACCCCTGACGCGCACATCCCAGCACCAGGCTCGCCAACGGCAGGCTTGCCAGCCCGGTCAGGGTCAGATGGGCGAGGAACGTGCGCCGACCGGCAGACGTACTCATTTAGTTACATCCTCGACTTCGCTGAATGAGACATGGCTCGTGAGTGCGACATAGCGCGAGATCATGCCCAGGAAGCGCAGGCGATCCGGGCCGGCGACAGCCCCTTCCCATTCGAGACCGTTCCCCAGGTCGCGGAAATTCCAGTGCGACAGCGACTTTGCCAGGGCGGCATCGGCACGCTTGGCAACCACGCGACACGCCAGCACGCCCGCCAGCGCCACATCGTCGGCGACCCGGTCATCAAGCACCACCTTGCCGAGATCCAGTTCCAGCACGCGATTCACCAAGGTGGCCACCTCATTCAGCCGGTGGCTCGAAATCAGCATCGTGACGTTGTCCTGGCGTTCGGCCAGCAGTTCGAAAAATATCTTGCGCGCCTCAGGATCAAGATTCGCTGCGGGTTCGTCGAGAATCAGAATCCTGGCGTCGCGCCCCAGGGCAATCGCGATCAACAGCTTCTGCTTCATGCCGCCCGAGAGCTTGACGAAGGGCTGCGCACTGATCGCGGGAATATCCAAGCCGAGGCGCTTGGCCAGATCGACCATGCGTTGCGGATCGCTGCCGCACAATGCGGCCGCAAACCCCACCAATTGTCCCACCGGCATTTTCAGCGGCGGCGGCTGCTGCGGTACAAATCCGACTTTGGCCAGCACTTCGCTGCGGTTCAGCCGCGGCGACCGTCCTTCAATGGTCACCACGCCATCATGGGTGTATTCGCCCAGCAAACAGCGGATCAGCGTAGTTTTACCGGCGCCGTTCGAACCGATCAGGGCAATCCGTTCGCCCAGACCGATGTCCAGATTGACAGCATCGAGAACGCGGTTGCGCTTGAAGGTCTTGGAGAGATTTTGGCAACAGATCATATCGATTAAAGCAACTTGTTCAGGCCCTTGACTTCATAACTCAAGGCTCCGCTCGGACACACATCAACGCACAGACCGCAACGCGTGCAGTCCGGCCCGATGGGCAATTGGGTTTCACTCGCCCGGCCCTTGACGACCATATCCAGCACGTGCGGCACCAGACAAACCTTCTTGCAGTCGCCTTCGTGAAAGCAGTTCTCGAGTTTGTACACGACGCGTACCGGGGATACCGCGCCGACCACGCCGTAGGTCAAGCCGATCGGGCAGATATAACGGCACCAGGCGCGACGTGAAATGGTCACTTCAAAGAGCAGCAACAAGGCTATCCAGCACAGCGACAATCCCGGCCCGTAAATCAGGGCGCGACTCAGAATACCCGTGGGAGAAATGGTTTCGAACACGGTGTACCCCGTGATCCAGGTCAGAATGCCGAACAGCAGCCAGAACAAGGTGCGCAAGCCGCGATGAAATGTCACATTCGTGGCGAGCTTTTTGTCTACAAGGAAAAGATGCAGCTTCTCCGCCAGTTCGGCCACAAAATGGTAGGGGCAGACCCACGAGCAAAACGTGCGCCCACCGAGCAACAGCCAGAGAACAAAGATTGTTCCCGTGCCAATCACCAGATTCACGATGATGTGCTTGTGGGCCAGCATGACTTGCAGCGCCGAATTCAGATCGATCATGTGGAAGCCGACAAAGCGCGAAGCCGTCAGCGAACCTTCGAGAATCTGGATGTCCAGCCAGAACGAAAACACGAACAGTAGATTCACGGCCAGCAGGACGGCCCAGCGGCGATTGCGCCATTTATGCACGTTCTGGTGTGCCGCATGCAGAGCCTCGCGCTGCGCATTCAGCTGATCCTTGTTCTGCCGCTTGAGAATATGAATCTGTTGAGCGGCTGGTGAAATCTGCGTGGGTTTTTTCGGCTCGCGCCCGAGCATGACCATGAACAATTCGAGGAAACGGCTGCTCATGATTTCCAGACCTCACGCGAATCGATTTCGATGCAACCCGGTTCAACCGGACAAATCATGGCGCACACACCGCAGCCGACACAGGCCTCATGAATCACCGGCTGCATACGCACCACACCATCCGCTGAAGCCATTTTTTCAAGCGTGATCGCATCCTTGATGGGGCACTCACGCACGCACAAATCGCACAGCGCCACGTCATAGGCATGATCGCGGATGGCAATCGGCTTCCAGCGATCAACTTCCGTGTAGCGCAATCGGCCCTTGTAGTCCGGACCACGCGCCTGCCCCTTGAAGCCTTTGCCTTGCGCAGCAAGACATGCGCCTGGCCGCGCCAGCCGCGCTACGCCCATGCGTTCCGTAAAATTCAGGGTGTTATCGGCTTCCTTTTCCTTGGCCCTGAGCGCCGGCTTGCGCGACAGGCTGGCGCCAGGCCGCACCGGCAGAAATGAGGGTTTTTCATAGGTCAATGCACCGGTTGGGCAGGCCAGGATGCATTGCGCGGCATCACAGGAAAAATCGCATGCCTGACTGCGGGCATCGATATACGGAACGCCCAAACCAAAGCCATCGTCAAGTTCGGCAAGCTTGATGGCCTGAACCGGACAAACCTGCACACATTGCCCGCACTTGATGCAGGAAGACAGAAAATCCTGCTCATCGAGCGCGCCTGGCGGGCGCAACCGCGGCTTTTTCGCATACGCCAGGGGTAAATACCCTGCGAGAGCCACGCCCAGCACTGCGCCCGTCAGGGCAGCGGAACGCAAAAAGCGCCGCCGTGCTTCAAGCAAGCGCGCCTGCGACACGGGTGGAGCCTTGCTGCGCAAATCAGCCTCTGTTGCTGCAACCGCCGAACTTGTCGAATCAAGCGCCGGTGGCCTGCCTGAAGAACTCATGACTTTCCACCTCGCTGAGGCTTGATGAAACGCGGATTCTCGTCGCGCAGCAATTTATCCGGTGTCGAAAATGGCGCCAGACGCTCCAAAAAATCCAGCAGCTCCATGGCAGGAGACGAAGCGAAGAAACGCGCCTGCGGGAATTCCATCCAGATTCTGTCCGCATAGGCATACAACTCATGCGGCGTATCGCCAATTCCATCGCCGTTGCGATCAAACCCCTGGTAATCGTCCCAATAATTGCCATGCCATTCATTCAGGCCCGCAGTACTGCGACCACCAAGCGAGACATGCGCCAAGTTGCCCTCGAAGAGATTATCGCTCATGACATTGCCGCCCAGTTCGCTGTTGAACAGGATGCCGATGCCGTTATAGGCAATACGATTATTGCGAATATGGATCGTGGCCCCGGGCTGAAATGGCGACAGATCGGAACCAATGCCGACGCCGCAGTAAATGATTTCATTGTTTTCGACAATCGTATCGCTGGCCTCTTTAAAACCGATCGCCATGCCCGTCGAACCGGTTGCGTGGGAAATCAGGTTGTTGCGGATATTTACCTTTTCGGTGTACATCAGATAAATACCAACCGCATTATCGTAAAAGCGGTTGCCTTCGATTTCATTGCGATCGGCAAACATGAAGTGAATCGAGTAACGACTGCGTCGGCCCAGGTTGTTTTTGAACAGATTGCCATTTGAATACCAGACAACCATGTCGCGTGAATCGATGACTTCGTTATCTTCAACGCGGTTGTCCATGCTGTACCAGAGGCGGATTCCATCGCCACGCAAGCCAAGCGAAAAAGGTTTCGATGTGATTTTGTTGCTGCGGATGAGATTCTGGTTTGCCTGTTTCAAATCGATGCCAAACAGGCAATCGTCAATCGCCACCCCTTCGACGGTATTGCGATTGCCGCGAATGTTCAGGCAGGTATCGTCGCTGTCATGCGAGGCGCCAGAGCCCTTCAACTGCACGCCGCGCAGCGTGGCATCGTCGGTTTGCATGACGAATACCGTACCTTTGTCGCCGCCATCAATGACCACCTGCCCGCCCCCCTCAATGGTCAGCGGTTTGGTCAGGTGAACCGGCCCGGCATAGACCCCCGGAGGAGGCTTGAGCACAGAGCCGGCAGGCGCTGCATCGACCAGATTCTGAAATGGCGTAAGGGAATGAATCCGCTGATGTCGTTCATACAAGGGGATCAAGGGCAGCGGCTTGTCCGCGTCCACGCGCGCCCCGCCATGAGCAGCGGCAAGGTCCGCTGCTCGCTCGTTATCCGCGGTGTTTCCGACCGAAACAGGCAAAAGCAGCAGCGCACTGCATAACGCCAGCATGACCCTGCGATAGTGCGGCATGATCAGGTCCGGGAGCTTCAGCTCGGTGATTCTTCCCGCAGCTGCTTGCGCCGCAACAGCATTGCCAGCAACAGCGCACAGCTCGAAAGAACTAACAAGCCATAGCCCCAATACGGGTAGGAATAGGTTGAAAATTGGGCGACCTTGCCTTCACCAAACACTGTCGGCATGAACGGCTTGACCGTAAAAGCACCCCACGGGTGCAGGTTATGGCCAAAAAACCAGAGCCAACCCGCGTAATCGGCGACAAAAAACAACGGCAGCAATGCCGGAACCAGGACGAGGAGCAACTGGAAACTGCGAATTTTCCATACGCCGATCATTACAATCAACATTGCCAGCACCAAACCAGCGATCGCCATTTGCGTCGCCATTTTCAGATTCGCCACCCATCGCTCGAGCACTTCAGGTTGATTAAAGAAAGCACTGGCTTCCTTGTAGTAATACGCGGCGAATGTATTGAGTTCCCCCATCACCAGCTGATGAACAACCATCCAGATCGCCACAGCAGAAAAGCCGGCACCCAGCACCATCAATTGCTGCTTGCGCTGCGCGGGAATGAAGCCCAGCAACATCACCGCCATGAAACCAAAAATGTATTTGGACAGACGCAACTCAACGGGTGAGCCGGTTGCAATCGGATACATTCCCACATAGTGGTTGATTGTGTTCATTTCATGAACACAATCAAGCCCCTGGGCACTCTTATCGACATTCTTCTGCTGATCCAGAATGGGGTTGTAACGTTCGGTATGTTCGGAAAGGTCTTCCTGGAGAATCTCATTCGACATCCGGGTTCCCTTGGCAGCCGCCTTGCAGCCGTTATGCACGCCATCGAAGTGAAAATGTATCCGGATGCCATCCGGGAATGCATCCTTGGGATAATTCGGCGCCGTCAGGGAAACCCACCAGATCGGGGAAAAATAGGCCGCAATCATTGCCACGAGCCCGACCAGGGTCAGAAAACGTATCAACGTTG
The DNA here is from genome assembly GCA_018061005.1 of Sterolibacterium sp. GTDB lineage: Bacteria > Pseudomonadota > Gammaproteobacteria > Burkholderiales > Rhodocyclaceae > Sterolibacterium. Next base: position 146 of record JAGOVA010000082.1, on the reverse strand, counting down.
ATTTACTCTGGGTTTGCATGCAAACACTCCGCTTTCAAATGCTCGATAAGAACTTCTTGAATCTGGGCGGTCCAGCCACGCAGGAAATTTTGATGAACCTGAAAATCAGACACGTAAACAACAACGCCCACCGCTAAGCCGTACAT
>JAGOVA010000127.1 GCA_018061005.1 Sterolibacterium sp. | reverse complement strand
TGCCCATCAGCCCGCGGTCGGCGGCGTCGTTGACCTCGCCGCTCAGGTCCACAAAGGGCGTTTCAAGCAACTGGCCCTCTTTGATCACGCGCACGCGCCCGGCTTTTTCCGCCACAAAGATGCGGCCATCAGGCGCCAGGGCAAAGCTGGTGGGCAGGTTCATGCCCTCGGTGACGATCTCGGAAATGAAGCCGTAGGGCAGGTTGATGGCGCCCTGAGCCGCGGCGTCGGGCGCCACGGGCAGCATAAGCAGTGGGATGAGCGCCAGCAAAGCAGCCAGCAACAGGCGGAGAAGAACGGAGAAACGGAACGTGCAATCACGGTGCTGCATACTCAACCTACCTCATGTTCGTTGATGCGCGGCGTTGTTGCCGGCGCATGGCCAGGGGCTGCCTTCATTTTAGCGCCGCGGGCGGGGATCGCGCGAAATGGGGAGGTGGATAGACCGCGGATATGGCGGATACGGCGGATTTACGCGGATGAAATGCGGGGAATAGTTTTCATTTTTCTGGGAGTACTTCTTGTTGGAGCAGACCGCCAGGAAGGGACGTAAAGTGCGGCCAGTAGCCAGGATGAGCAAAACTTCCTGTGGCTGAACCAGCCCATCATGCCGCCAGTATAGGCTGGGCAAGCACGCGCATCAAGGGCCGCGCAAGCTGACGCATTACGCCTGACGCTCTCACACTACCTATGCACGCCGTCGCAGATTTCCGTGCTCGTGAGATCAGGCAACGGCCCAGCGTGGGGCAGTGCACGGCGACGGCTTCGCCGGCGGTGAACCCGATGCGGTGGCCGTCTTCGAAGAGATACCGTGGCGACAGCAACGCTGTCGATTGTTGCCTGGATTGTTGTCTGGATCAGACCAATAGGAGATCGATGAAATTGCGCGCCGTGAGGACCGGGATGGCGCGGAATGATTTCAAGTCCAGCAAATGCGCGTCGCCGCTGATCACATAGTCAGCTTTTGCCGCAACGGCCGCATCGACAAATTTGTTGTCGGCTGGATCGGCTTTGACGGCAAGGAACTTCTTTGTCGGTGTTACAAACTCAGCTTTGCGCTGCACACGCCCTAACACTGTGGAGACCACATCAGCGGTAAGGTGTAGTTTTGGCCGCGACAGCACATCAAGATATTCAGAAACGATGTCGTCACTCACTACCAGTCTGAATTTGTCTGCTCTCCAATACTCGTTGATTTTGCCCACTTGTCCGCCGAGCACCATTGAGACAAAGATGTTGGTGTCAAGTACGACGCGCACGGATTTCCCTCACGGCCCGAATCTCTTCCTCGATATCCTGGTCCGTCACGTTGTACTTGGTGGCTGTCTCGCGGATTTTGGCAATGGCCGCATCGTAGCCCTGTTCGATCTCACCATCTGTCATCAGGCTGAGCCGCAGGTAGCGCACAAATGCCAACACATCCGGTCGGCGGGACTCGGGTAGTATGGCGATTTCCTGCAAAAGCGTCTGTTCAAAGCTGGTCATGCTTCACCTCCCACCGCATTATACCTGCGCAAAGGTGGTTCGAGAAGTGTGATTCCTGCACGCAACACGCCTGGATTGCCGCCATGCACTGCGCCGGGTCAAGGATTGCGCCAGTGCGGGCGTCCACGTCGAACGCGCCGACGGCGAAACGGCTCTGGTGCAGATTCATGCCTGTTCCCACCCCACAATCAGGCAACGGCCCAGCGCGGGGCAGTGCACGGCGACGGCTTCGCCTTTGGTAAACTCGATGCGGTGGCCGTCCTCGACCAGATACTGGGTCTTGCGCTGGCTGACTTTGCCCATCTCGCGGATCGTGCGCTCGAAGAAGTCGCATTGATACCCACAATCGCAGCGGTAGGAGGGGTCATGACGTTTGTCTGGCAATGATGGCGTAGACGCAATCCATTTCGACCCATGCTGCCACCCACGCATCGATTGGAACGTCAATCGGTTCGCTGTTGCCTGCTGGATCGAGGATTGTTACCGCGGTGTCTGATGTATCGATCACGACAACTGCGTGTGGGCTAGTAATCTCGGCGTGCGGCAGCCAACCTGCATGAATAGCAGCAACGACCGGCCGATTGCCTTGCACTTCTGCATACAGCTGGGCAAGTGTTCCGTTGATTCCTACTTCCACGCGCACATTCGGGCCAGCGAGCCGATGCAATCGCGAAAACGGCGTCCCGGCGGCGCCGGTCGCCAGCCGTTTCGCCACATCGCGCTGGCTTACTTTCATGCCCAGCGCGGCCAGGACCATCGTGGCGAAGGCCGGCAGGCAATAGCCATCGTCAAGCTGCGCTTCGAAGGGTATGCGCGAGGGTTGCGACATGGTCTTCGATCTCCTGGGGTGTGGGCGAGTCCGGCAGCAGATCGCCAGTCGTTGCGTCAATCAAGATCAGGATATTGGTGTGAGCCAGCATGCCCAGGGTCGGCGAAGTCCACTGCACCGGCACACGCCAGACCAACTGTTCTGCCAACATCAATTCCGGTTCACCGGCCAGCAGACGGTCGCCAACTTCCAGGGCAAGCCAGCCATTTACCTTGCGCCGCGCTTGAGCCGGCGACAATACGCGGGCGTTGACATGCACGATCACGTCGGTAAAGCACTCACCAGCGCCAGCGAGCAGGGTATGGGTTGCAGCAAGCACGACAGTCATAAACGAATGTAAGCCCCTTCACGTTGAACGCTCAGACATTCTCGATCATGCCGGTAGTATAGGTCGAGCAAGCAGGCGCGTCAAGGATGGCGCGTGCCTGCTCCGAGTCTGCATGAACG
>JAGOVA010000081.1 GCA_018061005.1 Sterolibacterium sp. | reverse complement strand
GAGCTCCTGACCGGCTGGGCGAAGGTGCAGGACGAGGCGGGCTGTGAGCTGCCCTATAGCCGCGAGCTGCTGACGGAGTGGGTGTGCGGGGCGGATGGGCTGGCCGTATCCAGTGCGCTGAATGTATCGCTCAGCGAGGTGCGTTTCGGCGTGGCTCCAGCAAAAAACTCGCTGCCCTCGCTCGCGGATGGGGAAGTGCCCGTAGCGGACGAGGGGGTGGGCGCGACCTTGCCGAACTAGCCAATGACTTCCGGGCGGCGGGGATGCCGCCCGCGCAGGTTATTGAGGAACTGGCGCGGCTGCGGCAGGCAGAGGACGAGGAAGATGGGCGAGTGCTTGGAGTCTGGCCGGAGCATCACGATGTGTGGGATGCCTGGTGCGTGATGAGTAATCACTGGCGCATCGTTGCCGGCCTGAATGGCGGCGGTTATCTGGGGCTGGATTTGCCCAGCCTGCCGGTGGCGCTGGAAATTGCCGGGGTGAAAAAACGGCGGCGGCTTACGGTGCTGCGGGCGTTGCGGTATATGGAAGACGAAGCACTGGCGGTGATGGGTAGTAAGGAGGAGCCAGCGGATTAACGCAGGGCGGCGAGCACCAGGCAAATCAGCCACAGCACGCCGCCGACCGCTGGCGAGCCTCCTTGCAGCAGCGTGAAGAAGACGACCAGCCCGGCCAGCGAGTGCCAGAAAATCGGACGGCCACGCAGCAAGGCGAGCGCGGCAGGGGCGAAGGCGAAGATAACGAGCGCGTTCATGACACGAGGATTATAGGATAATGGCGCAGGACATCAACCTTGGCATCCGGCTGAAATTCGACGGTAAGGAGGTCGAAGGCGGGCTGACGATCAGCCGCGAACACCTGCGCAAGTTTGCCAGCGATGCCCAGCGCGCCTGTGATTCCGCTGCGGGCGGCTTCAGCAGTGCCGCCAAGGGCGTGCGCTCGGTCTCGCAACAGCTCGAAGCACTGCAATCGATGGCGGCACGCGGCGCGGGGCTCATCGCCCTGGCGGTATCGGCCAAGGAGATGGCCAGCGCCCTGATCGATGCCCGGCTTGCCGCAGACAAGCTCAAGAACAGCCTTGAATTTTCGACCGGCGGGATGGCCGGGGCAGCGCGTGAAATCGAGTATTTGCGGACGGTCACGCGAACCATGGGGCTGGACTTTGCCACGGCCAGCCAGGCGTATGCCAAGTTTGCCGCCTCGGCACGCGGTGCGGGGATGTCGCTGGCGGACACCCGGGCGACCTTTGAAGGGGTTTCCGCCGCCGGGGCGCGCTTTGGGCTTTCCGCCGATGAGATGGGCGGGGCGTTCCTCGCTTTGGGGCAGATGGCCTCCAAGGGTGTGGTATCCATGGAGGAGCTGCGCGGTCAGCTGGGCGAGCGGCTGCCGGGGGCATTCAGCATCGCGGCCAATGCAATGGGGGTCACGCAGGCCGAGCTGATCAAGATGGTGGAGTCGGGCAAGCTGGCCTCTGCCGACTTTTTGCCGCGCTTTGCCCAGGCACTCAAAGAGATTGAAGCACCGCTGGGCAGCTTGCAGCAGGAGCTGAACCGAACGAAATCGGCGTGGGATCTCTGGAAACAGGATCTCGTCGCCGGGGGCGGTGGCAGTGGCTTCCTCTCGCACTTCACGGACTCCATCAATGACTCGTCGGCGGCCATGCGCAGGCTGGGCGACGACACCAACGTTGTCATCAAATACATGGCGGCGGTCAAGGCGTTTGAATTCAAGTTTCTGACCGGCAAGTCGCTGTTCGACCCGCAGCAGCTGCAAGGGCAGAAGCGGCAGGAAGTGCACGAGCTGCAAAAGGTGCAGGACGCGCTGGAATTGTCGGCCAGCAAGAACAGCGGGTATTTGTCGCCGCTGAATCGCAGCCAGCTGAACGACACCATCGGGCGGATCAAGGAGCTGCGCATTGAACTGGCCGGGCTGGCGATGCAGCGCGGGAAAGAAGTGGGCTTTCAGGCGTCGGACATCAAGGGCGATTTCGAGAGGCGGCGCGCGGCAGAGAATGCGCGGCTGAAGGCGTATGGCGAGGACACGAAATACGCATCGAAGGCCGTCAAGATTGCCAAGGATGTCGAGGAAGAAAACAAGCTGTTCAGCACGGCAGTGCTGGGCTTGCAGGAGACGGACGCCCGCTATATTCAGGCGCTGAAAGACCACAACGCGCGGGTGGCAGAAATCCGCAGCAAGGGCGCAGATAAAGGCGATGCCCGCGAGGGCGTGGCCGAGGTGCAGGCGAAGAAGCAGATCGAGGTGTTGCGCCGGGCGGCGCAGGAGGAGCTTTCTGCGCTGGAGGTGGGGCACGCGGCGGGGCTGGTGGAAGAGCAGGATTACCAGGAGCAGCGGCTGGGTATTCGCCAGCAGGCGTTAAAAGCGCAGCTCAGTATCGCCCAGCAGTACGCGGAGGCAGAGCGCGACCCGAAGAAGCATGAGGCTGCTCTGGCGCGGGTGACATTGCTCACCAGTGATTTGTCGATTGCGGCCAATGAGGCGGCAAAATCTCTGGCGGCGATGGGCAAGGCGGGGCGCGATAGCATTCTGAAAGGGGCGGACGAGGAAAACCGGCGGCTCGTCGATACGATCCAGAAGCGCGAGGAGGAGTTGCAGCTACTGGGGCTGTCTGAGGAGCAGAAAGACCGCAACCGGGCGGCCACGCTGCGCGCTGCGGCAGCAGAAAACGAGCTGAATGCGAGCGTGTATGAGCAGGCGGCGGCGTTCTTCGCCTGCCAGAAGGATGGCGAGGCGCAGGTCAGGCTGTATGAGGAGCTGGCAGGCAAGGCGCGGATACTGGCGGATAACCAGAACCGCCTGGCGAGGGTGGATGACCAGGTGGCGGCGCGCGAGGCGGGCATCAAGGCGGCGAAGGATGCCACCGAGGCGTGGCAGAAATTCTCTGACGACATCGAGCGCAGCCTGACGGATTATCTTAAAGGACTCGTGTGATGAAGCTAAAGAACAGCGATGGGGATATTGTTTACGAAGGTGGCGAGATTCGTTACGACGAGTCTTTACGTGGATGGGTGACGGATGTCGGCGTTTTTAGCGATCCTGATAGATTGCTGACGCCTGTCGGCGGGGCGAGTAAAGTCTCCCCAATCGAATTCAAGTTACTTTTCACGGCACAGGAGCGCGTGGCGATTAAGGCCAGTGCCGATGCCATCGTGCGGGACTTCTTCAGCATTGTTGAAGACCCGCGCCTGACGCACGTCGATCTGGGTTTGAAATCCACGCAAGACGCGCTGACATATCTTGAGGCATTGAGTTTAATTGCGGAAGGGCGCAAGGATGAAATCCTGACAGGGGTGCAGCTGTGAAGGCGCGCCTCCTGAACGTCCTCATCGCCGTCGATCAACTCGTCTGGGTGCTGCTCACGCTCGGCCACGGCGAGCCGGACGAGACGATCAGCGCAGCCTGTTTCCGTATGGAGCAGGCCGGGAAGGTTCAGGGGCGAGTGTTCCGTCCGGTGCTGGATGCGCTGTTCCGACCTTTCGATGCAGAGCACTGCCGCAAGGCGTTTGATGCTGAGGCGGGACGGAAACAACTGCCGGGGGAGTATCTGTAACCGTGTGCCAAATGTCGCGCAAAACTATGCCAAATCGCGCGCAACCTTACAAAAATGAATTCGGAAAAAGAACTCGGAAAAAGAAAAGGGCTTACAAGAATGAACCTGTAAGCCCTTCAGTATTGGTAGGCCGTGTAGGGATCGAACCTACGACCAACGGATTAAGAGTCCGCTGCTCTACCAGCTGAGCTAACGACCCGATACTTTTTGCAACCTTTTTGCAACCTTCTTGAAAATATTTTCTGCTTCGCAGATGCCCAATTAAGGCCACTACTGGGACAACCGCGACGCTGCGAATCCGGGGGATTATACAGCGCGATACAGAGAAAACTCAAGCATTGCCATGTAACTGGTAGGCCGTGCGGGATTCGAACCTGCGACCAACGGATTAAAAGTCCGCTGCTCTACCAACTGAGCTAACGACCCAACGAAGCCGACTATTATAAATATTTGCGAGCAGCCCTGTCAAACAAAACCAGCGAGCGCGTTACATTTCAGCCTTGTGCGCGGGATTTGAAGAGCCGCACCATGCGGATCTTGCGATCCTGCGCCTGCACGATTTCCATCGGCGTGTCACCGATCTTCACGCTAAGACCCGCTTCAGGAATGTCCTGCAAGTGTTCAAGAATCAGGCCATTCAGGGTTTTCGGGCCGTCCAGGGGAAACGTCAGACCCAGCACCCGGTTCAACTCACGCAGGGTACGCGCACCATCGACCATCGCCCCGACACTGCCATCCGGATCGACTTCCCAGCGTAATGCCTCGCCTTCAGGCACGCTGGTAGTGAATTTACCGATGATCTCTTCGATGATATCTTCGAGTGTCAGCAAGCCCATGATCTCACCGTACTCATCGACCACAAGCCCAATCCGCTGACGGTTTTCCTGAAAAAACTGCAACTGTGCGTAGATCGTTGTATCCGCAGGAATGAAATAAGGCGGCGTCATCTGCTCGCGCAAGGCCTGAAGATTCAGATCATCGGCAAGAGCAGCTGACAACAGGCGACGTTGATGGAGTATGCCCACCACATTGCCCGGATCACCGTCATGCACCAGCAAGCGGGTATGGAAACTGGTGGCCAGTTGCTGATGGATGTCCTCCAGCGGCGATTGCAGGTCGATGCCCTCGATTTCGCCGCGCGGAGTCATGATGTCTTCGACCGAAATGCTTTCCAGATCAAAGAGATTGAGCAGCATGTTCTGGTGCTGCGGTGGAATGAAGTGCCCGGCCTCGAGCACCATGGCACGCAGGTCTTCGGGAGACACCCGCGTTGCCTCATGCCCTGGCTTTTGTTCAAGCCGCAACAGTTTGAGCAGTGCGGTGACAAACAGATTGACGAACCAGACCACCGGTGTCGCCACCCGTTGCAGCGGGGTCAGGAGATAACCGATACGCAGGGTCAGCCAGTCTGGATAGGTCGCGCCGATGACCTTGGGGGTGATTTCCGAAAACACCAGCAAACAAAAGGTGATAAACAGCGTGCCCGCTTCCAGTGCCCACTTTTGCTCGCCAAACAGGGTCAGGGCGATGTGCCCTGTCAGCATGGCCGCAGCCGCATTGATCAGGGTGTTGGCCAGCAGGATCAGACTGATCAGGCGGTCGATCCTGTTCAGCAAGCCATGCGCCAGTTGCGCGCCGCGATGCCCTTCGCGCGCCAGATGACGCAGGCGATGACGATTGGTCACCATCATGGCGGTTTCGGCCATGGCAAAGAAACCAGAAACCAGCAGCAGTAGCGTCAAAATGACGAACTGGGTCGACAGGGAAAGTTCATCCATGATCAGAGGGTAGGCGTGCTTATTTCACGCCATCAGGCCATTCAGGTGGTCGCGCGATGAAGGATCACTTCGACCACGAAATGGCTGCCTACATAGGCCAGCAACAAGGTGGCAAATCCGGCGAGCGTCCAGCGCAAGGCCAATCGCCCCCGCCAGCCGCGCAGATGCCGCCCCAGCAGCAGTGCGGCAAAAATCAGCCACGAAATGAAGGCAAAAACTGTTTTATGCTCAAAACTCATCGCCCGACCAAACAGTACCTCAGAGAAAAATACGCCGGAAAGCAGGGTGGCCGTCAGCAGAAAAAAGGCAATATGGATGAGGCGGAACAACAAGGCTTCCATAGTCAGCAACGGTGGCAAACCGGCCAGCAACGGCGGCAGACGACCGCGATGCAGGCTACGCTCGGCAGCAGCCATCAGCAGGGCATGCAATGCAGCCAAAGTAAACAGACTGTAGGCCAGCATGGCCATGATGAAATGGCTGCGAAAAGCCAGGCTGTCGGTCTGGGTCTGTAGATGCGGGCTGGGTAGCAGCGCGGGCAGCAGCACGCACAGTGCGGCCAGCGGAAAACCGAAGATCTGCAAGCCCTCCATGCGCGCATAAAAGCTTTCGATCCAGTACACGGCAATCGCCAGCCAGAGCATCATCGACAGCGACACAGAAAACCCGAAACGCATGGTGCCGTCGGTGAAAATATCCTGATTGAGTGCCACCCCATGCGCGACCAACGTCCCCAGCAGGATACCGCGCTCGCGACTGGAAAGCCCCGAACGCGGTTGAGCAAGTACGGCACCACGCCAGCGGGTGCGCCAGAAATGCGTGGCCAGCCCCAAATACAGGGTTGCCGCCAGCAGATGCAGTAGAATCGTCGACATTTTTCCAGTTTACCCTATCCGCAGACGAATCCAGCCATGCTCGACAACCTGACTCAACGCCTTGCCAAGGTCGTCAAGACCATTCGCGGCCAGGCACGCCTGACCGAAGACAATATCACCGACATGCTGCGTGAAGTCCGCATGGCGTTGCTGGAAGCTGACGTCGCCCTGCCCGTCGTCAAGGAATTCATCGCCCGCGTCAAGGAAAAGGCGGTTGGCCATGAAGTCGTCGGCTCACTCACACCCGGCCAGGCATTGGTCGGCGTGGTGCATCGTGAGCTGACCGAGCTGATGGGCGGTGCCAGCAGCGGGCTCAATCTGGCGACCCAGCCCCCGGCCGTGATCCTGATGGCGGGCCTGCAGGGCGCGGGCAAGACCACCACCACCGCCAAACTCGGCAAATGGCTGCGCGAGCGGCAGAAGAAAAAAATCCTCGCTGTCTCCTGCGACGTATATCGTCCCGCCGCGATCGAGCAATTGAAGGCTGTTTCCGCACAGGCCGCCATCGACTTTTTCCCTTCATCGGGCGAACAGAAACCGGCGGATATCGCAGCAGCAGCGCTCGATTATGCGAAGAAGCATTACTACGATGTGCTGTTTGTCGATACCGCCGGACGACTGGCCATCGATGAAGCAATGATGGCGGAAATCAAACTGCTGCACGCCCAGTTGAACCCGATCGAAACCCTGTTCGTGGTAGATGCCATGCTCGGCCAGGATGCCGTCAATACAGCCAAGGCATTCAGCGAAGCACTGCCGCTGACCGGGGTCATCCTCACCAAACTCGATGGCGATGCCCGCGGTGGCGCGGCACTCTCGGTGCGCCATGTCACGGGCAAACCGATCAAGTTTTCAGGGGTCGGCGAAAAACTCACGGGGCTGGAGGAGTTTCATCCTGAACGCATGGCTGCCCGTATTTTGGGCATGGGCGACATCCTGGGTCTGGTCGAAGAAGCACAACGCGGCGTCGACCAGGAAAAGGCACAGGCACTGGCGCAGAAACTCAAGTCAGGCAAGGGTTTCGACCTCAACGACTTCAAGGAACAGATTACCCAGATGCGTAAGATGGGCGGCGTGGCCTCTCTGCTGGAAAAGCTCCCCGCCCAGTTTGCCCAGGCCGCGCAGCAAGCCGGGAGTGGAGTGGAAGACAAGGCCATCCGGCGTATCGAAGGCATCATCAACTCGATGACCCCAGCCGAACGCGCCAAACCTGAACTCATCAAGGCCAGCCGCAAACGTCGCATCGCCACGGGTGCAGGCGTGCAGGTGCAGGAAGTCAACCGCCTGCTCAACCAGTTCGAGCAGACACAAAAAGTGATGAAGCAGTTCTCCAAGGGTGGGCTGCAAAAAATGATGCGCGGCATGAAAGGCATGATGCCGGGGATGCGCTAATACAGACCCAGACACACAGACCGCACAGGTCTTCCTTATCGTTCTTGCATCCCTTACAACCCTTACAGCCGGCGCAATTCAGCCACCACCGGCGCATGGTCGGATGGCCGCTCGAGGCGGCGCGGTGCTTTGTCGATGTGGCAAGCCACACACTGCGCGGCCAGTGGTGATGACAGCAGGATGTGATCGATCCGCAAGCCGTGATTGCGACGAAACCCCATCATCCGGTAATCCCACCAGGAATAACTCTTTTCCGGCTGTTCGAAGCAGCGGAACGCATCAACCAGCCCCTGCTGGAGCAAACCACGAAAAGCCGCGCGCTCTGGCTCACTGCACAATATCTGCCCTTGCCAGGCAGCCGGGTCATGCACATCCTGGTCTTCCGGGGCAATGTTGTAATCGCCCAGCAGCAGCAGGTTCGGATATCGACGAAGCTCCGCCGCCAGCCAGGTATCAAGTGCCGCCAACCACTTCAGCTTGTACTGATATTTATCAGAATCAAGACTCTGGCCGTTGGGCACATAAATGCAGACCACACGCACACCCAGCACCGTCGCACGGATGACCCGGCGCTGTTCATCGGCAAAATCGACAATACCCGCAGTGACATCAAGCAGCGGCGCGCGCGCCAGTATGGCCACCCCGTTGTAGGTTTTCTGCCCGCTGAACACGGCGTGATAGCCTGCCGCTTCGATTTCAGCCAAGGGGAAAACCCGGTCTTCCAGCTTGGTTTCCTGCAGGCACAGCACATCCGGTGCTTCCGTCGCCAGCCAGTCGAGCACCTGTGGCAAACGCACTTTAAGGGAATTGACATTCCAGGTGGCAATCTTCATGACAGATCAATCCCGCAATCATTAACGGGGTTTATTCGACGTATCATTTTCCTGACTTTCCGCCGTGGACGGCGCAATAAAAAATGTCCGCTGTCAAGCTTATTGTGCAACCGGACAGCAGCACTAAAGGCTATATGGGGCAATGAGTTAGGCTAGATTCCAGCCGTCGTGCGTACTTGGCGCCCTACGGGCCAGGTGCCATATGGGGGCATCGCGACAGCAAGCCTGAGAGCACTGCAGCGGGTGGGTCAGGTCATAACCAACTCACTTCTTACCCGCCATCATATGCCCCATGCCTTCATCGGTCCCAAAAAGCGAAAGCGCAGCCGATGGCTGCGCTTTCGTGTATGGCGGATGGATTTCATACCGCTAGGTTGGTTTCTGCGGCACCGGCCTTGGGGAAATACCTTTCCTGAACCCTCGGTCCCCGGCCATGAAAGCCTCCAGCATGTGCGGGATCAGCGTTGCCGCATCGACCATCTCCCCATAAGTCTGCGCATGCAGCGCGGCGTAGCGGTCAAGGTCCGCCTTGAGGCTGGTCGGACATGTGAAGGCCAATTTGACGCTCTCGGTCTTGGGTAGCGGCCCCAGCCGCAGCTTGCGTGCAGTGCTCATCGTGAACTTCCTCGATTGAAGAACAGCGGCTGATAGGGACGCAGCACCAGATCGCGATTGACGATGATTCGTACCGGAAGACCCGGCCGCTCCGTCAACGTGGGCTGGATATTGAGGTTGCGCCGGGTCATCTCTTGGCCGACCTGGTTCACACTGTCCTGCAAGCTGTTGCGCGCGGCGTTGATGACGCGATCACCGTTCTGGCGGTTCTCGGGTGCGGCCAGCTCGGCACCGACGCCCAGCAGCGTCGTCAGCGCAGCACCGGCAAAGATGCGATCCCAATGCCAATCAACACCATCCTCCAGTCCAGAGTTGCCGGCCGGGTCGGCACCGGCCAGGTTATCCAGCGTCAGCGAGGACGTGTCGGGTAGGATGATCCGATTCCATACCACCTGCACCCGGCTCTGCCCATAGCTCACCTGGCTGTTATAGCGGCCGAGGATGCGTGAACCCTGTGGGATCAGTACAAACTTACCCGTGGCCGTGTCATAGACCGGCTCCGTCACCGTGGCGATCACGTCGCCAGGTAGATCGGATTTGATGCCCGTGACCAACGCGCCCGCGATTACCGTCCCGGTCATGACCTGGTACGGTGAAGCTGGCATTTTAAGATTCCCGGAATTGCGGGTTTCCGTAGTTCCGGCTTTCAGGAACGCCTCTTTCTGGTCCTGCCGGTTCTGCACGGCGGTCGGGTCGGCCGGTTGCGCCGCTGTCGAGGCTGGTCCTGCGGCCATCGGATCGAAGCCCGCAAGGCCGGACGCAGGACTGGCCGTGGCCACCTGCGTTGGCGCGGCCGCGGCGCGCTGGTTGCTGGAACGGAAGAACACCGATGCCCCCGCCGCCGCTTCCGCCTCCTTGCGCTGGGCGTCGTGCTCGCCGTTCACGGGAGCGTGGCCCGGCGGCGTGTAGGTAGGCGTCACCGGTTGCTGCGATTTCACGATGGCTGGCCCCAAGTCGCCCGGCAGCGGCGGCCCTAGTTCGGGAACATGCTGCGGCAACTTGGAATAGTCGGTCGGAAGCTGGTCCAGTCCTTCCGAGCGCGAAACGCGATCCACGTTGTAAAGCTCAGCCTGTTCGCTTGCACTGCGCTTGCGCGGTTGCAGCGACCACATGGTCGCGCCCAGCACAGCTACAGCG